>DASUXW010000195.1:0-2673 GCA_036377715.1 Gemmatimonadales bacterium
TAGGCGAGCATGACCTGCGTGCGCTCGGTCCAGGTGGAGTCAGAAATTGCTCCGGGCCACGGCGTCCCATCCATGCACGAGCCGGCAGGATCGCGATGCTGACCGCTGCGCCCGTCGGCGCAGCCGAGCTCCGATGTCCGCGGTACGGCCGGCCGCTGCACGAGTTCCAGCCGCTCGATCCGCCCGTCCCGTACCATCACCCGCTGCTCGACGACGGGCACCCCCGCCCGCAGCATGAACTCCCGTCCGAACTCGTCCAGCTCCCGCCCCGCCGAGTCGCCCACGGCGCCGAGCAGGTCGCGCCAGGTGGCGTGGGCATAGGCGTGGCGCGCGAGGAAGCCACGGATGCCCGCCTGGAACGCCGAGTCCCCCACCAGGTACTCGAGCTGCTTGAGCACCGCGGGCGCCTTGTTGTAGACGATCGCGCCGTAGTTGCTCTTGGCCTGATCGAGGTTGCCGAGCGCCTGCCAGAGCGGCGTCGTGCCCGCGGTGCGGTCCACCGCGTACGCCGAAGGCTTGTTGCCCAGGTAGAACGCCTTCCAGGCGCCGGCCGACGGGTCCAGATCGGCCAGCGCTTTGGCCGCCATGAACGTGGCAAAGCCTTCCTTGAGCCAGAGGTCGTCGAACCAGCGCATGGTGACGAGGTCGCCGAACCACTGGTGCGCCACCTCGTGCAGCACGGTCGAGTATCGCGCCAGCCTGCGCGTGAGCGTGGGCCGCTCGCGGAAGATGAACCGATCCTCGCTATAGAACACCGCGCCCGGGTGCTCCATTCCGCCGAACGGGAACGCGGGCGCGAGCACGAAGTCGAATTTCCCGAACGGATAGGGCCGCCCGAACCACCGTTCCATCCACTCGAGCGCCCCGTGGTTGAGCGCGAGCAGCGTGTCGAGATCGACCTCCGTGGCGCGCGAGCGGCGAACGTAAGCGGTGATCGTGCGCCCGTCGCGGGTCGCGCTCGCGTGCTCCCATGGCCCCGCTGCGAACGCGATGAGATACGTGCTGATCGGCTTCGTCTCGGCGAATGCGGTCGCCACCGTTCGCCCATCGGCCGAGGTATCGGCCGAGGCCACGGGGCCGTTCGCGACCAGCGACCAGGCCGCGGGCGCCGTGAGCGCGAGACGGACGCGAGCCTTGAGGTCGGGCTGGTCGAAGCAGGGAAAGAGCTGGTTCGCGTCCGCGGGGACGAGCAGGGTGTAGAGGTACACGCTCCCGTCGGTCCTGTCGTCCGCGCGGATGATGCTCGCGCCGGCCGGCGCGATGTCGGCGACGAAGGCGAGCTCGACCGTGTTCTCACCCGGCCGGAGCAGCGGGGCGGGAACGATCAGGTGGCCATTGCGTGGGGCAAAATCGGGGATGGCGCGCCCGTTGGCTCGCGCAGCGGTGAGCCGGCGCCCGCGGAAGTCGAGGATCGCGTCGCCCGAGTCCGAGCGGGCGAAGCGAACCGTCACCCGACCGGTGGCGCTGTCGCGCGCGGTGACGTCGAGGCGCAGGTCATAGCGCACGCCGCCGATGGTGGCGGCGCGGTGCCGCGCCAGCGCTTCCGAGATGCCTGGGGAGGCGAGCGACGCGCTCGAACCGGTGGGCCCAGCCTGCGCCCCGAGCGGTGCCGCCGCTGCCGCTGCCAGCACGAGCGCCGCGCCGGCGCGGGCGGCAGGTGTCAGCAGGTGCCCGCGGCCCCCGGCGCCCCGCCGCAGGTACAGTCGAGGCAGCCGTGCTCCAGGCACGTTCCGCAGCTCCGGGCAAGCTGCCGGCGCAGCGCCTCGCGCGCGCGGTGCAGCCGGACGCCCGCGTTGGTCGGCGTGATTCCCGCCTCCTCCGCGAAGCCGCGCACGGTCTGCCCCTCCAGGTCCACCCGACGGATCGCGGTGCCGTACTCGGGCTTGAGCGTGTCCACCATGGCGGTCACGCAGGCGCAGGCGGCGCGCTCGAGCTCCTCGTCGGGCCCCGGTGACCCCTCGGCCTCCGCCGCGAGCCGCTCGACCGCCCGGCTCCGGGTCCCCTCCCGGCGATAGTGGTCGATGACGGCGTTCCGGAGCACGCGGTAGAACCAGGCCGTGGCCGACTCCGCGTCCCGCAGCGAGCCCGCGCGGTCCACGCTCCGGACGAACGCATCCTGCAGGATGTCCTCCGCCTCGTCGCGCGAGCCCACCCGCCGCTCGAGGAAGCCCAGGAACCGGTCGTGGTTGGCCAGCAGGAGCCGGAGCACCTCGGGGGCACCCGGGTCGCGCTCCGGGGCATCGGCACTGAGGGATGGAAGCGGGTGAGTCATGGGACCGTACGATAGGCGCCCCGCCCGGGGCAGGCCAGCCGCCGGGCAGGTGTCGCCTCGGTCGTTACTCGCAACCGCAGCCGCAGTTGCAGGGAGCCACGGCGCAGGGGCACTCGGCGCCGCAGGAGCAGGTGCAGCCGCAGGGGCAGGTCTGGGTCGTGGCGGTGGTGTCGGACATCGTGGTCTCCTTGCGTCCTTGGGTGATTGAGCCGTCCATCGCGGCCTTCACCACTGCTGACGCAGGCCCCGCCGGATCATTTCACCCGCGGCACCGCCCGCCCGACCACGACGGTGATATTGTCGGTCCCGCCCCCGTCGAGCGCCTCCTGCAGCAGGGTCTCGCAGGCCTGCTGGGCCGAGGTCATGGAGCGGAGCACCTCGGCGATCCGCTCGTCGGAGAC
>DASUXW010000196.1:0-17151 GCA_036377715.1 Gemmatimonadales bacterium
TTGGCGATGAGCCCCTCGCGCTCGATCACTTCGATGTTGGCGAGCGCGGCGGCGCAGGGCACCGGCCCCCCGCCGAAGGTGCTGCCAAGATCGCCGAGTACGAGCGAATCGGTGAGCCGCGGACTCGCGACCACCGCGCCAATCGGGAGCCCCCCCGCCAGCCCCTTTGCGAAGGTGAGCGCATCGGGCGTCACGCCAACCGCCTCCGCCGCGCTGAAGGCGCCGCAGCGGCCGACGCCGCACTGCACCTCGTCGAAGAGGAGCACAGCACCGCGCTCGTCGCACAGCCGGCGCGCGGCGCGGAGGAACTCCGGCGAGCAGTCGCGCGCCCCGGCGAAGCCCTGGATCGGCTCGACCAGGATCGCCGCGACCGTGTCGTCCACCGCGGCGTCGAGCGCGGCGATGTCGTCGAACGGCACCTTGCGGCTGAGCGGGACGCCCGCCCGGCGCGCCGCCTCCTCATAGCGCGCGCCGTCAGTGCAGGCGAGCGTCGCGGCGGTGCGCCCGTGCCATCCGCCGCGGAGTGACACGATCGTCTGCCGGCCGGTGTGGCGACGCGCGAGGTGCAGCGCGTTCTCGTTGGCCTCCGCGCCCGAGTTGCAGAAGAACACCCGGCCCAGCGGCTCGGGACAGAGCTCGGCCAGCTTCTCGGCCAGCGCCTCGCGCTGCGGCAGCGGCACGGCGGTGGAATAGAACAGCAGCCGCTCCGCCTGCTCGGCGATGGCGCGGACCACGTCCGGATGGCTGTGGCCGGTCGAGGCCACCGCGTGTCCGCCGTAGGCATCGAGCCACTCGGCGCCGTCCTCGTCGACGAGCCATGAGCCGCGGCCCCGAACCGGACGGATCGGGAACTGCGCGTAGACCGGAAGCAATGCGGCCGGTGCGGGCTGGGTCAGCACGGATAGATCCCCGCGGCGGTGAGCCCGGCGCGCTCGTCGATGCCAAGGGCGAGATTCATCGCCTGGATCGCTTGGCCGCCGGCGCCTTTCACGAGGTTGTCGATCGCCACCATCACCTGGATCTCCTCGCCGTCCGGGCTCTGGACGGCGTGCAGCAGCGCGTAGTTGGTACCCACGACGTGCGTCAGCTCGGGCGGCGCATCGAGCACCCGGACGAAGGGCCGGTCGCGGTACGCCTCGCGGAATCGCTCCGCCACGGCGCCCGGCTCGGTCCCGCGGGCGGCGGCCGGAAGGCTGGCGTGCAGCGTCAGGTAGATGCCGCGCACGAACGGCCCCGAATGAACCATGACCCGCGCCCTGGCCTCGGGGCGCCCGGTCCACACCCGCCACGACTCCAGCACCTCCGCTTCATGACGGTGGCCCATGACCGAGTACGCGAACAGGTTGTGCGCCCGCATCGGGTGGTGTGTGGTAGGGCGCGGCTTCACGCCGGCGCCGCTCGAGCCGGTGATGGCGAAGAGCGACGGCGTCAGCCCCAGTCCCGCGCGCGCCAGCGGGTAGAGCGCGAGCTGCGCCGCGGTCGCGAAGCAGCCCGGCGCCGCGATGGCGGAGGCCCCGCGCAGCCGGCAGCCGACCACGTCGGCGAGACCGTAGGTGAATCGGTGTACCAGCTCGGGCGCGGCATGCGGGCCGTAGTAGCGCTCGTACAGGCGCGGATCGTGGACCCGGAAGTCCGCCGCCAGATCCACCACGAGCCCCGGCCTGGCGTCGAACACCTCGGCCGCCACGCGGGACGACTCGCCGTGCTCGAGGCAGAGGAACACCACGTCCCGGCCCCGCGCGGCCTCGCCCGGCGAGGCGCCGGAGAACCGCGCATCGGTCGCCGGCGCGAGCGCCGGGTGCACCTCCCCGATCGGCTTCCCGCCCTGGCTTCTGCTGGTGGCCACGCATTCGGTCACGGCCGGATGCTGGAGCAGGAGGCGGAGCAGCTCGCCGCCGGCGTAGCCCGCGGCGCCGAGGACGGAGACCTTCATGGCCGCGGGGCGACGGAGAGACGGAGCGACGGAGCGACGGAGGGGAACGGCACACCGCCCGGTGCGCTGTCACTCTCCGTCGCTCCGTCACTCCGTCGCTCCGTCCACTGCTCTACCGCCTCCCGCACCGCTCCGACGAGCCCCGCGGCATCTCTCCGCGCATTGTGCGCGGGCAGACCGAGGCCCGTGGTGATGTACACCAGACCCACCTCGTTGTCGGTGGCGGGCCCGGTGACGGCGGTGATGGGAAGATCGAATTCGCGGCGCATCAGCTCGGCGGCGCCCCAGCACGCCACCGGGTCGGGCGCGGCCATCACGTAAGCCGCGCCGACCTGCATCAGCTCCGGATCGTGCAGGATGTCCTGCACGCCGTACTCACCCAGGATTCCGTCGCCCAGCTCGGCCACGATCACGTCGGGCTTCGAGGCCGCGAGCCGGTTGAAGATCCCCTTGGCCGTGCTCACGGTGACGCCCGCGTGCGTACTCGCGATGCCGACGTCGTTGAAGGTGAGCGCCGAGACGGCGCCGGCGTCGCGCATCGAGAGCGCGTCGCGCATGAGGGAGACGCCGGTGAGCTTGGCCGCGGCCACCCGCAGGCCACCGCGCGCGAGCCCGCGCACCAGCTCGGTGGCCGCGACGGTCTTGCCCGCGTTCATGCAGGTGCCCGCGACGTAGATCACGGGAATCTGCGCCTCGAGCGTGTCGGCGGGAGGAACGGCGCGGTCGCGGATGTGGGCGGGCCGGCCGATGCGATCACCGAGCTCGGGGAAGGCCAGAATCGCGCCCAGCACCTCGGCGCGGAACGGGGGTCCGATGTCGGGGTTGACGGACGTGCAGCGGCCCAGGATCCCGCCGAGGTTGAGGACCTCGATGGTGTCACCCACGGCGATGTGCGAGGGCACCACGCCGGCGTAGCCGCGCAGCGCGCGGCGGGTGCCGAGGGTGCCCGCGAGCACGTCGCCCGCGCGAAGGGAGAGCATCCGCCCGGTCACGTCCTCGATGGTGTTGTAGGTGGACTTGTCCTCGAGGACGCGCACCGCGAGCACGTAGCCTTCCGCGGCCACGATCTCCCCACCCACGATGACCTCCGTGGGCAGTGCGGCATTGCGGGTGGAACTGCTGATCCGGTCCAGGCGGACGCGGGTGGTTACGACCATCGGTTGAGCTCCGTTGACGGCGGAATGGTTCGCGTAGCGTCACCACGGAAGCACGGAAGACACGGAGGTTTCACGGAAGGACGCGGATCCGGAAGCGTTCCCTGGATCCGGACAACAACAAAGCTGTTGTTGTGGGCTCCGCTCCCCGAGCTGTTCCGCTGTCCCTTCCGTGTCACCTCCGTGCCTTCCGTGCTTCCGTGGTGAATTCAGCAGTGGCGCCCGCCGCGCGTGCGGCCAGCAGCGAGGGCACGGCGGAGACCCGCGCGAAGGCCCGGGCCTCGTCGCCGGTCCAGAGCCGGTTCTCTTCGCCGTAGGTCGCGACGGCGGGGTCCATCATCGAGTGAGGACTCCGGGTGCCGACTACCTGGAAGCGGCCGGGCATGAGGCGCACGCGGGTCTCGCCGGCGACTCGGGCCTGGGAGCTGGTGATCAGTGCCTCGATGTCGCGCAGGGCGGGGTCGAAGTACTGCCCCTCGTGCAGCCGGTCGCCGTAGAAGCGGCCGAGCTGGTCCTTCCAGAAGGTCTGCCAGCGCGTGAGGACGAGCTTCTCGAGCTCCCGGTGCGCGCCGATGAGGAGCAGCGCCGCGCCCGCCTCGAAGCCGATCCGGCCCTTGATGCCGAGCGCGGTCTCGCCCACGTGGATGTTGCGGCCGATCCCGTACGCATCACACATGTCGTTCAGCCGCGCCACGAGCGCCGGCCCATCGAGCGGCTCGCCGTGGAGCGCCACAGGCAGGCCCGAGTCCCACGCGAGCACGATTTCGCGCGGCGCCGGCGCATCGGCCGGCGGATCGATCAGCTCGGCGGGCGGCCCCGCCCAGGTGTCGTGGGTCCAGCCGCCGCCCCAGGTGGTTCCCCACAGGCCGCGGTTGACCGAGTAGGCGCCGGCCCGGGCGGGCACGGGAAGCCCGCGCGCTTCGAGATCCGCGATCGCCTCCTCGCGCCGGATGCCGAGGTCGCGGATGGGAGTGACGATCTCGAGGTCGGGCGCGAGCACGCGCAAGGCGACGTCGAACCGCACCTGATCGTTCCCGGCGCCGGTCGAGCCGTGTGCCACCGCCTTCGCCCCCAGCCGGCGCGCCGCTTCCACGACCGACAACGCCTGCTGGGTGCGCTCGGCGGCGACGCTCAGCGGGTAGACCTCGCCGCGGAGCACGTTTCCCTGGATCAGGTAGCGGACGAACCGGTCGTAGACTCGCGCGCGGGCGTCGATCTCGCAGTGCGACACCGCGCCGACCGCCTCGGCCTGCCGACGGATGGCCGCGCGCTCCTCGGCCGAGGAGCCGCCGGTGTCCACGTACACGGTGTGCACCGCCCAGCCGTCGTCGGCGAGGCGGGGGACGCAAAAGGAGGTATCGAGCCCGCCGGAGAAGGCGAGCGCCAGCGGGCCGCGGGCGTGCATAATGCATAAATATGCAAACACCGCGGCGCGACGCAAGGCCCGCCAGGTGTCAGGGCTTGAACGCCGCCGCGCCCGGCGCGGGGTGCCACGGGTGCCCCGGCTCGAAATAGCGCCAGAGCAGCGCCGAGACCCGGCGGAGGAGGGCGTAGCCCTCGTTGTCCGGCGTCCAGCGTTCGTCCTGCTGATCCTTGGTGATGACGCAGAAGACGTAGTCTCCCGAGGGCGCGTTGACCAGCACCACCTCGGAGCGCGATTGGTCCACCGCGCCCTGCTTGGAGGCCGCCTGCACGGTGGGTGGGAGCTGCGAGAGGGCTTCGCCGGTCCAGTAGCTCCGGGTGAGGTGGCGGTACATTTCCTGACTCGCGGCGGGACTCACCGCCCTGCCCTGGCGGATGAGGGTGAGGAGCCGTGCCATTTCCCGCGGAGTCGTCTGGCCCCAGCCCCAGCGCTCGTAGTCGGCTTCCCGGCCGGGCGTGCGGGCGTTGACGCGGGTGACGGCGAAGTCGCGCTGCCGGAGCCACTCGTTGATGGCCGTGCCGGTACCCGCGAGCTTCTGCAGCCAGAGCGAGGCGGAGTTGTCGCTGTAGGTGAGGCTGAGCGTGAGCAGCCGGCCCACGGTGATCCTCGCCGTGTCGCTGAGCCCCGCGAGGATGTCGTCCTCGGGATACTTCGCCAGCTCCCGCGGCTCGGGCGCGGTGTCGTTGAAGGCGAACGCGCCCCGCTCGATCGCGGCGAACACGCCGACCATGATCGGCACCTTGATCATGCTGGCGGTCGGGAAGGTATCGTCGGGGGCGACGGCGGCCACGGCGCCGGTGCGCAGGTGCCGTACATACACCCCGACCTGTCCGCGGAAACCGGCGACGGCCGCACTCAGCTCGCGCTGGAGCCGCGGGTCGTGGTGCTCGCCTTGCGCCGCCGCCGGGGGCGCGAGCGCGAGCGCCGCCGTGAGCGTCAGTGCGATCGCGCGGATCACCGCGCGCCGAGCTCGAGCTTTCCCAGCCGTCCCGTCCCGCTCAGCGCGAGCCAGATCCGGTTGCGCGTGCTGTCGGTCTCCATGTGCCGCACGATCGCGCCCGCGGTCGGGATCGGCACGGTCTCCATCTTCCCGGTCTTCGGATCGAAGGCCACCATCGTCCCGGTGCGCGACTCGCAGTACCAGATGCGGCCGTCGGTGCCGATCGCGATCCCGTACGGCCCCGCGTTGTCGGACGGCGAGCGCCACTCGCGCACCCTGCCGGTCCGCGGGTCGAGCGCACCGAGGTAGCCGCGGCCGTAGTCGGTGTACCACACGGTGCCGTCGCCCGCCACCTGCAGCCGCCGCGGCCGTGCGTCCTTCGCCGGCAGCTCGAACTCGCGCATGCGACCCGTGGCCGGGTCTACCCGGCCCAGCTTGTTGGTGCCGAGCATCGCGATCCAGAGCGAGCCGTCGCCCGCGGGGACGATGCCGTAGGGGACGGAGTTGGGCGTCGGCGCGGTATAGACGGTCGCCTTCCCCGTGGCGGGATCGAGCTGGCCGTAACTGTTGTTGTTCGCGTCGGTGAACCAGACGCGACTCCCGTGGAACACCGGCGTGTGCGGGTTCCTGGCGGCGGCCGGGAGCGGGAACTCGGCGATCCGACCGCTCTTCGGGTCCACGCGGCCGAGCACGCCCGCGCCCTGTCCGGTGTACCACACCTGTCCGTCGGGGGCGACGGTGATCCCGTGCGGCCCCGAGCCGGGTGTGGGCGTGGGATAGTCCACGATCTTCCCGGTCTCGGGGTCGAGATGCCCGATGTAGCTGTTGCGCTGATCGGTGTACCAGATGCTGCCGTCGGCCGCGACCGCCGGATCGTGGGGGAAGTTGCCGGAGCGCGGGATGACGTACTCGAGGATCGCCGGCGCGTGCCGCACCGGCACGGGTACGGAGGCGAGGGGCAGCGCGGCGAGCGCGCCGGCGGTGAAGCGCAGCAGGAGCATGGATCACCTCGTGGTGAAGTTTGGTACGTGCCGGCTCAGGGCAGCAGCACGGCGAGCGCGCCCACCAGGAGATGACGTGAGTGGAGCGACATGGCTGGAAGAACGACGGACCACCGTGTGCCCGGGTTTCCGCCGCGCATGCACGAGCGCCGTTCAATGCACGAGGCGAGCGCGCCGCGGGTCGGGGGCGCGCTCGCCTGGGCCTGTCATGAGGGAGGAGCGGTCAGCTCGTCTCCCGGCCCTCCGAGATCACGCCGGTGTCGAGGTCGTGCACGTACAGGGCCGCGCCGCAGCCGTCCTCCGATTCGGTGACGACGTCACGCAGGAGGTCGAGCGCGTCGCTCAGGCGCGGAGCGAAGGCGTACTCCAGCGTCTGGGGGACCGGCTCGCCTTCCCGGGCTTCGGGGAGGTAGACGGCCAGAAAACGGTCCATGATGACGGGGTGACGCTCGCGTTGTGTGGGGTGCGGAAGTCCGTGACGGCGTTCGATCTCGGAGAGCAGGCGTTGGGCGATGAGGAGCCGCTCATGTTCCATGGCGGTGGAGAGCATCACATAGGTCCTCGACGTGATGGGCCGGCCGGACTGGCGCGGGCCGACCAGGGGAGGGGAGACGGCGCCAGGCGCCGGGGAGCCGCGCGCACACGCGCGTGCATACCATGGGATGCGGACTGCGACGCGCGAAAGAGAACAAAGACCGAAGTCGAGGGCCCACGACTGCAGGGCGTCTCGACGCTCACGTGACCCTGACTTCCCTCGTGGGTGCGGGCACCAGCGATTGTGACAAGGGCATGCCGCAAGATAGCGCGCGCCCGGACCATTGCCCCGGCAGGAGTGGGGTGCCACTATTGCACGATGGCCGACTACCCATCGCAGAGTCCGGTGGCCGCGATGCGCGCCACCGTGCAATCCATCGAGGCCAAACTGCGGCAGGGCCACCTGCCGCAGGACGGCCTGGACGACCTCAAGAGCGCCATCGACGACGCCAGGCTCCGATTGTGGGCGGTGATCACGGCCGCCGGCTCGCCCGATCCCGATGCGGTGCTGCGGAAGTTCAAGCTGCGCCGGGCCACGGAGATCTGCCGCGGCCTCACCACCGACCTCGACACCGGGACGCTCGGCGCCGACCAGCGCGAGCTGCTCGACCTGCGGGACGCGGCACGAGCGATGGTCGAGCGGCTCGATGACGCGATCCGGGGTGCTCGCTAGACCGCCGCAGACTCCTCGCGGTCGAGAAACTCCTCGCGATACATCCGGATCAGCTCGAAGAAGTAGGAGATGGCCAGCGGTCCGATCAGCAGGCCGAGCAGCCCGAACCAGTTGATCCCGGCGAAGGCGCCCAGGACCGTGATGAAGGGATGGATCCGGGCCCAGCGGCGGTAGACGAACGGCCGGATCACGTTGTCCACGTTGCCCACCACGAGCACCCCCCAGATGGCGAGCGCCACGGCCCAGCCGTAGCGGCCCTCGATGCCGAGCGCCGCCACGGCGGGCACCCAGACCAGCCCGCTGCCCACCACCGGCAGAATGGACAGGATGATCGTCACCACCCCCCAGAACAGCGCGTTCGAGAGCCCGGCGGCCGCGAACGCCAGCCCCACCAGCAGCCCCTGGACGGCGGCGGTGAGTCCGGTGCCCACGAGGGTGGAGAAGGTCACGTCCCGGAAGCGGACGCGCAGCTGCTCCGCATTCGCGGCCGAGAAGGGGATGAACGGCCGCACCGCCGACCAGGCGCCCGTCGGCGCGAGGAGCAGGTAGAACAGCCCAAAGAAGGCGATGGTGAGCTGGATGCCGAGCCGGGTGGCGGTGCCGACCACGCTGAGGGCGCTGCTGCCGACCCAGCTCACCACCTGGGAGCCCAGCGTCTCGATCTGCGCGCCGATGTCGTAGGGGCCGAGGCGGAGCTCGCGGAGGCGCGCGAGGAGCGGGCTCTTGATGACGCCCGACGCCATCGCCTGCGCCTCGTTGGCGACGAGTCCCACGAACGAGATGCCCGGCCCCACCACCAGCACGAGGGCCAGCACCACGACGATCCCGGCCGCGATCCCGGGCTTGACCCGGAGCTCCATGAGCCCGCGGTAAGCCGGGGCGAACACCACGTACAACACCACCGCGCCAAGCAGCCCCGTACTGAAGGGCCAGAGCGCCCAGGCCACGCCGATCCCCAGCACGAGGATCAGTGTGGCCGCCCGCTGGCGCTCGGTATCGAGGAACGGCATGCACAAGAGTAGAGGCGGCCGGGACCGCTCGCCAGCGGCACCGGTCTTGCCGCGTCCGGCATCGCGCGCGAGATTAGGCGACCTACTCCCCCAAATCCGGCAGCCTGCTGGAGCCTTTCCCTTGGCCCTGCCGCACGACCTCCACGCCTCGGTCCACGAGCCGGGTGCCGCCGACCTGCGGCCCGGCTACGAAGCGCTGCCCCTCATCGTCTGGACGGTGACGGCGGACGGCACCTGCGACTACGTGAACGGCCGGTGGCTCGAGTTCACCGGCCGCCCCGTCGCCGCGGAGCTGGACGGCGGCTGGACCGACCGGCTCCACCCGGACGACCGCGCCGCCTACGTGGAGCGCGTTCGCACCGCGCTGCTCACCCGGCAACCGCTCGAAGTGGAGTACCGCGCCAGGCGCCATGACGGCCAGTACCGCTGGCTGCACGATACGGCCGCGCCGCGGCACGGCCCCGACGGAGCGTTCCTCGGCCTGGTGGGCTGCTCGATCGACGTGACCGACCGCCGCGAGCTCGAGCAGCGGCTGGTGCGTGCCGAGCGCGCGCAGGCGATCGGTCAGCTTGCCGGCGGGGTGGCGCACGACTTCAACAACCTGTTGACCGGGATCATCGGGCACGTGGCGCTGCTGCAGGAGGAGCCCGGCCTCTCCGCGCTCGGGCGTGAGGACCTCGCGCAGATCCAGCGCTCGGCCGACCGGGCCGCGAGCCTCACCCGGCAGCTCCTGGCCTTCAGTCGCCGACAGGTCCTCACCCCCCGGGTGCTCGACCTGAACCGGGTGGTCGCCGGGCGGCTCTCGGCGATGCGGCGGCTGGTGGGGGCGCGGGTGCGCCTCGTCGCCACGCAGGGCCGCGACCTCGACGCTGTCATCGCCGACCCCAATCAGCTCGACCAGGTGCTGACCCAGCTCTGCACGCGTGCCCGCGATGCCATGGCGGAGGGCGGCACAGTCGAGCTCATTACGCGGCAGGAGCGGGTAGAGCCCGGGGCAGCCCATCGGCCCCAGAGCCTGCGGCCGGGCAATTACGTGATCCTCGAGGTGCGCGACACCGGCCGCCCCATCGAGCGGTCGGCGCTCGGCCGGATCTTCGAGCCGTTCTCCGGCGCGGACGAAGCCGGCGAAGGCGGGCTCGGTCTGGCCTCGGTGTACGGCATCATCAAGCAGAGCGGCGGCCACATCGAGGTGTCCAGCGAGCCCGATCGCGGCACGGTGTTCACCATCTACCTGCCGCGCCATGAGGGGAGCGGCGCGGTCGGCGAGTCGCGCGAGACGCCTCCCGGCGGCTCCGAGACCATCCTCCTGGTCGAGGACGAGGAGCAGGTGCGTGAGCTGGCCCGGCGGGTGCTGCAGCGGGTAGGCTACACGGTGCTCGCCGCGGCCGACGCCCAGTCGGCCACCGCGATCGCCGACCGCCACCCCGGGCACATCCATCTGCTCATCACCGACATGCTCCTGCCGCAGATGAGCGGGCGCGAGCTCGCCGCCCGGCTCGGTATCCACCGCCCAGCCATCAAGTTGCTGTACATCTCGGGCACCAGCGACGGCTCGATCCAGCGCCATCGGCTGCTGGAGCCGGGGATCCAGTTCCTGGAGAAGCCCTTCTCGCTGGACCGGTTGCTGCGCACGGTGAGGCAGGTGCTGGAGGGGGCGGCGGAGGGGCGCAAGGGCTGAGGGACTCCGTCCCTCCGTCCTTCCCCACCCTCGACTTTCCGCACTATCTTCCGTCCAACCAAGCTCCCTCACATCCGCCGCGCCAAGGGTTGCAGCCGTGGTCCCTGCCCTCTCAGACCTCGAGCACCTCCCCCCGGCCTTCTGGGCCGCCGCAGGCGCGGGCGTGCTGGCGCTGGCGCTTCTGCTGGTGTGGGTGTTCGAGCGGCGCGGGCGGCGCCGGGCCGAGCAGCGTGCGGCCACCGCCCTGGGCCAGCTCCGGACGATCACCGCCACCATGCGCGAAGGCGTGATCGCCTACGACATGGATCTCCGGCTCACCTTCGTGAACCCCGCCTTCGAGCGACTCACCGGTCACCTCGAGGAGGACCTCCGCGACCAGGAGTTCCTCCAGTACGTGCATTCCGACGACCGGCCTGCCCTGCTGGCCGAGTGGGAGCGGTTGGCGGCCGGCGGTTCGCTGCGAGACCAGGAGTACCGGCTGGTCAACCGCTCCGGGCAGGTGCGCTGGTGCGCCAGTGCATGGGAGCCGTTGCGCGACGAGCAGGACCAACAGATCGGCTATCTGGGCACCGAATTCGACATCACCGAGCGCAAGCTGGCCGAAGAGGAGATGCGGCAGGACGCCGAGCTCTTCCAGGCCATCATCGAGGTGCAGCAGGCGGTGGCCGCCGCCGGCACCGACTCCGCCACCGTGCTCCGCGTCATCGCCGAACGGGCCCGGGCGCTCACGGGCGCCGCCGATGTGTCGGTGGCCGTGCTCCGAGAAGACGAGCCGCTGCCGCCCCAGAGCGAGCTTGCGGGGCTGTGCGCCCGCACCGGTGAGCTCCAGCGCTCCGACGACGCAACTGCCGATCCCCGGCTCGACCCGGATCGCTATCGTGAGCGGGGGGGGCGCTCGGCCCTGGCGGTGCCCCTCAAGGACGAGCAGCGGACGCTCGGCGTGCTCGAGGTCCTCGCGCCCGAGCGGGGGGCGTTCAGCGATCGTGACGCCAAGGCGCTGCGGCTGCTCGGTGGCCTCGTCGGACCGGCGCTCGAGCGCGCGGCAGCATTCGAGGGCCGCCAGGCGCGGCTGGAGGAGCGCACCAGCGCACTCCAGGAAGCGGAGCAGCGGTTCAAGGGGCTGGTGGACGGGGCACCGGAGGGGATCTGGATCGGCGACGAGCACGGCGCCATCGCCTACGCGAACCAGCGGATGGTGGACCTGCTCGGGTACGAGAACGGCGCCCTGATCGGCCGCCCGATCTACGACTTCCTCGACGCGACGGCGCGCGCGGGCGCGCGGCGCGTCCTCGCGCGCCCCGATCCCGCCGGCGAGATGCACGACCTCCGCTTCCGGCGGCACGACGGTGCGGAGCTCTGGGGGCTGGTGTCCATGGGCGCGATCGCCGGGCCGGACGGAGCGCCCGCGGGCACGGTCGGCATGGTCGTCGACATCTCCGAGCGCAAGCGCCTGGAAGAGCGGCTCCGCCGCTCCGCCGAGCGGCTCGCCGTCCTGCACGACCTGGACGGAGCCGTGCTCGCCGCGCGCTCCACCGCGGAGATCGGCCGTGCCGCGGTTGCGCGACTGCACCGGCTCGCGCCCGGCTACGACTCGCGGGTGATCCTGTTCGACCTTCCACGGGAGCAGGGCCAGATCGTGGCCGGCGAGGCCGGCGGGTCGCCGCTCACGCCTTCGACGCTGCCGCTCGACGACCTGGCCTCGGCCGACGTGCTGCGCCAGGGGGTGGCGCGGGCCATCGACGACCTGGCTCAGGTGGAGACCCCGTCGCCCTTCATCCGGCTGCTCCAGAACGACGGGATGCGCAGCCTGCTCGCGGTTCCGCTGCTGGCCGATTCCGAGCTGGTCGGCGAGATCGTACTCGCGTCCTCCAGGCCGCGCGGCTTCACGCAGGAGCACCGGGAGCTCGTCGCCGACATCGCACCCCCGCTCGGCTACGCGTTCCAGCAGGCGCGGCTGCGCGAGGAGCTCGGCCGCCAGAGCGCCGACCTCGAGCGCCGCCTGGCCGAGCGCAACGCGGCGCTCCGCGCGGCCACCGCCGAGATCGAGACGATGCTGTACGCCGTGGCCCATGACCTGCGCGATCCGCTGCGGCACATCGGAGGGTTCAGTCAGCTCCTCCTCGAGGATGCGGGCTCGGCCCTCGATCCCGCCGTGCGGCACTACGCGCGCCGCATCGGCGAGGCGAGCGGCCGGCTCGCCGGGCTGGTGGACGACCTGGTGCGGCTGGGCCGGGTGTCGCGGCAGGAGGTACTGCGCCGTCCCGTGGACCTCGACATGCTCGCGCAGGACGTGGTGAGCCGGCTCGAGTCCGAAACCGGCACCCGACACATCGAGTGGCGCATCCAGCCGCTGCCCACCGTCGAGGCCGACCCGACGTTGGTGCGGATCGCGCTCGAGAGCCTGCTCTCCAACGCCGTCAAGTTCACCGGGCCGCGCGACCCGGCCGTGATCACGGTCCGGCCGATCGAGCACGAAGGCCAGGCCGGCCTCGCGGTGCAGGACAACGGGGTGGGCTTCAAGATGGCGTATGCCGGCAAGCTGTTCGGGATGTTCCAGCGGCTGCATCGGGCCGACGAGTTCGAGGGGAACGGCGCCGGCCTCGCGCTGGTCCAACGGGTAGCCCAGAAGCACGGCGGACGCGTCTGGGCGGAGTCGGCGCCCGACGGCGGCGCGACCTTCTACATCACCCTGGGCGCGCCCGCCGCCTCCGAGCTTCCCGAGCGCGCCCAGGCGGAACGGGCGCAGCCGGATCGCGTGCCCCCATTGCCTCCCCGCCGCCGCGCCACGCCCACCGCTCAATCCTGAGCGGATGTCCGAGCCCCCGCGCCTCGCCGACGAGACGGACGTCCTCATAGTCGAGGACGATCCAGCCGAGGCGGAACTCCTGCTCCGATCGGTGTCCGAGCTGGTGCCGCGCGACCGCGTGGGCGTGGCGCGCGACGGCGAGGAGGCGCTCGACTACCTGCTCGCGCGCGGCACGTTCCGCCACCGACTCGGCGCCGCGCTGCCCCGTCTGGTGCTCCTCGGGCTCAAGCTGCCGCGGCTCGACGGGATCGAGGTGCTGCGCGCCCTGCGCGCCGGGCCGCGCACGGCCACCGTGCCCGTCGTCGTGCTCACCTCGTCCGACGAGACCCGCGAAGTCGCCCAGTGCTACCAGGCCGGCGCCAACAGCTGCGTCTGCAAACCGGTCGGCTACCCCGAGCTGTCGCGGACGCTCGCCGAGGTGGGACGCTACTGGCTTCGGCTCAACAGCGCGCCGCCCGCACGGTCCGCGGCGGGGTAGCCGCTCAGGAGATTTTCGTGTTCGGACGTACCACCCTGCTCGTCGGCGCCGTTCTCACGGCCGCGCCGGTCATCGCTCCCGCGGCTGCCCAGTCGCCCGTCACGATTCCGTACGAGCGGTTCACGCTGTCCAACGGCCTGACGCTCATCGTCCACGAGGACCACAAGGCGCCGATCGTGGCGGTCAACGTCTGGTATCACGTCGGCTCGAAGAACGAGCGGCCGGGGCGCACCGGGTTCGCCCATCTGTTCGAGCACCTGATGTTCAACGGGAGCGAGCACTGGGACAAGGAGTTCATGGACCCGCTCGAACGGGCGGGCGCGACCGAGTTCAACGGCACCACCAACGAGGACCGCACCAACTACTTCGAGAACGTGCCCACGCCCGCGCTCGACCTGGCGCTCTGGCTCGAGTCGGACCGGATGGGGCACCTCACCGGGGCGATCACCCAGGCCAAGCTCGATGAGCAGCGCGGGGTGGTGCAGAACGAGAAGCGCCAGGGCGAGAACGAGCCCTACGGCAAGGTGTGGGACTTCCTCACCCCGAAGCTCTACCCCGCCAATCACCCGTATTCCTGGACCACCATCGGCTCGATGGAGGACCTGAACGCGGCGTCGCTGGACGACGTGAAGGAGTGGTTTCAGACCTACTACGGCGCCGCGAACGCGGTCATCGTGCTCGCCGGTGACGTGGACGCGAAGACGGCGAAGGAAAAAGTCGAGCGCTACTTCGGCGACATCCCCGCGGGCCCGCCGGTCGCGCGGCAGGAGGTGTGGATCGCCAAGCGTACGGGGAGTCAGCGGGGCGTCATGCAGGACCGCGTCCCCCAGCCCCGGATCTACAAGGTCTGGAACGTCCCCCAGTGGAGCTCGGCCGACGGCGACTACCTCACGCTGGCGGCCTCGGTGCTGAGCACCGGCAAATCGTCACGACTCTATAAGCGGCTGGTCTACGATGAGCAGATCGCGTCCGATGTGAACGCCTCCCTCGATCTGCGCGAGATCGGCGGGCTGTTCACCATCGAGGCCGGCGTGCGTCCCGGGGTGGACCCCGCCCGGGTGGAGCAGGCGCTCGACCGCGAGCTGGCGCGCTTCCTCTCCGGCGGCCCCACGGCCGCCGAGCTGCAGCGGGCTCGCACCACGTGGCAGGCGGGGTTCATTCGCGGCGTGGAGCGGATCGGCGGGTTCGGCGGCAAGTCCGACGTGCTGGCGCGGGGAGAGGTGTTCGCCGGCCGGCCGGATCTCTATCAGGTACAGCAGCGCCGGATCGGGGCCGCCGCCGCGGCGCAGGTGCGCGCCGCCGCGGTCCGGTGGCTGTCCGATGGGGTGTACACCCTCGAGGTGCAGCCCTATCCCGAGTACAGCGTGACGCCCTCGACCGTGGACCGCACGAAGCTCCCCGGGCCGGGCGCCCCGCCCGAGCCCAGGTTCCCGGCGCTCGAGCGCGATACGCTCGCGAACGGCGTTCGCATCGTGCTGGCCGAGCGGAGGTCGATTCCCCAGATCCGGTTCGACCTGCTGCTCGACGCCGGCTACGCGTCGGACCAGTTCGCCCAGCCGGGCACGGCGAGCCTGGCGATGAGCATGCTCGACGAGGGGACCGCGACCCGCACCGCGCTCCAGATCAGCGACCGCGCCGCGGAGCTCGGTGCCGTGCTGGGCGCCTCGTCGGGACTGGACGTGTCGAGCGTTTCGCTCGCGGCGCTGACCGGCCGGCTCGATCCGTCGCTCGAGCTGTTCGCCGATGTCGTGCTCAACCCGGCGTTTCGCGAGCGCGATTTCCAGCGGCTCAAGCAGCAGCGGCTGGTGCAGATCCAGCGCGAGGAGGCCGACCCGGCGGGGATGGCGCTGCGGGTGTTCCCGCGCCTGGTCTACGGCGAGGGGCATGCGTACGCCACCCCGTGGACCGGCTCGGGTACGGCGGCGTCGGTCGCGAAGATCACCCGTGACGACCTGGTCAGGTTCCACGCGACCTGGTTCAAGCCCAACCACGCCACGCTCGTGGTGGTAGGCGCCACCACGATGGCTGCCATCAAGCCGAAGCTCGAGCGCCTGTTCGCCGGCTGGCGCCGGGGCGAGGTGCCGCGGAAGAACATCGCCGCGGTGCCGCCGAAGCCCGCGCCGGAGGTCTACCTGATGGACCGGCCAGGCGCGCTCCAGACGGTGCTGATCGCGGGCGACGTGGCACCGCCCAGGGCCAACCCCGACGAGGCCGCCATCGAAGTGATGAACGGGGTGCTCGGCAGCGACTTCGGCTCGCGGCTCAACATGAACCTGCGGGAGGACAAGCATTGGTCGTACGGTGCGTACAGCTTCATTCGCAACGCACGGGGCCCACGGCCGTTCATCGCCTACGCACCGGTGCAGACGGACAAGACCAAAGAGGCGATCGCCGAGCTCAGACGCGAGCTCGAGGGGATCGTCGGCGCGGAGCCGATCACGCCAGACGAACTGGCGCGTGCCAAGGCGGCGCTCACGCTGACGCTCCCCGGCTCCTGGGAAACGATGGCCGCGGTGGCCGGCTCGATCGTGGAGATCGTGGCCTACGGGCTGAGCGACCGCTACTTCGATACCTACGCCGACCGCATCCGGGCGCAGACTATCGCCACCGCGACGGCGGCGGCGCGCGAGACCGTGAGGCCGGGGCATCTGGTCTGGGTGATCGTGGGAGACCGGGCGAAGATCGAAGCCGGCGTGCGGGAGCTGGGGATCGGCGAGATCCACTTCCTGGCACCGGACGGCACCGCTCTTTCGAGCGCGCGCCGGCCGTGATGGTCCGCCTCGGCGCGCTCGTCGTCCTGGTCCTGCTGCTGCTCGCCCCGAGCTCCGCCGATGCGCAATACCGCCGCGGCGGGCAGGGATTGATCCACGGACCGATCTCGCTGGGGCCGCGGGTGGGGCGCGACTTCGAGAACCACGCATGGACCGCGGGCGGACAGGTCAGTATTCCGCTGGGACGCAATCTTGAGATCCGGCCCAGCGGCGACTTCTTCTTCCCGAAGCACGGCAGCACCGGCTGGCAGGCCAACGGGGACGCGGCCATCCATTTCGGGCAGGGTGGCGGGCTGTACGGCGGCGGAGGCGTGGCCTTCTTTCACCCGGGCGGCGGCGAGACGAGCACGGGCTACAACCTGTTCTTCGGTCTCAGCACCGCCGCGCCAAGCGACCGCAGCAAGCCGTTCGCGGAGTTCCGGTGGACCTTCGTGAACGACACCAGCCCGTTCCGGCTCGCGCTGGGCCTCAATTTCCGGATGTGATCGTGTAGCGGATCAGCACGCCCTCGACGAACTCGGCGGCGACCCGGCCGACGCTCGCGTCGTAGAGCCGCGTGGTGACCTGGAGCCGGCCTTCCATCCGCTGCCTGGTCTGCCTGGGCTCGCCGAGCAGTCGGTCAACTTCGTCCACCTGCATGCCCTTGCGCGGGAGGCCGCTGGCCGCCGGTGCGGGAGTCGGACGCGCCGCCGGTGCGGCGGTGTCCGGAAACTCCACGTAGGCAGCCAGCGCCATCCTGACCGCATCGGG
>DASUXW010000197.1:0-12488 GCA_036377715.1 Gemmatimonadales bacterium
GTAGGTGGCGGCGAAGCCTTCGGTCTCGTGTGCCTCCCGGCGCACGCTGGTGGCGGCGACGTTCACGGCCACGATCGGCCCGGGTCCCAGTGCCGCCGCAAGCCGCACCGGCAGGTTCTCCACCACCGCCCCGTCCACATAGGCCCGCCCGTCGATCTCGCGTGGCGGGAAGATCCCGGGCAGCGCGCATGAGGCCGCCACCGCGTCGGCCACGCGGGCGTGGCTCAGGCCGGGGAGGCCCCACATCACCTGCATGCCGGAGTGAAGGTCGGCGGTGTTGACCAGGAGGCGGCGGTCGAGATCGCGGAAGGTCACATCGCCCACCAGCTCGTCGATGAGCTTGAGCAGCGGGTCGGCCCGGTAAAGCGCGGGAGCGAGCAGTCGCCTCAGCGCCACATCCGTGCGCGCCACCTGGAACACGTCGCGGCGGCGGACCCGGAGCGCCCGGGACGCCATGCGGTCGGGGGCGGCGCCGGCGGCCCAGGCCGCGCCGACCAGCGAGCCGATGCTCGACCCGACGACCAGGCTGGGCACCAGCCCGCGCTCCTCGAGCGCGCGGAGCACGCCGATGTGGGCCAGCCCTTTGAGGCCGCCGCCGCTGAGCACGAGGGTGAAGGGTCGTTTCGGCTGCACTCGCTTGCCCCGGTCGGGGTGGGGTCGTAACCTTCGCGCAGTCGAAATTGCAAGAATCATGCGCCCTGCGCCGCGACCGCCGGCCATGCAACAGTGTGCGCGATTCCCGCCCCGCAGGGTAACCCGCATCACGGGACTCCCATGGCTCAGTCGGTACTGCGCGAGCGACTGCGTCGCGATCGGTTCTTCCAGCTTGGCCTCGCGCTGGTCGGGCTCGTCGTGGTCGCGGCGGTGCTCGCCCCCTGGATCGCCCCATTCGACCCCCTGGCCGGCGACCTGCGGCACGCCTATCTGCTCTCGCCCGGCGGCCGGTTCCTCCTGGGCACCGACAGCCAGGGTCGAGACGTGTTGAGCCGGGTGCTCTACGGGGCCCGGCTGTCCCTCTCGGTGGGACTCATCTCCCAATCCGTGGCGGCCACGCTCGGCATCCTGCTGGGTCTGGTCGCCGGCTACTACGGCAGATGGGTGGACGCGCTGGTGATGCGGCTGGCCGACGTGACGCTGGCCTTTCCCACGCTCCTCCTCCTCATCGCCGTGGCGGCCGCGGTCCGGCCGTCGCTGCCGGTGATCTTCCTGGTGATCGGCGTGGTGGGCTGGGCCGGGATGGCCCGCCTGGTCCGGAGCCAGGTGCTGGTGCTCAAGCGGTCGGAGTTCGTCGTGGCGGCGCAGGCCCTCGGCGCGCTCGACCGGCGTGTCCTTCTGCGACACCTCCTTCCCAACGTGCGAACCCAGGTGATCATCGCCGCGACCCTCGGCATCGGCGGCGCGATCATGGCCGAAGCCGCGCTCTCGTTCGTCGGCCTGGGCGCGCAGCCCCCGACGCCGAGCTGGGGCGCGATGGTGTCCGACGGCCGCGACCTGCTCCGCGTGGCGCCCTGGGTCTCGTTCGCTCCCGGCATCGCCATCGGTCTCGCCGTCCTCGGCTTCAACCTCGTGGGCGACGCGCTCCGCGAAGCCTACGACCCGAGCCTCCGGCACGAGGCCTGAACCCATGGCCGTCCGTCCCTCTCCGTCCTCTCCGTCGTCTCCGTCTTCTCCGTCCTCCTTCGACGCCCTCCGTCGCGCCGAGTTCCCCTGGGCCGACGACACGACCTACCTGAACCACGCGAGCATCGGCCCGCTCCCCGAGCGCACCCGCCGTACCCTCGACGAGTTCAATCGCCGCCGCGCGATGCCGTTCCAGCTCCCCGACCGCGATCTCTTCGCGACGCTCGCCGAGTCGCGCCGGCTGATCGCGGAGCTCATCTCGGCCACTCCCGAAGAGATCGCGCTGACGGTGAATACCGGCTTCGGGCTCGGCGTCGTGGCCCGGGCACTCCCGCTCCGCCCGGGCGACGTGGTCGTGGTGAGCGACCGCGAGTTTCCGGCGAATGTCTACCCGTGGCTCCGCCTTCGCGAAGCCGGGGTCGAGGTGGAGCTGGTCCCCACCACGGCCGAGGGCTGGCCCGACGAGGCCCGGCTGCTCGAGCGGCTGGAGGACCCGAGGGTGCGGGTGCTCGCCGTCTCGCTGGTGCAGTTCAGCAATGGCTACTGCGTGGACCTGGCGGCGCTCTCAGCCGCGACCCGCCGCACCGGCGCCTGGCTGGTGGTGGATGCGATACAGGCCGTCGGGCAGGTGCCGGTGGACCTCCGCCGCACGCCGGTGGACGTGCTCGCGTGCGGTGGGCAGAAATGGCTGCTCTCGCCCTGGGGCTCGGGGTTCGTGTACGTGCGGCGCGAGCTCATCTCGACACTCAGCCCGCCGGTCACCGGCTGGATGGCGTTCGAGGGGACCGACGACTTCACCCGGCTCACGACCTACAGCGACACGCTGCGGGCCGACGCCCGGCGGTTCGAGCTGATCACGCTTCCCTATCAGGACTTCGCGGGAATGAACGCCTCGCTCGGACTCATCCTCGAGCTCGGCGTCGCGCGAATCGCCACGCATCTCCGGCTGCTACAGCAGCCGCTGCTCGCGTGGGCCGCGCGGAGCGGAGCGCGCATGGTCTCACCCGACGGTGCGCGGGGCTCGGGCATCCTGTGTGTGGCGCCGGCCGACGTGGGCGGCGCGTTCCGCCGCCTCAAGGCCGAGCGCATCGTCTGCAGCATGCGCGAAGGGGCGATCCGCCTCAGCCCGCACGCGTACAACACGGTGGAGGAGCTGGAGCGCGTCGCCGAGGTGCTCGGGAGCGGGGGCTGAGCGCAGTGCGGGTCGCCTGCGTGGTCGGCGAGTTTCCGGTTCTCGCGGAAACGCCCTTTCTCAATCAGATCACGGGGCTGATCGGCCGGGGACACGAGGTGGACATCTTCGCCGATCGGCCGCAGGCGGGCGTCACCTTTCATCCCGACATCGCCCGGCTCCGGCTGGGTGAGCGGACGCGGTATCCGGCGACGCTCCCGCCGGGCGGCCGGTGGAGCGCCGCCGCGCGGCTGGTCCTCGCGCACGCCGGTGAGGAACGCCGAATCCTGCTCCGGACCCTCAACCCCCTGGCCTTCTGGAGCCGGGCGTGGAGCCTGGAGCACTTGCGCCGCACCGCGAGCTACCTTCCGCGGCGTCGCTTCGACGTGTGCTACTGCCCGTTTGTGCAGGACACGTTCAAGGCATGGCGCCTTCGCCGGGTCGGGGTGCTCACCGGGCCGCTGGTGGCGGCCGTCCGGGGCTCGGACATCACGCGCTACGTGGCCACCCGGGGTCCCCGGGTGTACGCGCGAATGTTCCGGCGCATCGCCCTCCTCCTGCCGGTGTGCGAGGCCTTTGCCCGGCGGCTCATCGCGCTCGGCGCACCGCCCGAGCGCGTGGTGGTGCATGGGACAGGCATCGATCTGCGCGAGTGGCCCTTCCGCCCGCGGCATGTGCGTCAGGGCGAGCCGCTTCGGCTGGCGACCGTGGGACGTCTGGTGGAGAAAAAGGGCATCGAATACGTTCTCGACGCCGTTCGCATGCTGGTGGAGGCCGGCGTCGACGTGCAATACGACATTGCCGGTGACGGGCCGCTCCGCGGCACACTTGCCGAGCTGCGGGATCGCCTGGGTCTCGGGCAACGGGTGCGGCTGCTGGGATGGGCCACGCCCGCCCAAGTGCGGCGGGTGCTCGACGAGGCGCACCTGTTCGTCGCCGCCAGTGTCCGGGCTCGCGATGGGGACGAGGAGGGAATCCCGAATGTGCTCAAGGAGGCCATGGCCTCCGGCCTGCCGGTGGTCGCCACCCGGCACGGCGGGATCCCCGAGCTGATCACCGACGGCGAGTCCGGCTACCTCGTCGGCGAGCGCGACGCCGCCGCGCTGGCCGAGCGGCTCGGGCACCTGGCCGCCCATCCGGAGCGCTGGACCGCGCTCGGCGCGGCCGGCCGCTCGCGGGTGGAGCGGGAGTACGACATCGAACGCCTGAACGACCGGTTGGTAGCCATGCTCACCGACCTCAATCATGGAGCCGGCCAACGATGACCACCTTCGACGATATGCTCACCGCCGGCTATGGCTTCTCCGATGCCGCGGTCACCCTCGGGGCCGCCCTGGAGCAGGGCGGCGCCGTCCACCAGACACCGATGGTCCGGATCCCGCTGGCCATGCTCAACCGCCACGGCCTGATCGCCGGCGCGACCGGCACCGGCAAGACCAAGACGCTCCAGCTCCTGACCGAACAGCTCTCCGCGCAGGGCGTGCCCGTCTTCGCGGTGGACGTGAAGGGCGACCTGAGCGGGCTCGCCGCCCCGGGGCAGGCCACCGACCGCGTGACGGGCCGCGCGAAGGAGATCGGGTGGGACTGGAAGCCCGCCGGCGCACCGGTCGAGTTCGTGAGCCTGAGCGGCAAGCTCGGCGTCCAGCTCCGGGCCACCGTTAGCTCGTTCGGCCCGCTGCTCCTCGGCAAGGCGCTCTCGCTCAACGACACCCAGACCAGCGTGCTCACGATGGTCTTCAAGTACTGTGACGACTCCGGCCTGCTCCTGCTCGACCTGCCCGACCTCAAGGCCGTGCTCCAGTTTCTCACGTCGGACGAAGGGAAGCCCGCGCTGGCGGAGTACGGCGGAATGTCGGGCGCGACGGTAGGCGTGCTGCTCCGCAAAATGGTCGAGCTGGAGTCGCAGGGCGCCGACGTCTTCTTCGGCGAGCCCGAGTTCGATGTGCACGATCTGCTGCACACCACCTCCGACGGCCGCGGCGTGGTGACCTGCCTCGAGCTGGCCGACGTGCAGGACAAGCCGCTCCTGTGGTCCACCTTCACGATGTGGCTGCTGGCGGAGCTGTACCAGAATCTCCCCGAGGCCGGCGACCTGCCCAAGCCCAAACTGGCTTTCTTCTTCGACGAGGCCCACCTGCTGTTCGACGACGCGTCGAAGGCATTCCTGGACGAGGTCGAGCAGGTGGTGCGGCTCATCCGGTCCAAGGGGGTCGGCATCTACTTCGTGACTCAGACGCCGAAGGACGTGCCGAGCGACGTCCTCGCGCAGCTCGGCAACCGGGTGCAGCATGCGCTTCGGGCGCATACGCCCGACGACGATGCGGCCCTCCGGGCCACCGTCCGGACCTTCCCCAAGACCGGGTTCTACGACCTCGAGGAGACGCTGACCTCACTCGGCATCGGCGAGGCGGTGGTAACGGGGCTCGACTCGCGCGGCTCACCGACGCCCGTGGTAGCCACACGGCTCATCCCACCGGCATCGCGCATGGCGCCGCTCACGCCCGATGAGCTGCAGGCCGATATCAGGCAGTCGGATCTCATCGCCGAGTACGGCGAAGCCAAGGACCGGGAGAGTGCCCGCGAGATGCTGGCCAGGCGGCTCGAGAAGACCGGCTCGCCGGCCGAGGCCCAGGCCGAGCCCGAGACCAAGGGACGGCGCGGCAAGACCATCGTGCAGATTGCCGCGGGAACGCTGGTCGCGGGGCTCTCGTCCAGCATCGGCCGCACGGTCGGCCGCGAGCTGATCCGCGGGATGTTCGGGATGCTCGGCGCCAAGCCGCCGCGCACGTCCTCGAAGAAGCGGACGCGATGGTAGGGCCGCCCGACACCTTCACCGCCGAGGCGCTCCTCGACGCGTACCCCATCCTGAGCCCGGAAGAGCGGGTGGAGGGGTTCGCGATGCTGGACGCCAACCAGGCGGCGGACTTTTTCCTGGCGCTCAGCACCCGGGCGCAGGCGGAGCTGCTCCAGCAGCTCGGCCCCGAGCGGAGCCGGCCGTGGATTCGCCTGCTCGCGCCCGACGATGCCGCCGACCTGCTGCAGGCGCTTCCGGCCGAGGAGCGGGCCAGCTTCATGGCGCTGCTCGACCCGCAGTCGCAGGGGGAAGTGAGCGCGCTCCTGGCGTACGCCGAGGATGCCGCCGGCGGCGTCATGAACCCGCGCTACATGCGGCTCCGGCCGGACATCCCGGCCGAGGTCGCGATCCGCTACCTGCGCCGCCAGGCCATTCGCGGGATCGAGGTGATCGACTACGCCTACGTGCTGGATGCCGACATGCATCTCCTGGGCGTGGTCTCGTTCCGCGAGCTCTTCGCCGCGCCCCCCGAGCAGCCGGTCCAGGAGATGATGCACACCGACCTGGTGACGGTCACGGAGGAGACCGACCAGGAGGCCGTGGCTCATCTGCTGGTGGACGAGGGCCTGCTGGCCATTCCGGTGGTGGACGCCGACGGCCGGATGAAGGGCGTCGTGACCGCCGACGACGTGGTGGGGGTGGTGCAGGAGGAGGCCACCGAGGACATTCAGAAGATCGGCGGCAGCGAGGCGCTGGACGAGCCGTACCTGCAGAGCGGCCTGCTCCAGATGGTGCAGAAGCGCGGCCGCTGGCTGGCGGCGCTCTTCCTGGGCGAAATGCTCACCGCGACCGCGATGGGGATCTACGAGGCGGAGATCGCGCGGGCGGTGGTCCTGGCGTTGTTTGTCCCGCTGATCATCAGCAGCGGCGGAAACTCCGGGTCGCAGGCGGCGACGTTGGTCATCCGCGCGATGGCGCTGGGCGAGGTGCGGCTCCGGGACTGGTGGCGGGTGGCGCGGCGGGAGATCCTCACGGGGCTCGCGCTCGGTACGCTGCTCGGCGTGATCGGTCTGACCCGGATCCTGGTGTGGCAGGCGGTCGGGCACGTGTACGGCGAGCATTACCTGCTGGTCGCCATCACCGTGGCCGGAAGCCTCGTGGGCGTGGTCATGTTCGGCACCCTGGCGGGTTCCATGCTCCCCTTCGTGCTCCGCCGGCTCGGCGCGGATCCCGCCAGCGCCTCCGCTCCCTTCGTCGCGACGCTGGTGGACGTGACGGGGTTGATCATCTATTTCAGCGTGGCGCGGCTGGTGTTGGGGGGAACGCTGCTCTAGGTCGGACGGCCAGGCTGCGTGCTGTGACCTTCCGACCTTCAGCCGTTTCGACCGTCCTACGGTTCTATCACCACCCGAACGTAGTTCTTCTTTCCCTTCCTCAATATCACGAACCGCTCGTCCGGCGGCCCTTGCAGCAGCTCCTCCCCGATCCGTAGCTCCACGTCGTCGATCGTCTGGCCGTTGAGATAGAAGCCCTTGCCCTGAATTCCTCGCCGCGCGTCGGCCTTGGAGGTGGCGAGCCCGCTCGCGACGAGTACCTCGAGCACGGGGAGGTCCTCGGGGAGCTGCGCCCGCGACACCCGCCGCTCGGGCATCTCGGCCAGCGCCTCCCCGCTCGTCTCGCCGCTCATTTCCGAACCGCCGAACAGCGCCGCGCTGGTCCGGATCGCCTGCTCGGCGGCCGACTCGCCGTGGACGGTGGCCGTCACCTCGCGCGCCAGCACCCGCTGCGCCTCGCGCCGGCCCGGGTTGCCGGCGTGCGCCGCCATCGTGGCGGCGATCCGGTCCAGACTCAGAAAGGTGAACAGCTTGAGGTAGCGCTCGACGTCGCGGTCGTCGGTGTTGAGCCAGAACTGATAGAAGTGGTAGGGACTCGTGCGCTCGGGGTCGAGCCACACGTTGCCCGACTCGCTCTTCCCGAACTTGGCACCCGAGGCCGTGGTGATGAGCGGGAAGACCAGCCCGTGCACCGGCCGCCGCTCGCGCTTGTCCACCAGCCACGTGCCCGCGGTGATGTTGCCCCACTGGTCGCTCCCGCCCATCTGGAGCTCACAGCGTTCGGTGCGGAACAGGTGCCAGAAGTCGTACGCCTGGATCAGCATGTAGCTGAACTCGGTGTACGAGATCCCGGTCTCCAGCCGGCTCCGCACCGATTCCTTCTGCAGCATGTAGCCCACGCCGAAGTGCCGGCCGGTGTCGCGCAGGAACGCCATGAGCGGGAGCCCGCGGAGCCAGTCGGCGTTGTTCCGGAGCCGGGCGGCGTTGGACCCCTCGAACGCGAGGAACCGCCGGAGCTGGCGCGCGAGACTCTGGGCGTTACGGTCGATCTGCTCCAGCGTGAGCACCGGGCGCTCGGTTCGCTTCCCGCTCGGGTCGCCCACCATGGCGGTGCCGCCGCCCACCAGGGCGATCGGGGTGTGGCCCAGCCGCTGAAGCCAGGCCATCCCCATCACCGGGACCAGATTGCCGACGTGGAGCGAGTCGGCCGTGGGGTCGAACCCCACGTAGGCGGTGATCGGTCCCTCGCGCAGCCGCTCGGCCAACCCGGGCGTGGCGTCCTGCACGAACCCGCGGTCCTGCAGGAGGTCGAGGAGGTCGATCATGGCGCCAATCGTACCCGCTGGAAAGAGGCATGGCAACCGGCTAGCTTGGGGGCATGTCCCGCCGGCAATCCAGTCTGCTGCAGCGCGTTCGGCTCTCGGCGCGAGCGCGCCGGAACGTCGTGGTCGCGGTCCTCGCGGTCTTCGCCTTCGGTCTCGCGGTCCTGGTCGCGGCCTGGACCCGGGCGTGCGCGGGCAACAGCTGCCCCTCCATCGCCGATCTCGGTGGGTACGATCCCAATCAGGCCTCGAAGGTCTACGCAGCCGACGGGCGGCTGATCACCGACCTCGGGCTCGAGCGCCGCACGGTGGTGCCGCTCGCGGAGATGTCGCCCTACGTCAAGGCCGCGTTCATCACCACCGAGGACAAGCGGTTCTACGAGCACCACGGGATCGACTGGTACCGGGTGTTCGGGGCAGTCAAGGCCAACGTGTTCGCCATGCGCATGGCCGAAGGGTTTTCGACCATCACCATGCAGCTCGCGCGGAACCTCTGGCCCGAGGACATCAGCGGGCGCGACAAGTCCATCCGCCGCAAGCTGCGCGAGGCCAAGGTGGCCCGGGAGATCGAGGCCACCTACCCCAAGGACAAGATCCTCGAGCTCTATCTCAATCAGATCGACCTGGGCAACCGCGCCTACGGGGTCGAGGCCGCCTCCCAGCGCTACTTCGGCAAGTCGGTCCGCGACCTGAACGTGGCCGAGGCGGCCACCCTGGCCGCCATCCCCAAGGCGCCGTCGCGGTACAATCCCCGCCGGAATCCCAACCTGACCGTCCAGCGCCGGAACACGATCCTCAACCTCCTGCGCGACAACGGGCTGCTCTCCGCCGACGACGCGGAGCGGTGGAAGGCATACCCGCTGCTCCTGAGCTCGCACTCCGACTTCAGCGGAGTGGCCGAGTACTTCGTCGAGTACGTGCGGCAGCAGCTCGATGCGCGGTTCGGCTCGGACCTCTACAAGTCGGGCTACCGGATCTACACGACGCTCGACCTCGACACCCAGCAGGCCGCCGAGCGGGCGCTCGAGGCGCGGCTCGAGGCCATCGAGAACGGGGCCGATGGCAAGTTCACCTGGCCCACCTACCGCCAGTACCTCGACTCGCGCGGCGATGCACCCGAAGACAACAATCGGTCCACCACCCCCTACCTCCAGGGTCTGGTGGTGACGCTCGACGCCAAGACCGGCAACATCCGGGCGATGGTGGGCGGCCGGGACTTCGACGACAGCAAGTTCAACCGCGCCACTCAGGCCCTCCGGCAGCCGGGCTCGACCTTCAAGCCGATCGTCTATTCGGCCGCGGTCGAGGCCGGCTATCCGCTCTCGCACGTGATGGTGGACGACCCGCTCACGGTCGAGATGGCGACCGACTCGCTCCCCTGGACGCCGCAGAACTACGATCTCGAGTTCGACGGCCCGATGACGCTGCGGCGGGCGCTGTACCTGTCGCGGAACATCATCGCGATCAAGCTGGGTATGGAGCTGGGCGAGGACGCGGTGATCAGCGAGGCCACCAAGTTCGGGATCAGCACCCGGATCCCGCCGTATCCCTCGATCCACATCGGCTCGGCGGACGTCATCCCGCTGGAGATGATCTCGGCCTACACGGTGTTCGCCAACCTGGGCACCCGCACCGTCCCCAATGCGATTCTCCGGGTGGAGGACCGCACCGGCAAGATCATCTGGCAGCCGCAGGCCCGCACCGTGACCGTGATGGACGCGCCGCACGCGTGGCTCATGACCGACGTCCTGCGCGACGTGGTCCGCCACGGCACCGCCGTAGGGTCGGTGGGCTCGCGGATCAACTTCCCGGCCGGCGGCAAGACCGGCACCACCAACGACGGCTACGACGTCTGGTTCATCGGCTTCACCCCCGACCTCGTGACCGGGATCTGGATCGGCTTCGACCAGCCGAAGAAGATCAAGGCCAACGCGCAGGGCGGCATTCTCGCGGCGCCGGCCTGGACCGCGATGATGCGCGAGGTGTACGAGCGGCGGCCCACTCCCGCCGCCTGGCCGCGGCCGGACGGGCTCACGGCGCTCGACATCGACAAGACCACTGGCTACAAGGCGACGCCGTTCTGCCCCAAGGACGTGCACTACATCGAGTCGTTCATCCCGGGCACCGAGCCCACCGCGTTCTGTCCGATCCACTCACCGTTCGGCTCGGTGGGCGCGGCGGGTCCGCTGGGTGGCGGGGCTCCCGACGGCGCGCCGCAGCCTACGGCCCCGCTACCCGACGGGGTCCAGCCGGTAACCCCGGAGAATCCGGCACCACCCGGGACCGGGACACCCGGGGCCCCCGCCGCACCGCGTACTCCGGGAACGACCACGGGAGTGATGGGGGGCGTCGGCCCCACGCCGAGCCCGCGCTAGCGTGCGCGCCCGCCGCCTGTCCGCGCGGTGGCTGCTTCCCGTGGACGGGCCGGCGATCGAGCACGGCGCGATCCTGATCGACGAGGCCGGGCGCATCGCCGCCGTCGGCCCGGAGCCGGCCGTCCCGATCCCGGCGGGCGTACCGGCTGAGGCGTTCGGGGACGCGCTGCTGCTCCCCGGTTTCATCAATACGCACACGCATCTCGAATTGACCGGCATGGCGGACGGTCCGCCTGGGGCCGATTTCGCCACTTGGATCCGGCGGCTGCGTGAAGCGAAGGCCGCCCGCACCGCCGGGGAGTTCCTCGAGGCAGCCCGTCGCGGGATAGCCGAGTGCCGGGCGGCCGGCGTCACCACGGTGGCCGACACGGGCGACTCGGGGGCGGTCATCCAGGCCCTCGCCGAAGCCGGCGCGCCGGCGATTGCGTACCAGGAAGTGTTCGGGCCACATCCGGACCAGCTCCCAGAGAGCCTGGCGGCCCTCCGGTGCCGGGTGGACGAGCTGGGCCGGTTCGCGGGCGAGCGGGTGCGGCTCGGCGTCTCGCCCCACGCGCCGTATACGGTAAGCGGGCCGCTCTACGCCGCCGTCGCGGCGTGGGCGGAACGCGAGGGCCTCCCGCTGGCCGTGCACGTCGCCGAATCGGCGGCCGAGAGTCTGCTGCTCGAGCACGGGGCGGGCCCATTCGCCGAGGCCTGGCGCGCACGGGGAATCCCGATGCCGTCGCCGCTCGGGCGCACGCCGGTCCAGTGGCTCGAGGAGCACGGGGTGCTCTCCGAGCGCACGCTCTGTATTCACGCAGTGCGGGCGACCGCGGCCGACGTGACGCGGCTGGCCCGGAGCGGCGCCGCGGTGGCGCACTGCCCGCTGTCCAACCGCGCGCACGGCCATGGCCCGGCCCCGCTCTCGGCGCTCTGCGCCGCCGGCGTGCGGGTGGGGCTCGGGACCGACTCCGTGGTGAGCGTCGGGGAGCTCGATCTACTGGCCGACGCCCGGGCCGCCCGCGAGCTGGCCGGGCTCACCGCCGCGGGCACGGTCGCGCTCTGCACCCTCGAGGGTGCGCGCGCGCTGAGTCTCGACAGCGAGGTCGGGAGCCTCACGCCGGGCAAGTGGGGAGACTGCGTCGTCATCCGCGCACCCGGCGGCAGCGCGGGCGCGTCACCGGAAGACCGGGTGCTCGCGAGCGGCCCTCGCGACGTGCTGGCCACCTTCGTGGGAGGACGGGACGTGTATCGCACGAGCCGACCGCTGTGAAGATCCAGCGCCACGCCGCCATCCTGCGCGTCGTCCGGGAGCGGCGGATCGAGAGCCAGGACGAGCTGCGCGAAGCCCTCGCCGACGAGGGATTCACCGTCACCCAGGCCACCCTCTCCCGCGACATCCGCGAGCTCGGTCTGGCGAAGCTGGCCGATCCGCAGGGCGGGGCGTTCTACACCCACCCGCAACGCGCCGCCGTCCGGCCCGATCTCGCCCAGGTCATCCCCGCGCTGCTGGTGAGCGTGGACGGCGTAGGACCGCTGCTCGTGCTCAAGACCGCGAGCGGCTCGGCGGGGACGATCACCGAGGCGCTCGACCAGGCCGGGTGGGCCGAGATCATCGGCACCATCGCGGGCGACGATACGGTGCTGGTGATCACCCGGAGCCAGCGGCTGCGGGAGACCGTCGCCGAGCGGATCCAGTCGCTCATCCGGCGGTAGGGCCGCCCTCCAGCGGCACGATCGTCTGGAAGAGATCGCCCGGCGCCAGGCCGAGGCCTGCGAAGACGGCGCCGTAGTAACGCGTCTTCGAGGCGGCTCGGGCCATTGTCGGAGCCGGTCCACGGCTCCCGCTCGCGGCGCCGGCTCTCCGCTACCAGGTGAGCGAGCCATCCCAGC
>DASUXW010000198.1:0-10751 GCA_036377715.1 Gemmatimonadales bacterium
TGGCACTCGAGGACGCTGGGATTGCTCTCGAGCGCGCGCACGGCCGGCTCGGCGCTCTCGAGGTCGGTCGCGGAGTAGCGGACCGAGACGAAGGCGGTGATGGGGTGGCCGGTCCTGGCGCGGTCCAGCTGCGCGTGGTAGCCCAGGATGTAGCCGCCCTCCTCCAGCCGCTTGACCCGCTCCATGATGGCGGGGCGGGAGAGCCCCACCTCGTCCGCGATGGCCTGGTAGCTGGCCCGGCCGTCGGCCACGAGAAGCTGGAGGATGCGGCGGCTGATCGGGTCGAGAGGCGGGGTCATGGTGGCGGCTCCGGGCATTGGGGGCACAATATGTTGCAATGCCTACGATCCGTCAATACGAGCCGCTGCAGGCGATCGTTTCGCAGGAAATCGGCGCCGCGGCTGACCGTTTCGCTGGCTCGGGAGGTACGCTGAGGCGCCGCACGTGCGCGCCCCCGACGCTGGCGCGTCCCCTTTCGCGATCCCTGAACCGATCCAGACAAGCACCCGTACCTGCTGCATGAGGCTCCCGATGGACGCCCCGGCCCAGCGGCCCCGTGAACGCGTTCTCCTCGTCGTGGACGATGACGAGCCGACCTGCCGCTATGCGGCGCGCGTGCTGGCGAACGCCGGCTTCCGCGTGGTGGCCGCCCGCGACGGCGAAGAGGCGAAGGAGCTGCTCGGGCAACTGGGCTCGGTCGTCTGGCTGGTAGTGAGCGATGTGCAGATGCCCCGGATGGGCGGAGAGGAACTGGCCGACCTGGTCGCCGAGCAGTGGCCGAAGCTGCCGGTGCTGCTCACGTCGGGGCAGGGGCATCCGGGGTCACTGGTGAGCGCTGTCCGGGCGCTCCTGCCTCCATCCGGCTGCCCAGCCTGCCGTTAGATCGTCGCCCTCGCTGAAAGCGGTCGTTCCGGAGGCGTAGCCCGACCGGACCGCCTCCGCCTAAGTTTCCCGCCGACTTCGATCCAGCCGCCCTCCGCTCACCTTCGACCGCCGAGTCGTCCGTGCTCGTCCTGGCTTTCCTCGCGCTGCAGCAGACCTCGCCCAAACCCGCGACGCCCTATTGGCAGCAGGACGTCGCCTACGAGATCACCGCGCGGCTGGACGAGCCATCGGGTGTGCTGAGTGGTGACCAGCGTATTCAGTACCACAACCACTCGCCCGACACCCTCACCAGCTTCTCGCTGCACCTCTATCTCAACGCGTTCCGCCCTGGCTCACGCTGGGCCGACGCCGATTCAGTCGAGGGCCGGCGCCGGTTCAACGATCTGAAGGACCCCGACTTCGCCTTCAACCACGTGCGGAACGTGCGCATCATGGGCCAGCCGGTCGAGCCGATCTACCCGTTCGCGCCCGACAGCACGGTGGTGCGCTTCGCGCTGCCGCGCTCGCTCGCGCCCGGCGACTCGATGTCGGTAGAGATGGGCTGGGACGCGCGGCCCTCCACGGTGCCGCGCCGGCAGGGGCGGCAGGGGCGGCGCTTCGACTTCGCGCAGTGGTATCCCAAGGTGGTGGTGTACGACCGCTACGGCTGGGAGGAGCACCCGCTCTATCCCGCGGGCGAGTTCTACGGCGAGTTTGGCCGGTTCACGGTGGATCTGGACGTCCCCGCGGACCAGGTCGTCGGCGCCACCGGTGTGCCCGTGTGCGGTGATCCCGGCTGGGCGCGCGCCAACCGCATGCCCGCCCGGCCGGTGGAGTATCAGCGCGACTACTATGGTGCGTCCACGCCGGCCGCCGATGCGTGCGACGGCGCGGCGCCGGGCCGGAAGCGGATCCGCTGGTATGCGGAGCGGGTACACCATTTCGCGATGTCGCTCAACCCGGAATACCGCTACGAAGACGGCCGGTTCGGCAACACGGCCGTCCACGTGCTGTATCAGCCGGGGGACGAGAGCACCTGGGGCGGCGGGATCGCGGTCAAGCGGACCGAGACGGCGCTCGCGTGGCTCGACCAGCTCTTCGGCCCGTTCGGCTGGCCGCAGCTCACCAACGTGCACCGGATCGAGGGCGGCGGCACCGAGTTCCCGATGATGGTCCACAACGGCTCGGCGGACCAGGGGCTCATCGTGCACGAGGTGGGCCACAACTACGTGATGGGCCTCCTCGCCAACAACGAGTGGCGCGAGGGGTGGCTGGACGAGGGATTCACCAGCTTCCAGACCAGCTGGTTCTGGGAGACGATGGGCCGCGAGCGCTATCCCGACGTCGAAGCGCAGGTCCTGATGCTCGATCTCGAGGGCTACGCCGAGCCGCCGAGCCTCGTGGCGGAGGCGTATCGCGACTTCGCCTCGTACAACTTCGCGATCTACACCCGGGGCGAGCTGTTCTTCCATCAGCTCCGCGCCATCGTGGGCGACGAGGTGATGCGGCGGATCCTCCGGACCTTCTACCTGCGCTGGAAGTACCACCACGTGAACGAGGCAGCGTTTCGCGCCGTCGCCGAGGAGGTCTCGAGTCGGGATCTCTCGACCTTCTTCGCGCAGTGGCTGCACACGACCGAGTTGTACGACTATGCGGTGGGCCGGGTGCGCAGCATGCGCGAGGGCGACGGCTGGACCACGCGCGTGGAGGTGGTGCGCAAGGCGCCGGGACGCTTCCCGCAGGACGTCGCCGTCCTCGCCGAAGGCGACACGGCGGTGGCGCGCACCGAGGGGCTCGCCGCGCGCGAGTGGGTCGAGCTCGGCACCAGGACGAAACCGCGCGAGGTGGTGCTCGATCCCCTGGTGCGCTCGCACGACTGGAACATGCTGAACAACCGGAAGCGGCTCGGTCTGGCGCCGCCCCCGCCCCCGCTCGCGCCGGCGACCGGCTCGGACTTCTACTTTCACCCCTACTTCCGCACCCGCAGCCACCGCGACCGGATGACGGTGGGACTGCAGCCGGTGGCCTGGTACAACGATGCCGGCGGCGTCACGCTCGGTGTTCGGAGCCGGGACGACTATCTCGGCCGGTTCGAGCAAAACGTGGCCATGATCACGGGCAGCACGGGCTGGGGCGCGGACGACGGCGTGCAACACATCGACTTCTTCCTGCGGGCGCGGAACCCCACCTTCCTGCGCGCGCCCAGCACCTCGCAAACCCTCGATCTGTTTCGCGTCGAGGGGCGCTTCGGCGCGATGGCGACGGTCGAGCGCACGCGCCGCGCGCACCTCACGTTCGGACCGACCTGGACCCAGTCGGTGTCGCTGCAGTGGGTCCATCCCGATGACTTCCGCTATCTCGACCCGGGCTACTACGACGATGTCGGAACCGTCGAGCTCGACGTCGGCGCCGGGGTCTCGACCGTCGCCGGCAAGTGGGAACTCGAGTTGCGTGGCAGCGTGGGCGGGGGACTGGCCTACAACCGGAGCGGGCTCGATGCCGGCGCGCGGGAGGTCGATCCGTTCTACCCGCGTCTCATCGTCGAGGGTCAGGCCCACCGGCCGCTGGGAGCGCGGCTGGGACTCGCCGCCCGGGTGACGGCCGGTCTGGCCGGGATCGACCACGCGTCGGCCAAACAGCGCCAGATCTACGCCCAGGGGGCCGACCCGCTCCAGCGGCTCACGAATCCCTTTCTGCGCTCTCGCGGCTCGCTGCTGGAGGGCGAGGACGTGAACTACCAGTTGCCCGGGGGCGCCGGAGTCCGTGGCCTCGACCCGCGAGTCTCCAGCACCGCGCTGGTCGGGCTCAATCTCGAGCTCGAACGAACCCTGCTGACGCGCCCCGACGCGCGGCTGTTCTCGCGCGTGGGGCTCGCGGCGTTCACCGATCTCGCCCAGGGGATCGGCGAAGGCGGGCGCACACTGCCGGGCGGCGACTTGCGATTCATCGGCGACGCGGGCATCGGACTCCGCGCCGAGCACCGCATCGGCGACACGCGCTTCGTCACCCGCTTCGACCTGCCGCTGTGGGTGAACCGTCCCGAGCTGGCACAGGACGTCTCGCCGGGGGACGATCCGTTCGAGTTCCGGTGGGTGTTCAGTTTCGAGCCGGAGATGTAGACGGGCGGACGGGCGGACGGGCGGACAGGCGGGCCGCTGGCGCACCGAGTCACCCTGAGCGCAGCGAAGGGGGGATGCGTCAGGGTATGTCCCCTTCACTGCGCTCAGGGTGACTCCCGTCGGCCCGTCGGCCCGTCCGCCCGTCCTATATTTCTCCGCCGCCTTCCACGACCCGGAGTTCCATGTGCCCGATGTACCGTACCGCGTAGACAAACCCTGGGGATACGAGCTCGTCTGGGCCCGGACCGACCGGTACGTGGGGAAGATCCTCCACGTGCGCGCGGGTCACGTCCTGAGCCTGCAGTATCACAACCGGAAGGACGAGACGATGCACGTGCTGGCGGGCGAGCTGATTCTGAGGACGCAGCCCGGCGACGAGCTCGTATCGCGGCCGTTTCGCGCAGGGGAGACGGTCCACATCCCCCCCAAACTCATTCACCAGATCGAGGCGGTGGTGGACACCGACGTGCTCGAGGCATCCACCCCGGAGCTCGACGATCTGGTACGACTCCAGGACCGCTACGGACGAGGCTGACCGATGCAAGTGATCATCCCGCTCGCCGGCAAGGGCACCCGCCTCCGGCCGCACACCCATCTCGTCCCCAAGCCGCTGCTCAAGGTCGCGGGCCGGCCGGTGATGGACTGGGTGATGGACCGGCTCGAGGGGCTCGACGTGCACGAGCTGATCTTCATCACCGGCCACCTCAAGGAGCAGGTCGAGGCCTACGCGCGCGCCCGCTATCCGATCCCCTCGCGATTCATCGAGCAGCGGGTGCAGGACGGCACCGCCGGCGCCGTGAACCTCGCCCGGCCGTACGTGCACGAGCCCGTGCTCATCATCTTCGTGGACACGGTGTTCGAGGCCGATCTCACGCTCATCAACCGGACCGACGCCGACGGGATCATCTGGGCCAAGGAAGTGGAGGACTACCAGCGCTTCGGCGTGGTGGTCACCGACCCGCAGGGCTACATGACGAAGATCATCGAGAAGCCCTCCACGCCCATCTCGCGGCTCGCCAACATCGGTCTCTACTACATCCGCGCGGTGGACAGTCTGTGGCAGGGCATCGACCACGTGCTGGCGCAGCCGAAGAATCAGGGTGAATATTTCCTGACCGACGCGTTCCAGTGGATGATCGAGCACGGCAGGCGGATTCTGACCGCCGAGGTGGGCGGGTGGTACGACTGCGGCAAGCTCGAGACGCTGCTCGAGACCAACGCGACCCTGCTCGCGAAGGGCGCCGCGCGCCGGCGCGACTTTCCCGGGGTCACGATCCACGACCCGGTGTACATCGAGGACGGGGTCACGATCGAGCGCAGCGAGATCGGGCCCAACGTGTCGCTCGAGCAAGGCACGCGCGTCGCCGACAGCCGTCTCGTCAATACGATCGTAGGCCGGGACGCGCGCCTCACGCGGGTCCGGCTCGACGGCTCGATGCTGGGCAACGCCGTGGTGGCCGAAGGTATGACGGGACGCGCCTCGCTGGGCGACCACTCGGAGGTCGCCGCGCAGCCGTCCGACTGAGCCGAAGGAGACCGATGTCCTCCGTTGACGAGCTCTGCCAGTCCTACCTGGATCTCAAGTACCACTTCGATCCCGCCGCCGCCAGCTCGGCAGGGCTCGTGGCGCAGGACGGCCGGCTCGGCCAGTTCGATCCCGAGACGGTCCGGACGCACGTCTCGGCACTGCGGGCGGTGGCGGGCGGCGTGGAGGCGCTCGAGACTTCCGACCTGCAGGACGAGATCGACCGCACCGCGCTCCTGGGCGAGCTGCGCAGCGCGGTGTTTCGCTTCGAGTACGAGCGGCCGCACGAGCGAAACCCGGTGTTCTGGGTGAACCACCTGTTCCAGGGGCTCTACGCGGTGCTGGCCCGGAGCAACGGGGCGGCGGGCGGCCGCGCGCCGGCGGCGCTCGAGCGGCTCCGCGCCATCCCGACCTTTCTGGCCTCGGCCCGCGCCACTCTCGACGCGCCACCGTCGGTCTTCGTGGATTCGGCGCTGGCCATGCTCGGTGGCGGCGGCGAGCTGGTGGTGCAGCTCGCCGCCACCCTTGGGCCCGAGGCGCCGGGTCTGCAGGACGAATTCCGCACGGCGGCGGGTGACGCGCTCGAGTCGCTCAAGCGCTTCGGCACGGCGCTCCGCGACGATATCGAGCCCGACGCCGACCCGCACGCCTTTGCCATCGGCGAGGAGCAGTTCGGGCGCCGGCTGCATTTCGAGCACGCGATCATGGCCGGCGCTCCCGAGCTCTGGCGCTACGGCCGGCGGCTGCAGGAGGAGACGACGGCCCAGCTGGCCGCCCTGGCGGCGGACCTGGGCTCGCGGCCGTGGCGCGAGGTGGTGGACACGCTTCGCAACGACGCCCCCGAGAGCGACGACCTCCTCGGCGTCTATCGCGGCGAGCTCGAGCGGGCGCGCCGCTTCGTCGCGTATCACGGGCTTGCCGCGTTGCCCGACGCCGCGGTGGACATCGTGGCCACCCCCTCCTTCCTCACGGCGCTCGTCCCTTTCGCCGCGTACGAGCCGCCGCCGATCTATCTCGAGGCGCAGCAGGGCCGGTTCTACGTGACCGAGCCCGACCCATCGCTCCCACCCGAGGCGGCGGCACGGCAGCGCCGGGGCCACTGCCGCCACAGCATCCCGGCGATGGTGGCGCACGAGACCTACCCCGGTCATCACCTGCAGCTCGTGACCGCGCAGGAGCTCGGCTCCGAGGTGCGCCGGCACCTGTGGACGCCGGTCATGGTGGAGGGATGGGCGCTCTACTGCGAGCAGCTCATGGCCGAGACGGGCTACTACAACACGCCGGAGCAGCGCCTGTTCCAGCTCGTGAACCTCCTGTGGCGCGCCATCCGGGTGGTGCTCGACGTGGGACTCCACACGCGCGGGATGACGGCGCGCGAGGCGGTGGACTACATGGTGGAGCACCTCCCGATCGAGCGGCGGAGCGCGGAGGCGGAGGTGCGCCGCTACTGCGCGTGGCCCACGTACCAGCTCTGCTACGCGGTGGGCCGGCGCGAGCTGCTGAGCCTGCGCGAGGATTACCGCGCCGCGGCCGGCGACGAGTTCGAGCTGCGCCGGTTTCACGACACGCTGCTGGGCTACGGCGGACTCCCGGTGTCGCTCGCCCGGTGGGGAATGGGCCTCGAGGAGCGGTCGTGAAGATCACCGTTCTCACCTACCTCGACAGCGAGGACGAGAACTCGAAGGAGTACGATCAGGTGGTCCCCCAGGTGGCGCGCACGCTCCGGCGGCTCGGCCACCGCGTCTCCGTTCTCGGTGTCCACGGCGACGTGAAGCGGCTTACTGCCGGACTCTCCCGCCGCCGGCCCGAGCTGGTGTTCAACCTGATGGAGATGTTCGGTGACAACGTCTTCGGCGACATCCCCGTCACCGGTCTGCTCGAGCTGCTCGGCCTGCGTTATACCGGGAGCGGCCCCGGCGAGCTGTACCTGAGCCAGGACAAGGGCCTCACCAAGAAGCTGCTCGCCTTCGAGAACATCCTCTACCCGCGCTACGCGGTGTTCTGGCGCCAGGCCTCGTTCGAGACCGGCGGGAACCTCCGCATGCCGCTCTTCGTGAAGCCGCTGCGCTCGGACGCGTCGCTCGGCATCGGCGGCAAGTCGCTGGTGCACGACGCCAACGCCCTCATGGAGCGGGTCGCGGCGATCCATCGTGAGCTCGACGACGCGGCGCTCGCGGAGGAGTACATCGAGGGGCGCGAGTTCTACGTGGGCGTACTGGGAAACACGCAGCCCAAGGCGCTCCCGCCGGTGGAGGTGGACTTCACCGGCTTCCCCGAGGGTGTCCCCAAGGTGATGGACAGCAAGGCCAAGTGGGACGAGAGGAGCAAGGAGTACAAGGGGACCAAGTCGATCGTCGCCAGCCTGCCCGACGAGCTGCGTGCCCGCCTCCAGAAGGTCGCCGTCGATGCCTACCGCGCCCTCCGCGTCAGAGACTACGGCCGCGTCGACCTCCGCCTCACCGACACCGGCGAGATCTACGTCCTCGAAGTCAACGCGAGCTGCTATCTGGAAAAGTCGGCCGAATTCGCCATGGCCGCCGCCGCCAGCGGCCTCGACTACCCCCGCCTCATCGAACGGATCGTCAACCTGGCGTCGGAGAGGCTTCAGCGGAAGCGGTAGAGGCGGTGAACGGTGAACGGTGAACGGTGAACGGTGAACGGTAACCGCACACCCGGGCTACCCTCGGTGTGCAGTTACCGTTCACCGTTCACCGTTCACCGTTCACCGTCAAGGCAGATACGACCCCCTCTGCACATAGTTCATCGCCAACCCCGTCACCAGCGTCGTGAGCGCCACGATCGCCGCGGGCTCCCTGGCGTGGGGATATCCCTGCTGCAGCTGGTCGGCGCGCTCGGCGAGGTAGCGCAGCAGCACCCGGGTGCGCTCGGGGAAGTGGCCCGTCCAGCGGAACACGTTGGTGAGCAGGTCCGGCTCGAGGCGGCGGATGAGCGCGGCGGCGGGCGCGAGCGGCTCGCCCGGGGCAGGGCGGCCGTTGCTGCGCAGGTCCTCGAACATCGCCAGGAGCGCGCCGTCGATTCCCGGCGGCAGCTCGTCCCGCCCGGTGCGGTCGTCGCGGTAGTACTGATCCAGCGAATACTCGATCTCGCCCACGTCCTCGTCGAGCTCGGCCGCGGTGACCAGCGGCTCGCGGTCGGGGACCGCGGCCATCGTGCGCTCGCAGTAGGCCAGTTTGGCGGCCGCGACCGGCCATGCGCCGTACTCCTTGCGCCAGTCGAGGCCCGGCGTCATGTACACGGCGAAGGTCTCGGCCCAGTCCTCGTCCGGGTGCTTCTGGGCGTACCAGCCGGGGAGGTGGCGCACGTACCGCCGGCTGAACGGCTCGGGGCGGTACTCCTCCGGGTACGGCTGGGTGATCGACCCGAACTGCTTGACCCATTCCTCCTCGTCGTAGAGCCGGTAGGCGTAGTTGACCACGTGCCCCATCTCGTGGCGCAGATAGCGGAGGATGTCCGCCCGATCGAACCCCTCCACCAGCCCGACCCGCTCGGCGTGCAGGGCGGTGAGCTCGGGGTGGGCCAGGTAGAACGGGATCGCGATGGCTATGGTCTCGAACGGCACCCCCCACTCGGTTGAGAGGTAGAACCGGGGCCGCACCCGCGTGAGTCCCGCCGCTGCCAGCTCGGCGTCGAACTCGGCCAGGATCGGCTCGAGCCGGGTGCCCTCGATGGTGAGGCCGAGGTCCCGGATGGGGGTGGACCAGAGGGTCGATTCGTGGAAGCGGGCGGGGTCGGCGGCCATGGGGCATGAACTTACAGGCTACTTTCCCGCCATGCCGTGGCGCCCGTTACCTCCGGCGGTGAAGGGGCTCTCGCTCGTGTCGTTGTTCAACGACTTCGCGAGCGAGATGGTGTACCCGCTGCTCCCCGCGTTCGTGACCCGGACCCTGGGGGGTGGGGCCGCGCTTCTCGGCCTCCTGGACGGCGCTGCCGATCTCACCTCGGCGCTCCTCAAGCTGGCCAGCGGCCGCCTCGCCGACCGCCCTCGCTGGAGCGGCCCCCTGATCCTGGTGGGCTACGCCACCGCGGTGCTGGTGCGGCCGCTGATCGCGTTCGCCGGTGCGGCCTGGCAGGTGGTCGGGTTCCGGGTGATCGACCGCCTGGGCAAGGGGCTCCGCACGCCCGCGCGCGACGCGCTCATCGCCGCCGTGACCCCAGCCCCGCAGCGCGGCCGGGCGTTCGGCTTTCACCGTGGTGCCGACCACCTCGGCGCCGTGGCCGGCTCGCTCGCGGCGTGGTACTTCCTCACGCGCGGCGCGGATGTTCGCCGGGTGATCGAGTGGAGCATCGTGCCGGGCATCGTGGCCTTCGTGGTGCTGTCGGTGGTGTTGCGGGGCGTCCCTGAGACCGCCGCGCCCAGCGCCGGCGCGCCGCTGCCCGAGGAATCGGGCCCCCCGGTGTTCTGGCCGCCGCTGTTGGCGCTCACGGCGCTTACGTTCTTTCGCATCCCCGAGGCGCTGCTCCTGCTCCGGCTCCAGGACGTCGGTGTCGCCGAGGCGCTGGTTCCACTCGTCTGGGCAGGGCTGCACGTGGTCCGAAGCGCCAGCTCGTACCCCGGAGGCTGGCTTTCCGACCTCATCGGTCCGCGCGGCACGGTGGCCGCGGGCGGAGTGCTCTTCGCGGTGACGGTGGCGGCGCTCGCGATCGCGCTCCGGCCGGCGCCGTCCGTCTCCATCTTTCTGGCGCTCGGACTGGTCGCCGGCCTGACCGAGCCGGCGGAACGGACGCTGGTGGCTCGATTGGCGCCTGTCCGGACGGGCCGGGGATTCGGCCTGTATCATGCACTGACCGGTGCGGCCGCATTGCCGGCGGCCGTGGTCTTCGGGTGGGTCTATCAATCAGTTGGTGGCTCGGCGGCGCTGGCCGCGAGCGCGGCAGGAATGGCGCTGGCCGTGGCCGCCTGGCTCGGTGTTTCACCACGTACCGACGAGGGGTTCAGTCGATGAGCAGAATGGCGCCTGTGGCGCTCGTGCTGGCACTGGGACAGGCTGCGATCCAGCCGGCAGCGGCCCAGGTCCAGGTCCGGATCGGTGTTCCCGGCCGTGCCACCTATTCGGAGCTGCACGAGGCGCTGCGGCCAGGCACCCCGGCCGCGGACACGGTGCTGCGGATTCAGGGACTCTCCGACCCTGCCCGACTCTGGTCCATCGGTCGTCGGGCCATGCGAGGCGAGGCCGATTGGAACAGCGGTCTGCTCGCGCTCACCCGCCTGGCCGAGCTTCGGA
>DASUXW010000199.1:0-9770 GCA_036377715.1 Gemmatimonadales bacterium
CACCTTCGAGTGGTGCCTCCCGTACAGAAAGTAGATCGCCAGGCCGAGGATCATCCAGATGATGAGCCGGGCCCAGGTGTCCACCGGGAGGCCGATCATGAGGTACAGACAGGCCGCGATGCCGGCGATCGGGACGGCAGGAACCAGCGGGGTGCGGAAGGGTCGCGGGCGGTCGGGATCGGTGTAGCGGAGGACGAGCACGCCCGCGCAGACGATCGCGAAGGCGAGCAGGGTGCCGATCGAGACCAGCTCGCCCAGGAGGCCGATCGGGAGCAGGCCGGCGAACGCCATCGCGGCGACACCGGTCAGGATGCTCGCGACGTACGGCGTCCGGAACCTCGGATGCACCTTGCTGAATACGGGCGGCAGCAGGCCGTCCTTGGCCATCGTGTAGAAGATGCGCGGCTGGCCGAGCAGCATCACCAGAATGACCGAGCTCAGGCCCGCGATGGCCCCGATCTTCACGACGGGACGCAGCCAGGCCAGATCCGGACCGGCGGCGTTGATCCCGACGGCGATCGGGTCGGGCACGGCGAGCGCGGTGTACTTCACGATTCCGGTGAGCACCAGCGCCACGGCGATGTACAGCACGGTGCAGATCGCGAGCGAGCCCAGGATGCCGATGGGCATGTCGCGGCTCGGCTTCCTGGTCTCCTGCGCCGCCGTCGAGACCGCGTCGAATCCGATGTAGGCGAAGAAGATGACCCCGGCTCCGCGCACGATCCCGCCCCAGCCGAATTTGCCCGGCCCCTGCGCGGGCGGGACGAACGGCTCCCAGTTCTCCCGGTTGATGTAGGCGAGTCCGAAGCCGATGAACAGGAACACCACCGCCAGCTTCACGATCACGATGATGTTGTTGAATTTCGCCGACTCCGAGATGCCGATGACGAGCAGAATGGTGATCAGCGCCACGATCACCATCGCCGGCACGTTGAGCACCGCGCCCGTGCTGGACCACCCCTCGGTGAACAGGCGCCACACGTTGAAGCCCGCGCCCGGCGGCGTGGTGTGGGTGTACGGGGCCGAGGTGTACTGCGGCGGGATGTTGATGCCCAGGTCCTTGAGGAACGACACCACGTATCCCGACCACCCCACGGCCACGGTCGAAGCCGCGAACAGGTACTCGAGGATCAGGTCCCATCCGATGATCCAGGCGAGCAGCTCGCCAAGCGTGGCGTAGCCGTAGGTGTAGGCCGAGCCGGCGATCGGGATCATCGCGGAAAACTCGGCGTAGCAGAGACCCGCCAGCGCGCAGGCCGTTCCCGCGAGGATGAAGGAGTACACGATGGCTGGGCCGGCGTACGCCGCGGCTGCCTGCCCCGTCAGCACGAAGATGCCCGCGCCGATGATGGCGCCGATGCCCAGGGCCACCAGGTTGACCGGACCGAGCGCCCGTTTCAGGCTCTCGTCCGTGCCGGCCTCGGCCTGGAGCGCGGAGATGTCCTTGCGCCGGAAAAGACTCATGGGTGGGCTCGCGATGGAGGTTGGAGGGGGACTACAGCGACGTGCCTGGCGGCGGTGCCGCCTCGTGGTTCGGATCGGTCCGCATCAACCGCCTGAACGACCAGCCGGTGAGCCCCAGGACGCCGATCCAGGCGGCCAGCATGAAGGCGAGGGCGCCAGTGCTCACGCGGCCTTCCGGAGCTGTGCGGTCGCCGCGGCGCGACGGCGCCAGGCAACCCGGATGAGGACGATCTGCGCGGCCAGAATGGCCAGCATGACCCCGCGTGACGCCCAGCGGACCGGAATCTCCGCCTCGGGCTTGCCCGCCATGAGCAGCGTGGGGATCGCATCCTGCTTGATCCACCACAGCATCATGACGATGAGGAACGCCGGCGTCACGTACGTCATGACGAACTTGAAGAACCGGGGAATCCGCATCGTCGCGCCCTCGTGCAGCGAGCGCCACATGTTGTCGGGACCGTAGATCCACACGAAGACGATCGTCTCCACCAGCGCCACGATCACCAACCCGAAGGTGCCGGCCCAGTAGTCCCACTCGTCGAGAAATCCGCGGCTGTACCACACGATGTGCGCCAGGCCCAGCAGCAGCGCCAGCCCGCCGATCAGGAGGCCCGACTGTTTCCGGGTCCAGCCGAAATGCTCCTCGAAGAAGCTCATCGCCGGCGTGGCCATCGCGACGGACGATGTGATCCCGGCGAAGAACAGCAGCCCGAACCACATGATCCCGGCTGCCGCGCCGATGGCGGCACCGCCCGGGAGCTGGTTGAACACCAGCGGCATCGCCACGAACCCCAGGTCGAATCCGCCGGCGTTCGAGATGGCCACCGCGCCGCTCACGCCGAAGAAGGTAACGATGGCCGGAATGGCGAGCGAGCCGCCCAGCACCACCTCCGCGGTCTCGTTGGTCGCGCAGGTGGCGAGCCCGGAGAGCGCGATGTCGTCGTTCTTCTTGAGGTAGGAGGCGTACGCCTGCAGTGTCCCCATCCCGACCGACAGCGTGAAGAAGATCTGCCCCGCGGCCGCGAGCCACACCGACGGCCGGTCGAGCGCCGACCAGTCGGGGCTGTACATGAAGTCGAGCCCGTCCCACGGCGACCACATCCGGGTGGTCGCGACCCCGTTGACCACCTCGGTGACGGGATGCGGGTCGAGCGTGAGCACCCGGATCACCAGCACGGCGGCAAACGCGAAGAGCAGCGGCATCCCGATCTTGGCCAGGCGCTCGATCCCCGCAGTGAGCCCGCGGGTCACCACCCAGATATTGGCGCCGAGCGTCACGAAGAAGAAGAGAAACGGCGTCCAGAACCCGTGCACCGTACCGTTCTCGAGGTCCTGATATGACGCGAGAAAGCCGCGCATCGCCTCCTGATCGAGCCCGCGGGTGGCCCCCGTCAGGGAGAAGAACGTCCAGGCCAGGGTCCACGACTCGATGTACGCGTAGTAGATGAGCACCACCAGCGGCATGAAGAGCCCCAGCACGCCGACATACTTGGCGACGGGATTCTTCCACAGCACGTCGAACATCCCCGGCAGTGAGCCCTCGCCGCGCACCCCCCCTTCGCGCCCGATCCCCCACTCGATCCACATGAGCGGGATGCCGACCAGCACGAACGCGATGAAATAGGGGATCATGAACGTCCCGCCGCCGTTCTCGACCGCCTGGCGGGGGAACCGCAGGAAATTGCCGAGCCCGACCGCGTTGCCGGCCATGGCGAGGATGAGGCCGATGCGAGAGCCCCATTGCTCCCGGGGTGCGTCGGTCAGAATCCCTCCTAAACGGTGAGCGGTGAGCGGTAAGCGGTGAGCGGGAACGGCACACCGTGGCTGGTCTGGTGTGCTCTTCCCGCTTACCGCTCACCGCTTACCGCTTACCTCGGCTATGCGCTGTAGTTCGGCGCTTCCCGCGTGATCGTCACGTCGTGCGGGTGCGACTCGCGCAGCCCCGCCGTGGTGATCTGTACCATCTCGACGTCGCACTGGAGCTGCGGAATCGAGGAGACGCCGCAGTAGCCCATGCCGCTCCGGAGACCGCCCACCATCTGGTACAGCACGTCGGCCACCGGACCCTTATAGGGCACCCGGCCTTCGATACCTTCGGGGACGAGCTTGGACGGCGCCATCTCGCCTTCCTGGAAGTAGCGGTCGGCCGAGCCGTCCTGCATGGCGGAGAGGCTGCCCATGCCGCGGATCATCTTGAAACGCCGCCCTTCGGCGAGCACCGATTCGCCCGGGCTCTCCTCGGTCCCCGCCAGCATGGAGCCCATCATCACGGAGGACGCGCCGGCCGCGAGCGCTTTCACGATGTCGCCCGAGTACTTGATCCCGCCGTCGGCGATGAGCGGCACGTCCTCGGCGCCGCGGAGCGCCTCCATGATGGCGGTGATTTGGGGGACGCCCACGCCGGTCACCACCCGTGTCGTGCAGATACTGCCCGGCCCGATGCCCACCTTGATGGCGTCCACCCCGCGCCGCACCAGCTCACGGGCGCCCGCCTCGGTGGCGATGTTGCCGGCGACGAGCTGCACGTCGGGAAACGCCTCGCGGAGCTGGCTCACGGTCCCGAGGACGCCCTCGCTGTGACCGTGCGCGGAATCCACCACCAGTACGTCCACGCCCGCCTCGATGAGCCGCCGGGCGCGGTCGGTGGCGTCCCGACCCCCGCCCACCGCGGCGGCGACGCGCAGCCGGCCGTGCTGGTCCTTGTTGGCGTTGGGGTGCTCGCGGCGCTTGAAGATGTCCTTGACGGTGATGAGTCCCTTGAGCACGCCCTGCTCGTCCACGACGGGCAGCTTCTCGATCCGGTGTCGGGCCAGGATCCGCTCGGCGTCGTCGAGGCTGGTGCCGACCGGCGCGGTCACCAGATTTTCCTTGGTCATCGCCTCGCGGATCGGCTGGTCGAGGTTGTGCTCGAACTGGAGGTCGCGGTTGGTGATGATCCCGATGAGGCGCCCCGCCCCGTCCACGATCGGCACGCCCGAGATCTTGAACCGCCGCATGAGCTGGGCGGCTTCGCGCAGCGGGCGGTCGGGGCCAAGGGTGATCGGGTTGAGAATCATCCCGCTCTCGCTCCGCTTGACCCGGTCCACCTCCGACGCCTGCCGCTCCACCGACATGTTCTTGTGCAGGACGCCGATGCCGCCGGCGCGCGCCATGGCGATCGCCATGTCGGCCTCGGTGACCGTGTCCATGGCGGCGGAGATCAGCGGGATGTTGAGGGAGGTGCTCCGAGTGAGGCGGCTCGCCGTGGACACGTCGCGCGGGTGGACCGCCGAGTACCTGGGCGAGAGAAGGACGTCGTCGAAGGTGAGCGCGGGCTTGGGGCGAATGACGCTCATGCGCTCGGGAGCACAAGGTGATGCGGTCGGAGAGACTTATACACGAGGGCCCGCCGTGCCCAGGAGAGGGAGGTCGGCAGGCCTGATGGGTGCAGATCCATCATGAAGCTTAGAAAACCGTCTGCCCCCGGTCAAGGCGGCTGGGGGACCCGCCCACGAGCTGCTGGAAACGAGGGGACGTCCGGAGCGGGGCGAATGCGGGATCGATGGCGAGCCAACCCGGCGAGAGATAGTACGGCAGCCGGAGCAGCGGCTCGAGCCGATCGAGCGCCATGTCCGGTTGCCCGACAATGGTGTAGATGCGGGCCAGCTGATGTTGGTTGTAGGCGCCCTGGTACGCGTCGGCGGCGATCGGCAGGAGGGCGAGTCCGTGCTCGCCCTCGCGGACCGCTTCCTCGCGCCGGCCGAGGTAGGCCAGCGCCAGGCCCAGTACCACGTGTCCCTGCGCGTAGCCAGGCGCCGCGTCGATCTGCGCCTCGAGGTCGATGCGCGCCGAATCCGCGTAGGCACGGGTCTTCGCGCTGTCGCCGCGGAGGGCGTAGGTTTGGGCGAGACAGATCGCCCAGTTGGCTCGATTGTCGTCGAACGCCTTGGGCGTGAGCCGGAGCAGCGTTCGTTGCTGGGCGTCGTCGAGCACCCAGAAGAGATCCCAGTAGTACGCCACGTAAGCCACGAAGCCCTGCGGGTCCCCGGAGGAGGCCGGATGCAGGACTGCCCGCGCCCCGGCGATGTCGCCGCGGGCGAGGTACACCATCGCCTTGTTCTCCAGGACATCGGGATTGCCCGGGCTGAGGACGAGCGCATGATCACTGGCGGCGAGCGCCTCCGGATAGCGGCGCAGCCAGAGCAGCACCCGTGCCAGCCTGCGGGCCGTGAGTACGGAGCGGGGGTCGAGGACGCGGGCCTCTCGCAGGTGCCCGAGTGCCGACTCCCACCTCCCGAGGCTCTGCTCGGCCAAGGCCGTGGCGGTGAACAGCTCGGCATTGTTCGGGGCCAGGCGCCGCCCCTCCGCATACGCCTGCAGGGCCCGGGGGTAGTCTCCGGTGACGAAATAATGGTAGTTGCCGAGGGCGAGGTATCCCTCGGGCCGGAGCGGGCCGAGCGCCAGCGCGCGCTCGACCGCCTCTCGAGCGCGCTCGCCGTCTTCCGGCCGTGGCGCGCCGTTGGTATAGATGATCGAATAGGCCCGGGAGAGTTGGGCCCAGGCGAGCACGAAAGTCGAATCCATGGCGAGCGCCTGCTCGTAGAACCGGGCGGCCCGCCGCAGGGCGACGGGATCCCCGGCGCCGCCACCGTTGGAGATCTCCTCGCCCCGGAGGTAGGTGTCGTAGGCGGCGAGATTGGTGGTCGGGCGCTCGGCGAGGAGCCTGCGCTCCCCGGGGGCCAGCACCACGCCCAGCGACTGCGCCACCCGCCGCGCGATCTCGCCCTGCACCTCGAAGACATCAGACAGGACGGCGTCGAACGGTGCCTGCCACAGCGTGGTCGGCGTGCGCACGCCGGTGATCTGAATCAGCTCGGGGCTCACCTGGACCCGGCTCGCCGCGCCGGGGCCTTTGTCCCAACGGACCGTGCCCGCGAGGAGGTAATCGGCCCCAAGCTCCCGGGCGATGCGGTCGGGAGCCTTGCTCGTCCGTCGATAGGCATTGGAGCTCCCGCGCGCGATGACCCGGACGCCGGGCAGCGCGGCCAGCTTCCCGCGCACCGCGTCGGTGACTCCCTCGGCGAAGTAGTCGTCGTCGGCCCCTCCCAGATTGTCGAAGGGAAGCACCGCGAGCACTCTCGGGCCCGCGCGGGCCGGTGCAACCACCCCCCGCCCGAATTGCCATACCAGCAGGACGCCGGCCGCGAGCAGGAGGACAGCCAGAAGCACCAGCGCGGTGGTCTTCCGGGCCCGCGCGTGCGCTCCGATTCGGGCGCGCCCGCGGCGGGGCTCCGTCACCCGAGATCCGAGCTCCTCCAGTACTCCGGCGAACTCGGCAGCGCTCGCGAACCGATCGGCCGGCGGCTTCGCGAGCGCCTTCATGACGGTGGACTCGAGCTCGAGGGTGAGGTCCTCCCGCCCAGCGCGCATGCCGCGGGGTGTCTCGGCGAGCTGCCGGGCGACGACGGCCTGTGCCGTCGGGCCCGTGAAGGGCGGCACGCCGATAAGCATCTCGTAGAGGACGCAGCCGAGAGAATAGACGTCGGACCGTCCATCGATCTCGGGATCGCCGCCGGCCTGCTCCGGGCTCATGTACGCCGGCGTACCCAGCACCAGGCCGGCCGCGGTCAGCCGCGGCGAGACCACGCGCGCGATCGCCCGGGCGAGTCCGAAATCGGCGACCATCGCCTGTCCATCGGCGAGGAGGATGTTCTCGGGTTTGATGTCGCGGTGAATGACGCCATTGCGGTGGGCGTAGTCGAGCGCGAGCGCCACCTCGCGCGCGATGCGCAACGCCAGAACCACGGGCAGGCGGCCCTCGCGCTCGAGCCGGTCGCGCAGGGTGTCGCCCTCGACGAACGGCATCGTGAACCAGTAGATCGCCGGGGCGACCGCGGATGCCGGCACCACGCCGGAGTCGTGGACGGGAAGGATGTGCGGGTGCTGGAGCCGGGCGACGAGCTTCACCTCGCCGAGGAAGCGCTCGGGTCCGAGCGCCTGTGCCACCTCGGGGTGCAACACCTTGAGGGCCACGGGGCGATCGTGCCGGAGATCGGTGGCGACATAGACCGAGGCCATCCCGCCCCGACCGAGCTCCCGCCCGATCGTGTACCGTTCGGTCAGTGCCTCACGGAGACCATCAGCCACGTCCGCCAGACGACGCTCCGGTGTGGCGATTCGTCTCCAAGCTACGCTCCGGACGATCGCCTGCCTAGCGGCCCTCCGCTACGCGTCCTCCGCGCCCGCGCCAGACGAGATACACCGGGATGCCCGACGCGACGATGAGAAGCCCCGGCCAGGTGTAGAGCGGCTTCCGGAACAGCAGGATCACCATGAGCGCGCCCACCGACAGCATGTAGAGCGCCGGGAGCACGGGGTAGCCGAACGCCTTGACCGGCCGCGGCAGCTCGGGGTGGGTACGCCGGAGGCGGAAGAGCGCCAGCGTCGTCAGGAAGTAGAAGACCAGGGCCGCGAAGATCACGTAATCGAGCAGCTGGCCGTAGGTGCCGCTTACGCAAAGCACGCTGGCCCAGACCGCCTGCGCGACCAGGCCGAAGACCGGCGTCCGCCAGCCCGGGTGCAGCGCGCCGGCGCGCCGGAAGAACAGGTCGTCCCGCGCCATGGCGTAGTAGACCCGCGGGCCCGAGAGGATGAGGCCGTTGTTGCACCCGAAGGTGGAAAGCAGGATGGCTACTGCCATGACCGCGGCCGCGCCCGAGCCGAGCACCACCTCGACCGCCGCCGTGCCGACCCGGTCCTGCGCCGCGTACTGGAGCCCGCGGGCCATCACGTCGCCGCCGTTGGGATCGCCCGCGAAGGGGAGCACGTTGAGGTAGGCGATGTTGGTCAGCACGTAGAGCAGGCAGACGGTGCCCGTGCCAAGGGCAAGCGCGCGCGGCAGGTTGCGCCGCGGGTTCTGCACTTCGGCCGCGGCGAAGGTGACGTTGTTCCACGCGTCGCTCGAGAAGAGCGACCCCACCATCGCGGCACCGATCACGGGGACCACGGCCAGCGACCAGTCGCCCGTGCCCCAGAGATTGGAGAAGTTGGCGGCCGCGACGTCCGGCTGCCTGTATAGCGTGAGGCCGAGGAGCACCAGGGCGGCGAGCGCTCCGAACTTGACCACGCTGAACACCGTCTGCACCGCCGCGCCGAGCGTGACCCCCAGCATGTTCGTCCCGGTGAGCACCGCGATCATGAGGATGGCGACCACCCGCTGGGGCGAGAGGCCGAGCTCGATCGCCTCGGCCGAGCCGGGCAGGCGCAGATGGCCCAGCGGGAGGAACACGTCCGGCGACACCGCCGGCACCAGGACGCTCAGGAACTTGGCGAACGCCACCGCCACCGCGGCGATGGTGCCGGTCTGGATCACGGTGAAGAGCGTCCAGCCGTAGAGGAACCCCGCCAGCGGGGAGAGGCCCTCGCGGAGGAAGACGTACTGTCCGCCGGCGCGCGGCATCATCGCCGCCAGCTCGGCGTAGGCGAGCGCGCCCGTCACCGTCATCGCACCGGTGATGACCCAGACGACGAGCAGCGCCCCCGGACCCCAGGGGCCCACCTGGCGGCCGATGTCGGCGGGGACGATGAAGATCCCGGACCCGATCATCGAGCCCACGACGAGCGAGATCGCCGCGAGCGGGCCGATGCCGCGGATGAATTCCGTGGGCGCGGAGGTGGGCGAGGTCGGCTCGGTGGTCGTGGCCATGGGCGCGCGTGTGGGTTGTGGGGAGCGGGTGACTCCTAGGCCAGGTTCACTCGTTAGGCTTGCGTTCCAGCCCCTCCGAGCCCGACCTCGCGGCTATGCTGCCCGCGGGCTTCGACGTGGATTCGGCCACCTTCACCGCCTCGTCCACCACCGCCTGCCCTGCCGCGGCGAGGCCCTTCATTACCCGCGTCGCGCTGTCCATCAGCGTCATCGTGCCGCTGATCGCCTGGATGGGAAGCTTGCCCGCCCGCATGGTGTCCTCGACGGTCTCGGTGAGCTTCGCGAGGATGCCGCTGGGCCGTCCCCGCTCGGCGTACCTGCTCTCGAGGAACTCGACGTAGTCGAGAATCTGATAGCCGCGCTCGTCGCTCAGCGTGTCGAGCATGCGGCCGATGCGCTGCTTCAGCAGATCGTTCATGGCGTGGCCCGCCTTCCATCCATGCCGGAGACCACCGAGACCAGCTCCGCCACCGGCGTGGCAAGGAACTTCGTGCGGGCCGCACGGATGGACACCCGGAGCACCACCTCGTGCAGGGGTGGCAGCGCCTGGAAGTCGGCGATGCGGTCCGCGGGAATGGTGACGTAGACGAAGCCCGGCTCGGGCAGTGGCCCGCGCGTGAGC
>DASUXW010000200.1:0-10198 GCA_036377715.1 Gemmatimonadales bacterium
CGAACAGCAGCTCCTCGATGCGCTGGGTCGCCTGCGGGTCGAGCGAGGCGGTCGGCTCGTCGAGCAGGATGACCTCGGGCGCGGGCGCGATGGTGCGGGCGATACAGAGCCGCTGCTGCTGGCCGCCGGAGAGCGCCATCGCGCTGGTCCGGAGGCGGTCCCGGACCTCGTCCCACAGCGCCGCCCGGCGTAGCGCTTCCTCGACGCGGGCGTCCAGCTCGCTCCGGGGGAGCCGCTCCTGCGCCCGGAGCCCCGCGGCCACGTTGTCGTATATCGACATGGTGGGGAAGGGAGTGGGGCGCTGGAACACCATCCCGATCCGCCGGCGGAGTCGCATGAGGTTGACGCCGGGTGCGTAGATGTCCTCGCCGTCCAGCAGCACTCGGCCGGTGATCCTGCCTCCCGCGGACAGCTCATGCATGCGGTTGAGGGTGCGCAGGAAGGTGGACTTGCCGCACCCGGACGGACCGATGAGCGCGTGCACCCGGTTCGGCGGAAAGCCGAGCCAGACCTCTTTGACCGCCGGGAAGTCGCCGTATAGGGCGCTGAGTCCGAGGGTCTCGATCCGGCAGGCAACCGGCTCGACCCGCTCCGCCTGACCGGCCCTCGGAACCGGCAGGGCGGGGAGCGCCTCCCTGTTCGCCGCGTTTACCGTGAGCTCAGCCATTGAACTCGAACCTCCGCCGGGTCGCGAGCCGCGCGGCCAGGCTCAGCACCAGCACCACGATGATCAGCACCAGCGCCGCCGCCCAGGCGTAGCGATGCCACTCCTCGTAGGGTCCGGTCGCGTAGGTGAACACCGTCAGCGGCAGCGCGGCCATCGGCTGGTCGAGCTGGAAGCTCAGGTACTGGCTGCCGAGTGCGGTGAAGAGCAGCGGCGCCGTCTCGCCGGCGATCCGTGCCACCGCGAGCAGGCTGCCGGTCACGATGCCGGGCAGGGTAGTACGCACCACCACACCCAGGCTCGCGCGCCAGCGCGGGTAGCCCAGCGCCAGCGCCGCCTCCCGGAGCGAGTTGGGCACCAGCCGGATCATCTCCTCGGTAGTGCGGAGCACCATCGGGATCATCAGCACCGCCAACGCCGCGCTTCCCGCCAGTGCCGAGAAGTGCTTCTGGGTGGCTACGATCCACGCCCAGGCGAAGACGCCCACCACGATGGAGGGCGTGCCGTTCAGCACGTCGGCCACGAACCGGGTGGTCCACGCGAGCCGGCTGCCGGGGTACTCGGCGCAGTAGATACCCGCCGCGACGCCGATCGGGAGGCCGCTGAGCGTGGCCGTACCCACGATCAGCAGGGTGCCCACGATCGCGTGCACCACGCCGCCGCCGCTCTCGCCGGCGGGCGCCGGTGTACGGGTGAAGAAGTCGAGCGACAGGCTGCCCGCGCCCTTGAGCGCCAGGTCGAGCAGGATGAAGAACAGGGGCAGCAGCGCCACGATCACGGAGCCGATCATCAGCCCGACCATCAGGTTGCTCAGCGCCCGCCGCAGCGTCCGCCGGTTCACGTCGCCTTGCCTTTCGCGGCCGTCCTGCGCGTCGTGCGCCAGATGAGGAGCCGCGCGCCCGCGTTGACCAGGACGGTCACCACGAACAGGAGGAACGCGACGTACGCGAGCGCCGAGAGGTGCACGTCGCCGACCGCCTCGGAAAACTCGTTGGCGATCGCGGCCGCCATGGTGTAGCCGGGCGCGAACAGCGACGCGGCGATCTCGTGCCGGTTGCCGATGACCATCGTCACGGCCATCGTCTCCCCCAAGGCGCGGCCCAGGCCGAGGATCACCGCGCCGATGAGCCCCGAGCGGGCGTACGGCACCACCGCCGTGATCACTGCTTCCCACCGTGTGGCGCCGAGCGCGAGCGCCGCCTCGCGCTGGGTCCCAGGCACGGCCAGCAGGACCTCGCGGGCCACCGACATGACGTAGGGCATCACCATGATCGCGAGCACGATCCCCGCGGTGAGCATCGAGGGACCGTAGATCGGTCCGTCGAACAGCGGGAGGAAGCCGAGCGTATCGCGCAGCAGGGGGTAGACGCCGGTCCGGAGCAGCGGGATCAGCACGAAGATTCCCCAGAGACCGTAGACCACGCTGGGAATCGCGGCCAGCAGGCCGATGAGAAACGCCACCGGTTGCCGGATCGCTCTCGAGGCAAATTCGGTCAGGTAGATGGCGACACCGAGCGAGAGCGGGACGGCGAGGGCGAGCGCCACGAGCGACGAGACCAGCGTCCCGAAGATGAGCGGGAGGGCGCCGAACCGCTCGGCGACCGGATCCCACGTGCTGCTGGTGATGAACCCGAGCCCGAATTTTGCCATCGCGAGCCGGGCGCCACTGAAGACCTCGAGCACCAGGAGCGCCAGCAGGACCGGGACCGTGAGCGCGCCGAGCGTCAGCAGCCCCTTGAAGACGGCATCGCCGTGGCTCGTGCCCTCGAGCGAACGGCGCTGCGCAGCCCGAGATCCGGTCAGCGTCGCCATGCCCCGATGTTAGCCGGCCGAACCACCGGTACCGTCACGTCCGTGTAACGGATCGGTCACGTCGCCCCGAGCTCGCGCCTGATGCGCTCGCCCATCTTCGCTGGGAGTGGGGCATAGTGGAGGTCCGCCGCCATTCGCTGCGCCGGCGGCTCGAGCATCCAGGCGACGAACTTCCGGATGGCCTCCTGTTTCGGCGAGCCCGTGTCCTTTCTGTGTACCAGCAGCCAGGTGAAGGAGCTGATCGGATAGACGTGGGCTCCCGGAGCGTTGGTGATCGAGACCCGGAAGTCGGTATCCGACGGGAGCTCGACCGCGTCCGCGGCCGCGCTCACCGACTCGAGTGTCGGCGCGACGAACCTGCCGGCCGCGTTCCGCACCTCGGCGGCCGGCAGGCCGTTGGAGATGGCGTAGATCAGCTCGACGTAGCCGATCGCCCCAGGCGACTGCTTGACCTGCTGCGTCACGCCCTCGTTGCCCTTCCCGCCCAGGCCCGTGGGCCACTGGACGGAGGTGGCGCTTCCCACGCTGGTCTTCCACTCCGGCGACACCTTGGAGAGGAAGTCGGTGAAGATGTAGGACGTGCCCGAGCCGTCGGTCCGGTGGACGACCAGAATGTCCTGGGCCGGGAGCGCGACGCCCGGATTCAGCGCCCGGAGCCGGGGATCGTTCCACCGGATGATCCGGCCGAGGAAGACATCGGCCAGCGCGGCGCCGTCGAAACGCAGCGGCTTCGTCCCGAGCTGGGGCAGGTTGTAGGTGGCGACCACCGCGCCGAGCACCGTGGGCACGTGGAGCACGTCGCCGTGCACGGCCGCGATCTGCTCGTCGGTCATGGGGCCGTCGGAGGCGCCGAAGTCCACCGTCCCCTCGGTGAACTGCCGGATCCCGCCTCCCGAGCCGATCGACTGGTAGTTGATCCGCACCCCGGTTTCCCGCGCGTACGCGTCGAACCACTTGGTGTAGATCGGATTGGGGAATGTCGCGCCCGCGCCGGTGAGGGCCGCGACGGAGCCGCGGGCCTGCGCTTCGGCCCCGCTCGGCAGAGCCGCCGATCGGTTCTCGCCGCCGCACGCCGCGAGGAGCAGCGCGCCGGCGAGGGCCAGGGTGGACGGGTAGACAGCGGTGGATGTGCGTGCCGTCATAGTCGGCTCCCGGATCAGAAGTTCACCGTGAGCGCCGTGCGGACGCCCGCGATGCTCGGCGCGCCGCCCTGGAAGCTCTGGCGCTCGTACGCCACGCGGAACTGCGCCTTGCTGGAGAGGTACAAGCCGAGCACCGCGCTCATCAGCGTGGACCGGTCGTCCGGCGCGCCGGTGTCGGGATCGGCCACGTCGATCCGGAGCGCCGGCTCGACCGCGTAGAGCCACGCGCCGGCGCCGGTGAGGCGATAGTGGTAGGCTGCGAGCCCCTGGATGCCCTGGATCGTCGGCTTCCGGTCGGTGGCGGCTGTACCCCGCAGATATTCGCCGAGCAGGTACAGCCCTTCGTCGCCCGGCCTGCCGAACTGGGCGTCCACGCCCCACGCGTCGTTGGTGAAGCTCGAGTCGGGCACTCCGCCGACGGTGACGATGCCGTCGTGGGAGAACCAGGAGCCGCCGACGTCGAGCTTGGGCGTGATCGCGGCCGTCACCCGCGCGCCGAAGCTTTTACGGTTGTTGGCATCGTTCAGGCTCTCGCCCTGGCCGTTGTACACCCCGAGCTTGGCGGTCACGAGCTGGGCGTCGTTGATCCGGTACTCGTAGCGGGCGCTCGCGCCGACATCGTGCGAGAGGAAGCCGTTGGCCGCGAACAGGTCGTTCGATGCGGTGGCGAGCAGCCCCGCACCGGCGCCCCGCTCGATGGAGACCAGATTGGTGGACGAGGTGAGCTCGTAGCGGCTGAACGGGCGCTTCTCCTGGCCGGCGCGCAGGTAGAACGCGCCCTTTCCATCGGGCCTGCCCAGCCGCACGTCGATCCACGCATCGCGCAGGCGGACGCCGCCCCGGCTGCCCGAGATGGTGCGCCCGCCTTCGAACGACGGCTGGATGTAGAAGGTCACGTTCTCGGCGATGTGGCCCCGGGCCTCGATGCGGGCCCGGCGGGTGAAGATGTTCGACTCCGGGCCGAGCGCCGGGTAGTCCCCATGGTCGAACCAGTAGAACTGCTCCTGCAATCGGCCGCTGAGCTTGACGTCGGGGTAGGTGGATTGAGCCTGGGCCGTGCCGAGGCCGGTTATCGCCGCCGCCAGCGCCATTCCCGAAGATCTGCGGGCCCGCAATCGCATGCGCTTCCTTTCCTGTGTGAGAGACCCGTGGTTCGGTGGTCACACAGAAGAAGCTTCGGGTCCGTCACGAGCTTTCCCGGCGAGTGTAACGAGTTGGTAAAGGCGGCTAGCTGTCGGCAGGAGCGGGGAAGAAGCAGGTCACCACGGTTCCGGACCCCAGGTCGCTTTCGGCCCGCACCGATCCGCCGTGCGCCTCGACGAGGTGCTTGACGATGGCGAGCCCCAGGCCGGTGCCGCCTTCCTCGCGCGAGCGGGATGGGTCGGCGCGGTAGAACCGTTCGAAGATGCGGGGCAGGTGCGCCGCCGGAATGCCCGGGCCCTCGTCCCGAATGCTCACGGCGACGCCCCCGCCCACGGTCCGGCTTCCGCAGGTGATCCGGCCGCCCTCGCGGGTGTAGCGGAGCGAGTTGTCCATCAGGTTGGTGAGCACCTGCCCGAGGGCCTCGGGGTCGGCGGTGACGCTGGCGGCGCCGGCCGCGATGTCCAGCGCCAGCTCGATGCGGCGCGGCCGCGCCCGCTCGGCGAGCGCGCTCCATGCGTCGCGTGCGGCGCTCGCGACATCGACGTCGACCGGTGCCGGCTGCCAGCGGCCCGACTCGATGCGGGAGAGATCGAGCAGGTCGTCTACCAGGCGCTGCATCCGGCGCGCGTTGCCGACGATGGTCTCGAGGAAGCGGCGGGTGGTCGGCTCATCGGGCCGGTCACCCAGCAGCGTCTCCGCGTAGCCCGAGATCGAGGTGAGTGGCGTCTTGAGCTCGTGCGAGACGTTGGCGACGAAGTCGCGGCGCATCGTCTCGAGGCGCCGCACCTCGGTGAGGTCGTGCAGCACCAGCACCGCACCCCCTGCGGGCAGGGGCCGCGCGTTGAGCAGCACGACGCGGCCGTCGGTCTCGATCTGCCGGTCCTGCACCGGCTCGCCCCGGAGCACCGCATCCACCGCCTCGCGCGCCGCCTTGACGCGGAACAGCTCGGGCAGCGGCGGCAGGGCCTGAGAGGGCGCGTAGCCCAGCAGCCGCTGTGCGGCCGGGTTTGCCGTGACGACGCGGCCGCGCGCGTCGGCCGCGATCACGCCCTCCAGCATCGAGTCCACCAGCGCCGCCGACTCGGCCTGCTCGTGCCGCAGCTCGGCGAACCGCTCGCCGAGCTGGCGGTGCATCTCGCGCAGCTCGCGAACCAGCGCGTCTACGTCGGCGATCCCGGAGTGCGGGAAGCGCGGGGCGCCGCCGGCCGCGATCGACCTGGCCGCCGCCGTGATCTCGATGAGCGGCCGGGCGATCGAGCGACCGGCGCCGAGCGCGAGCACGGTCCCGAGCGCCAGCGCCAGCAGCGCGGTCCAGCCAACCGTCCGCTGCGCCTGGTGCACGATCGCGTCCACCTGCGAGAGGTCGGCTGCGACCCGCACCACGCCGGGCCCGCCGCGGACGGCGACGTACATGAGTCGCCGGCCGACGGTCTCGCTGCGCCGGGTCGCGACGCCGGCCCGGCCGCTGTCGAGTGCGGCCCGCACCTCGGCGCGGTCGGCGTGGCTCTCGACCGGCGGGAGCGGACCGGCGGGGAAATCACTGTCGACTCGCACCCGCCCGCCGCGATCGATCACGGTGATACGATGGCTGCTCCGCCCGGCGAGGCGGTGCACGACACCATCCCACTCGAGGGAATCCGCCGGAAGCGCCGCGGCGACCAGCCCCGCCTCCCGCTCGAGCCCCAGCGCGATGTTCGTCTCCAGGTCGCGACGCAGCGAGCGCTCGGCGCCCCAGAGCAGCACCCCGACCACCAGCACGAGAATGAGGACGATCCCGAGCACGAGCCGGGTCGCGAAGCTCACCGGGGGCGGGCCCCTCGCTCCGTACCGCCGAAGCGGTAGCCGAACCCCCGGACGGTCTCGATGAGTCGGCCCGCATCGCCCAGCTTGGAACGGAGTCGCTGCACGTGCATGTCCACCGTGCGGGTCTGGATATCGGGCTGGGCGTCCCAGACCGCTTCGAGGAGCTGCGGCCGGGTCTGCACCCGTCCGCGTCGCTCCACCAGGGCGAGCAGCAGTCGGTACTCGGTGGCGGTCAGATCGAGCTCTTCGCCGTGGACCGCGGCACGATGCGCGGCGCGGTCGATCGTGATCGGGCCCGCGGTGACCCTCGAGCCGGCCGCCACCGGGGGCGCGGCAAGCCGCCGCAGCAGGTTCTGGACTCTGAGCGTGAGCTCCTGGGGAGAGAACGGCTTGGTGAGGTAATCGTCGGCGCCGAGGGTGAGCCCGCGGATGCGGTCGGGCTCCTCGCGTCGGGCGGTGAGCAGGATGACCCCGACGTCCCGCGTCTCCTCGCGCGAGCGCAGCTCGGCGAGCACGTCGTAGCCCGAGGCGCCCGGGAGCATCAGGTCGAGCACCACCAGGTCGGGCCGCTCCTCCCGGGCCGCCCTGAGGGCGTCGGTGCCGGTATTGGCGGTCGAGACCCGGAAGCCGGCCCTGGCCAGGTGGTAGGCGACGAGCGCGGTGATGTCAGGCTCGTCGTCGACGACCAGGATGCGGTGGGTCATGGCGCAGGAATGTAACCGCCCGGACCGGGCCGCCTATATTTCCGCACCATGCCTCCCCCCGCTCCGATCCGTGTGTTCGTGAACGCATCGCCCGTCGAAGTCGCGACCGGCACCGACGTGCGGGGTGCGCTCCTGGCGTACGATCCCGAGCTCGCGCGGCGCGCCGACGAGGGCGCCGCGCTGGTCACCGACGCGCGCGGGATCGAGCTCCCGCTCGAGACGCCGCTGGCGGCCGGGAGCATCGTGCGCGCGGTCGTGCGCGCGCGCCGGGGCGAGCCGGATGCCGATGCTCACGCCTGAGCTGCTCCGCCGCCTGCCGAAGGCGGAGCTGCACGTGCATCTCGACGCGGCCATCCGTCCGACCACCATGATCGAGCTCGCGCGCGAAGCGAAGTTCACCCTCCCTACCACCGATCCCGACGCGCTCCGCAGGTTCATGGTCGTGACCGGCGGCACCAGCCTCGAGGACTACATCGCGCGGTTCGACTACACCATCCCGCTGCTCCAGACTCCGGACGGGATCGAGCGGGTGGCGTACGAGATGGTGGAAGATGCCGCCCGCGACGGGCTCCGCTATCTCGAAGTGCGCTACTGTCCCCGCCTCAGCACCCGCGGCGGACTGCCCATGGCGGATGCGCTCGAGGCGGAGCTCCGCGGACTCGCGCGCGGCGAGCGGGACTTCGGCGTCGTGAGCCGGGTCATCAACTGCTCGCTCCGCCACTACGCGCCCGAGGTGTCGGTGGAGATCGCGCGGCTCTCGGTGTCCTATCGCGATCACGGCGTGGTGGGCTTCGACCTGGCCGGCGGGGAGGCCGGCCGGCCGCCCGGCGTGCACGGGGCCGCATTCGACATTGCGGCGGAAGGTTGTATCGCCATCACGGTCCACGCGGGGGAGGCCGCCGGCGCTGAGTCGATCGCGGAAGCGGTGCACCGCTGCCATGCCGACCGGATCGGGCACGGGACGCGGCTCTACGAAGACCCGGTGCTGCGAGACTACGTGCGCGACCGGCGCATCCCGCTCGAGTGCAACATCACCAGCAACACACTGACCCGGGCCGTGGCGCGGGTCGAGGAGCATCCCGCGCGCGCGTACTTCGATGCGGGGCTGCTGGTGACGCTGTGCACCGATGGCTGGCTCATGACCGGCGTGTCGCTCTCGGACGAGTACTGGCTGGCGCATACGGCGCTCGGTTTCACCCGCGAGGAGATCGACCGACTCATTCTCAACGGCTTCGCCGGCGCCTTCCTGCCATGGCCGGAGCGGCAGGCGATGGTGGGGCGGGTGCGGGAGGAGCTGGAGGGGATGCGGTGACCGACAGGCGGACGGGCGGGCGGGCGGATGGGCGGATGGCGGAGGTGCACGAAGCCGAAGTGGCGGTGCGGGAGTGGCTCGGAGGGCGGGTGCCATCCGTCGGGTTGGTGCTCGGGTCGGGGCTCGGGACGCTGGTGGAGATGCTGGCTGATCCCGTCCGGGTGCCGTTCGGAGAGATCCCGCACTTTTCCCAGGCCGGCGTTCCCGGCCATGGCGGGCAGCTGGTCGCCGGGAGGCTCGGAGGGTGCGAGGTGCTGGTGCAAAGCGGGCGATGTCACGCGTACGAGGGGCACCCGGAGGATCGCGTCGTGCTGCCGGTCCGGGTCTTCGCACGGCTCGGCGTGCGGACGCTGGTGCTCACCAACGCGGCGGGCGGGATCCGGCGGACACTGCAGCCGGGCACGGTGATGCTGATCGCGGACCACGTGAATTTCACCTTCCGCAATCCCCTGGTCGGGCCCGTGCTGCCGGGCGAGGAACGATTTCCCGACATGTCCGATCCGTACGACTCGCCGCTCCGCGCGCTTGCCCGCGACACGGCGCTCCGCCGCGGGCTGCCGCTGGCTGAGGGAGTGTACGCGGGAGTGCTGGGGCCGAGCTATGAGACGCCGGCGGAGATCCGCATGCTCGAGCGGTTCGGCGCGGACGCGGTCGGGATGTCCACGGTGCTCGAGGTCATCGCGGCGCGCGCCGCGGGGGTGCGGTGCCTCGGCTTCTCGGTGATCACCAACGCGGCCGCCGGCATCACGACGCAGCGGCTCAGCCATGCCGAGGTGGTCGAGACCGCCGGGCGCGCCGCCGGCGGCCTCGCCAACCTCATCGAGGGGGTGGTGGCGGCGCTGTGACGGTGTGGTCGAGCGGCCCGTGGCCGCCGCCGAGCCCGGGGGCACGGGCGATAGCGCGGTGGACGAAGTCGAGCGCGTCGGCCACGGCTGTCTCCAGCGGCCGCCCGAGCGCGAGCCCGGCGGTGATCGCGGCCGAGAGGGTGCAGCCGGTGCCATGGGTGGACGGGGTGTCGAGTCGCGGCCGGCTGAACCGGCGCACGCCCTCGCGGGTGACGAGCACGTCGGTCACCATATCGCCCTGCAGGTGCCCGCCCTTGACGAGCGCGGCGCCGGCGCCGAACCGGATCAGGGTGTACGCGGCGCGCTCCATGGTGGGCACGTCGTACACCACCCGGCCCGTCAGCATCGCGGCCTCGTCCAGGTTGGGGGTCACCAGCCCGGCGAGCGGCACGAGACTTTCACGGATGACGTCCTCGGCCTCGGCGGTGAGCAGTCGATGGCCCGACGTGGCCACCATGACCGGGTCCACCACCAGCGGCTGCCACTCGTTCTCGCGAATCGCCTTGGCCACGAGCCGCACCAGCCCCGCCTCGGCCAGCATCCCGGTCTTGAGCGCGTCGGGGGGCAGGTCCTCGGCGAGGGCGGTCAGCTGGTCGGAGACCATGGATTCGGGCACGGTCTCGACCGCGCGCACGCCGCGGGTGTTCTGCGCGGTAAGCGCCACGACGACCGACGTCCCGAACACGCCGAACTGGTGGAACGTCTTGAGGTCGGCCTGGATCCCGGCGCCGCCGCCGGAGTCCGATCCGGCGATCGTCAGCGCGATCTTCATG
>DASUXW010000201.1:0-14989 GCA_036377715.1 Gemmatimonadales bacterium
GCGGGATCGGTGTAGCTCAGCGTGAAGTCGTTGATGTTCTTCCCGAACTGCCACTGGAGCTTGCCGCGCTTGCCCCGGCCGAAGAGGTTCGGCTCCTCGAGCCCGAGGAACCCGCCGATCCCCGTTCCCTGGCCGAGCGAGGCGCCGAAGTTGATGTTCCCGGTGCGGCGCTCCTCGACCCGGAAGACGATGTCCACGTCCACGCCGTTGGCCGCCGGCTTCACGTCGGGGCTCGGCAGGGGCTGCTGGAAGAAGCCCAGGTTGGCGACGTTCTGGTAGGAACGGATCAGTCGCTCGCGGCTGAACAGGTCGCCCGGCAGCATCACGATCGCCTCGCGGATGACCCGCTCGTGGGTCACGTCGTTCCCGACGATCTCGATCTTGTTGATCGTGGCCGGCGCGCCCTCGTGGATGGTCCACCGGAGGTCCACCACCGGCTTGCGGCCCGGCCCGGTCCGCCGGGTCTCGACCGGTTCCACCGAGGCGTAGATGTAGCCGTTGTTGGCGTACAGGTTCTGCACCTTCTCGGTGGCCGCGGCCCACTCGCTGCCGCTGAACGGCCGGGAGCCGCCCTGCGGCGCGCCGGTCGGGCCGACGGGGCCGAAGGGATAGAGCGCCAGCAGCTCCTCGCTCGAGAACCGGCGGTTCCCCTCGATGTCGAAGGTGCCCACCTGGTACTGGCTGCCCTCGTCCACGGTCAGGCGCAGCACGGCCTTGCCGGCCGAGCTGTCGGCCACCAGCGAATCGTGCGTCACCTGGAAATCGACGTATCCCTGGTCGGCGTACCACTGCGGGAGCCGCTCGCGGATGTCGCGGTCGACGGTCTGCTCGTCGTACTCGCCCTTCTGGAACCACCAGAAGCCCTCGGGCCTGGTGTCCATGTGCTTGACGACCTGCTTGTCCGAGAACTTGCGATTACCCTCGATCGCCACCTGGCTGATGGCCACGCGCTCGCCCTCGTGCACGTCGAAGATGACGCGCACCCGCCCGGGAGCCTGCGCCACCTCGAGGGTGCGAACCTCCGCGGCGTAATAGCCGTCGTGGGTGTAGAGCGAGTCGATCGCGGCGCGCGACTGTTCGACCGCGTTTCGATCGACCGGTCGCCCCTCGGCAAGCTTCACGCGGCCCTTCACCGCGCCCTCGGAGAGCCGATCGACCCCGCGCACGGCCCACTTCTCGAGGATCGGGCGTTCCTTCACGTCCAGCACGAGCACCAGGCGCTCGCCCTGCCGCCGCTGGCGCACGACGACGTCATCGAACTGGCCGGTGCGGAAGAGAGCGGTGATGGCGCGCTGAATGTCGCGGTAGTTCACCGGTTGACCCGGGACCAGCCCGGAAGTGCCGAGGATCTGGGCCGCCGTCAGCCGCGAGTTGCCCTCGACCGCAATGCTGTCCACGGTGGGCGGCTGCTGTTCCTGGGCGGCAAGCGCCGCCGGGACCCCCGGTAGGAGGCCCACGGCGGCGATCAGAAGGATGAAGAGGAGGGAGAGACGCTGCATCCGCGCTCGGCCGGAGGCGGAGACCCTAGGCCTGGGTGCCGGTCAGCGCCCGGAAAACCAGCCGCTCGCCGTCGGGCGCGACGTCCACCTCGATCTCGTCGCCCCGCCCGAATTCGCCCATGAGAATCTTCTCGCTGAGCGGGTCCTCGATGTAGCGCTGGATCGAGCGCTTCAGCGGCCGGGCCCCGTAGCTCTGGTCGTACCCGTGCTCGACCAGGAAGTCGACCGCGGCGGGCGTGAGCTTGACCTCGTCGCCCAGCCGCCGCTGCACCTCGCGCAGCAGGATGGTGACGATCTGCGCGATGTGCTCCTTGCCCAGCGGGTGGAACACGATCACGTCGTCGAGCCGGTTCAGGAACTCGGGGTTGAACACCTTGTTCATCTCGTCCTTGACGGTCTCCTGCATCTTCTCGAAGCTGCTCTGGGTGTCGCCGCCGTGGAAGCCGAGCGTCTTGCCCTGCATGATGTCGCGCGCGCCCACGTTGGAGGTCATGATGACCACGGTGTTCTTGAAGTCGATTACCCGGCCGTAGTTGTCGGTCAGGTGGCCCTCGTCGAGCACCTGGAGCAGGATGTTGAAGACGTCCGGGTGCGCCTTCTCGATCTCGTCAAGAAGGACGACCGAGTAGGGCTTCCGGCGCACAGCCTTGGTCAGGGTGCCGGAGTCCTCGTAGCCTACGTAGCCCGGGGGGGCGCCGATGAGCCGGGAGACCGAAAACTTTTCCATGTACTCCGACATGTCTACCCGGATGAGCGCCTGCGCGTCGGCGAAGAGGAACTTGGCCAGCGCCCGCGCCAGCTCGGTCTTCCCCACACCCGTCGGGCCGGAGAAGATGAACGAGCCGATCGGCCGGTTGGGATCCTTGAGCCCCGCCCGCGAGCGCCGGATGGCGCGCGAGACGGCCTTGATGGCCTCGTCCTGGCCCACCACCGACGCGTGGATCTCATCTTCCATCCGCATGAGCCGGGCGGTCTCCGCCTCCTGGAGGCGGGTGACCGGGATCCCGGTCCAGCGCGAGACGATGAAGGCGATGGCCTCCTCGTCGATCACCGGCCGGCGGGTCTGCCGGTCCTTTTCCCACTCCTCGTTCTTGAGCCGGATCTGGTTCTGCAGATCGCGCTCCTGATCGCGGAGCGAGGCCGCGCGCTCGAAGTTCTGGTCGCGGACGGCGTCCTCCTTCTGGAGGTTCACCTTCTCCAGCGCCGCCTTGAGCTCGGCCACCTCGGCGGGCGGCACCTGGGACGCGAGCCGCGCCCGGGCGCCGGCCTCGTCGATGACGTCGATCGCCTTGTCGGGCAGGAATCGGTCGGTGATGTAGCGCTCCGACAGCTCCGCCGCCGCGGTGAGGGTGCCGTCCGGAATGCTGATCCGGTGGTGGTCCTCGTACTTCTTCCGCAGGCCCTTGAGGATCTCGACGGTCTCTTCGACCGTCGGGGGCTCCACCACGACCGTCTGGAACCGCCGCTCGAGCGCGCCGTCCTTCTCGATGTACTTGCGGTACTCGTTGAGCGTGGACGCCCCGACGCACTGCAGCTCGCCCCGCGCCAGCGCGGGCTTGAGCATGTTGGAGGCGTCGATGGCGCCTTCGGCCGCGCCGGCGCCCACCAGCGTGTGCAGCTCGTCGATGAACAGGATGATCTGCTTGTTCTGGGCGATCTCGTTCATCACCGCCTTGAGCCGCTCTTCGAACTGGCCGCGGTACTTGGTGCCGGCGATGACCGCGGCCATGTCGAGCGAGAGCACCCGGTGATCGCGCAGCACGTCGGGGCAGAGCCCGTTGGCGATGAGCAGCGCCAGCCCCTCGACGATCGCCGTCTTGCCGACGCCCGGCTCGCCGATCAGCACGGGGTTGTTCTTCTTCCGGCGCGCCAGGATCTCCATGACGCGCTCGATCTCCTTGGCCCGGCCGATGGTCGGGTCGAGCTGGCCCTCGGCGGCGAGCTGGGTGAGGTCGCGGCAGAAGTGGTCGAGCGCCGGGGTCTTGGACTTCTTCTCGGACTTGGGGGTCGAGCTCGGCTGGCTGCCGGTGCTCCCGCCCGCCGAGGCTTGGGGCATGTCGCTCCCGAGCAGCCGAAGCGTCTCCGCCCGGCTCTGCTCCAGGTTCACACCCGCGTCGGTCAGCACCTGGGCGGCAATGCCCTTCTCCTCGCGGAGCAGGCCGAGCAGGAGGTGCTCGGTGCCAACGTAGGAGTGGTTCAGCTCGCGTGCCTCGGTCATGGCCAGCTCGAGCACCTTCTTGGCCCGCGAGGTGTACGGCAGGTCGGGGCCCGCGGCGGCGGCCGCTTTCCCCTTCTTCACGGTCTCCTCGATCTTCTGCTGAATGTCCTCGAGGTCGACGTTGAGATTGGTGAGCACGGCGGCCGCCACGCCCTCGCCCTCGCGGATGAGGCCGAGGAGGATGTGCTCGGTGCCGACGTACTCGTGGTGGAGACGGGCCGCCTCTTCGCGGGCCATCTGCAGGACCTTCCGGACACGATCAGTAAAGTTGTAGCCGTTCATCGCGGTACCCTACGTAGCTCCGAAGTCCGTCGTCGCGGCTCATCCACGGCGCCCTACTTCGGATTCCAGCACTTTGCGCACGAAGCGTGCCCGCCGGCGCGGCAGATCGGCGTCATCGGGTGTGATGCCCTCGGCCACGGCCAGGTGCGCGGGCTGCGTGTAGATCAGCAATTTGTTCAGCGTGTACATGGCGACGTCGGGAATGAGACCCACCCCGACGCCGAGCCGCACGCCGCTCAGCAGGTTCATCGCCTCGTCGAACGAGAGCGATCGGGCATAGCGGAGCAGGCCATACGCACGCCACACCTTGTCCTCGATGACGGCGGGCGCGTCGCGCACCAGCACCTGGCGCGCCTGCTCCTCGTAATCCATCACCTGACGGACCATCTTGCCGAGGTGGTCGAGCAGTTCGCGCTCCGAGCTGCCCAGCGTGGTCTGGTTCGACAACTGGAAGAAGTTGCCGACGACCTCGCTCCCCTCGCCGTACAGGCCGCGGTGGGTCAGTCCGACCTGCGCCAGCCCCTGCAGGACCTTGCTGATTTCCTTGGTGAGAACGAGTCCGGGCAGGTGGATCAGCACCGATGCGCGGAGCCCGGTCCCGACGTTGGTCGGACACGAGGTAAGATAACCGAACTCCGGGTGAAATGCGAAAGCAAGTCGTTGTCCCAGTTCGGTGTCCAGCCGATCCACTTCGGCGTAGGCCGCCTCGAGTGCGAAGCCGGAATGGAGGCCCTGGATCCGGAGATGGTCCTCCTCGTTCAGCATCACCCCGATCCGGTCCTGGACCAGGAGCGAGGCCCCGGAGCGGACCGGCGCCTCGGGATCGAGCCCCGCCAGCTCCTTGCTCACCAGGTGCCGCTCGTGGAGGAGCTGCCGGTCGATCCGGTCGAGCCGGTCGAGGCGGAAGCTCGTCGCCCGGCGAAGCAGGATCGACTCGCGGGCAGCCTCGCCCACGCTGGCGAGGATCGTCTCCCGCTCCGTCTCGGAGCCGCGGCTCTGGAACACGTGGTCGGCCAGGTTTCGCGCCAGCCGGATCCGGGTCGAGAGGACGAGGTGACTCGAGGGGCCGCTGGCGTCCAGCCAGCCGACCCCGCCGTCGGTGAGCAGGCTCAGGTCGATCATTCCACCACCCGCAGCCGGTCGCGGATTTCGGCAGCCAGCTCGAAGTTCTCGGTCTCGACCGCGAGGCGGAGCTGCTCGCGCAGCTCGGCGGCGCGCTCCCGCGCCTGGGCCGCGGCCGGATCACGCTCGGCGTACCGCTCGCCCAGGTGGTGGGTCGAGCCGTGCAGGCGCCGGAGCAGATCCCGTAGCGGCGCCTCGAAGGTGCGATAGCATTCGGGACAACCCAGCCGCCCGGTCTCGCGAAAATCCTGGAAGGTGGCACCGCAGCGGCCGCACGCCTCCCCGGTGCGGGGCGTCGGGAGCTGCTCGGTCCCCTTCCCCATGGCCGCGAGAAAGCTGCCGAGCGGGGTCTTGGCGACCGCGCCCGGGCTCTCCACGCCCTTTTCCGCCGCGCACTTCTCGCACAGATGAAGCGTGGTCACCTGTTCGTTGACGATCTGCGTGAGGTGAATGACCGCCTCGCGCTCGCGGCACTGATCGCAGGACATCAGGACAGCGACTCCACGCCGGGCGCGGCCACCAGCCGGCCGCCCTCCAGGGTGAGCACCCGGTCGGCGCGGCCGGCCAGCAACCGGTTGTGCGTGACGACCACCAGCGCGGTCTCGAACTCGCGGGCGAGCCGCGCGAACAGTTCGTGCAGCCGCTCGCTGTTGGCGTTGTCCAGATTTCCCGAGGGCTCGTCGGCCAGCACCACGAGCGGATCGGCCGCGAGCGCCCGGGCCACGGCGGCGCGCTGCTGCTCGCCGCCCGACAGCGCCGACGGCCGGTGCGTCATCCGGCCCGCGAGCCCGACCGCCGCCAGCAGCTCCTCCGCCCGCGAGCGCGCGCGGCTCTCCGATTCTCCGGCGATCAGGAGCGGCATCATCACGTTCTCCAGCGCGTTGAACTCCCGCAGCAGGTGGTGGAACTGGAACACGAATCCGATCCGCCGGTTGCGGATCGCGGCGAGCGCGGTCGGGCTCTGTTCCGCGTAGTCCAGACCGTCCAACCGAACCGTGCCCGCCGACGGCGTATCCAGCGCCCCGAGGAGGTGGAGCAAGGTGCTCTTGCCCGAGCCGCTCGCGCCCATCACCGCCACGAACTCGCCGCGCCGCACCTCCAGGTCGACGCCGGTGAGCACGTCGATCGGCGTTCCGTCGCCGCCGCGATAGACCTTCCGCAGGCTCCGGCCCTCGAGGATGGCCGTCATTCGTGCCGGATCGCATCCACGGGCGTGAGCCCCGCGGCGGAGCGTGACGGGTAGATCGTGGCGAGCACGGCGATGGCGAGGCTGGCGAGCACGACGACCAGGACGTCCGACGCCTCCACGTGCACCGGGAGGTGGTCGATGAAATACACGGCCGGATTGATCCGGATCCATCCCGACTTGTCCACCACGTACGCCACCACGAGGCCGGCGGTGAGCCCGATCGTGGTCCCGACCCCGCCGATGACGGCGCCCTGCAGCAGGAAGACCCTGGCCACTGCCGGGGACGTGAGCCCCATGGCGCGGAGGATGCCGATCTCACGGGTCTTGTCGGCCACGACCATGGTGAGCGTGCCCACGATGTTGAAGGCCGCCACCACCATAATGAAGAAAATAATCAGTCCCATCGCCAGCTTCTCGAGCTGCAGCGCGCTGAAGAGGCTCTGGTTCTGGGTCTGCCAGTCCAGCGAGCGGTACGGGTAGCCGAGCCGCTTCGCGATCGCCTCGCCGATCTCCGGGGCCCGGTCGGGATCGTTCACCCGGACCGCGATTCCGGACACTGCGTCGCCCAGCCCGGTAAACCGCTGCGCCACCTCGCGCCGGACGACGACGAACTGGTTGTCGTATTGAAACATTCCGGTGTCGAACAGTCCCGTAACCTCGAACCGCCAGAAGCGCGGGACGGCGACGCCGAGCGCGGGGTTCACCTTGGCCTCGGTGACCGGGACGAGGGTGACCACATCGCCCGGGTAGACCGAAAGACGGTTGGCGAGCCGCGCCCCGAGGAGGATGCCGCCGTCCACGTTGGGCTTGGTGGTCCGGAAGGAGAGGTCGCCCTGGGTGATCGACTGGGGGAGCGAGGTGACGGAGTGCGCGCCCGTGTCGGGGTCGAAGCCGACCAGATTCACGCCCTCGCCATAATCCTCGCCCGCCGTGATGCCGGCCTGGCTGATCACTTCGGGCGCGGCCGCCACGACGCCCGGCTGCTCGCGCACGATCTTCAGCACCTTGCGCCAGTCGTCCATGCGCAGGCCGGCGCCGTAGGTCAGGATCCGGAGATGCGGGTTGGCCACGAGGATCCGCTGCCGCAGATCGTTGCGGAGGCCGTTCATGACGCCGAGCACCACGATGAGCGCCATCACGCCGACGGCCACCCCGCCGGTCGAGATCACCGTGGTGAGCGAAGCGGCCCTCGAGCTCCGCCGGCTCCGGAGATAGCGCCGGGCGATGCGCCACTCGAGCCGCGACGGCTTCCGGACGATGGCCCAGAGCCCGGAGCCCTCCCCGCTGGATCGCCGGGCCATCGCTCAGCCCTCGGGCCGCATGGCGGGGAACAGGATCACGTCACGGATCGAGGGCTGGTCCGCCAGCAGCATGATCAGCCGGTCGATCCCGATCCCCACGCCCCCGGCTGGCGGCATCCCGTACTCCAGCGCGCGGATGTAGTCGGTGTCGTACGGCTGGGCTTCTTCGTTGCCGGCGGCACGCTGCCGGGCCTGCTCCTCGAACCGGCGGCGCTGGTCGTCCGGATCATTCAGCTCGCTGAAGGCATTGGCCAGCTCGCGGCCGCCGATGAAGAGCTCGAAGCGCTCGGTGAGCGCCGGGTCGCTCCGGTGCTCCTTGGCGAGCGGCGAGAGCGGCTTGGGATAATCCACCACGAAGGTCGGCTGCACCAGCTCTGGCTCGAGAACCGTCTTGAACACCTCGTCCTGGAGGCGGCCACCCGAGAGCGCGGCCACCTCCTCCCGCTCGAGGCCGCGAGCGCGGAGTATCACGCGCATCGCGTCGTCGGCGGCGGTGCGCAGGTCGAGCCCGGTACGCTCCCGAACGCCGTCAATGAACCTGACCCGTCGGAACGGCGGGGTAAAGTCGAGGGTCGTGCCGTACCGCTCCAGCCGAGGCGTTCCACAGGTATGCTCCACCACCCCGCTGACCAGCCCCTCCACCAACTCCATCATGTCCTCGTAGTCGGCATACGCCTGATATGCCTCCAGCATGGTGAACTCGGGGTTGTGCGTGCGATCCATCCCCTCGTTCCGGAAATCGTGCCCGATCTCGTACACCCGCTCGAGGCCTCCGACCAGCAGCCGCTTGAGGTACAGCTCGTCCGCGATCCGCAGGTAGAGCGGCATGTCGAGCGCGTTGTGGTGGGTGACGAACGGCCGCGCCGCCGCGCCACCGTACAGCGGCTGCAGGATCGGGGTCTGCACCTCCAGAAACCCACGCTCATCGAGGAAGCGCCGGATCCAGGTGATGGCCCGCGCCCGGAGCCGGAACACCTCGCGCACGTCGGAATGGACCGCCAGGTCGGCGTAGCGCTGCCGGTAGCGCAGCTCGGGGTCGTGGAGCGCGCCCCAGGTGACCGTTCCGTCGGGACCCGTCTGGGTCTTGCCGCGCGGGAGCGGTCGAAGCGACTTGGCGAGGAGCGTGAGCTCCTTGGCGCGGACACTGATCTCGCCCGCGCGCGTCCGGAACATCGTTCCGCCCACGCCCACGTGGTCGTCCAGATCGAGCTGGTCGAGCAGTCCGTAGCGTTCGCCGAGCTGGTCGCGGCGAAGGTAGACCTGGACGCGCCCCGACGCATCCTCGAGGTGCAGAAAGGTGGTCTTGCCCTGCGGGCGAAGCGAGACGACCCGGCCGGCGACCGCCACCTCCGGCCCCTGCTCACCCATGTCGTCCGCATACGCCGCGAGCGCCTCGGCGGCGGTATGGGTCCGCTGGTACCGGTAGGCGAAGGCCGGAACTCCGGCCGCTTCGAGGGCGTCCCGCTTGCGGCGGCGCGCCTCCTCGACGAAGGACCGCTCCTCGCCGGGGACGACGCCGTCGTCCTCCGGGCTCACGCCGCCTTGCCCCCGAACCGCTTCAGGTAGGCCTGGATGAACTGGTCGAGATCACCGTCCATCACCCGCTGCACGTCGCCGACCTTCACCTCGGTGCGGTGGTCGTTCACCATGGTGTACGGCTGGAACACGTAGGATCGGATCTGATTGCCCCACGAATTATCCGACTTGGTGGCCTCGATGGCGGCCCGCGCGGCCTCCTGCTCCTCGAGCTTGCGCTGGTACAGCGCCGCGCGGAGCATCTTCATGGCGGTCGCGCGGTTCTTCGTCTGGCTGCGCTCCTGTTGGCACGAGACCACGGTGCCCGTGGGGGTGTGGGTCAGCCGCACCGCGGACGAGGTCTTGTTGACGTGCTGGCCGCCCGCGCCGGACGCCCGGAAGACATCCATCTTGATGTCTTCCTCGCGGAGATCGATCTCGATGGTGTCGTCTACGTCGGGATACACGAAGACCGAGGCGAACGAGGTATGCCGCCGTGCCTGCGAGTCGTAGGGCGAGATCCTCACCAGCCGGTGCACGCCTTTCTCCGCCTTGAGATAGCCGTAGGCGTACTCGCCCCGGATCTGGAGCGAGGCCGACTTGATTCCCGCCTCTTCGCCGGGGAGCATGTCGAGCACCGTGACCTCGAACCCGTGCCGCTCAGCCCAGCGCACGTACATGCGCATGAGCATCTCGGCCCAGTCCTGCGATTCGGTGCCGCCGGCACCCGGGTGGATCGTGAGGATCGCGTCCCGGCCGTCGTCGGGGCCCTGGAGCATGGCCTGCAGCTCGAAGCCCGCGACCGCCCCCTCGAGCTCGTCGGCCTCGCGCGCGACCTCCGCCGCCATGGTCTCGTCGGGCTCGGACTCGAGCAGCTCCGCCATCTCGCGGGCGCCGGTGAGCCGGCCCTGGACGTCCTCCCACGGCTCGACCCAGCGTTTGAGCGTCTTGATCTCCTGTACCGTCTGCCTGGCGCTGTCCGGGTTGGCCCAGAAGCCCGCCTCCGCCTGCGATGCTTCCAGCGCCCGCAGCCGATCGGCCCTGGCCGTCAGGTCAAAGAAAGTCTCGAAGATCGGTGACACGCCGCTCGAGGTCGGCGAGGCGGTCGAGGAGGTCGGGCATGCGGGGCTCCGGGTGAACGGTGAACGGTGAACGGTAAACGGTTGCGGGGGGACGGTAAACGGTGAACGGTGAGCGCAGGTGGGGCGGCCCGTTCACCGTTTACTGTTTACTGGTTACCGCCTAGAAAATCTGCCTCCCCCCCGCCAGAATCTCGTTCAGGGCTTCCCGGAAGTAGGGCGTCGAGTCGGCCACATCCTTGCCGACCTGTTCGGCGTATTCCTCCCAGCTCTTCTTGATCTCCTCGTCGAACAGCTCGCGCAGGTTGCCGTCGCGCAGGCCTTCCTGCCGCTTGGCGGGGTGGTACACCACCATGTCGGAGATGAGCGCGCGCGCCAGCCGCCTGGCCTTCAAGGCCGGGTCCTGGGAGAGGAACGGGTTGACGGGCCGGGTGCCGGGACGCGACGCGGCCGGGGCGGCCGGTGCGGAGGCTCCCGTCGCAGGTGGCGCGGCGCCGACCTTGGCGTGGGGTGCCGCCGCCGGAGCGAATGGGGCCGCTGGAGCAGAGGGGGCCGACGCGGCGGGCGAAACGGCCGGCGGCTGGACGGATGCGGCTCGCGCCCCTGCCGCGGGGACCGTCGAGGGCGAACTCGTGGGCCAGCTCCTCGGCTGGCCGGGTGACACGGGGCCTGTCGGCATTGGCGGCGCCGCCGGGCCTGGCGCGGCGGGTTGGGGTGGCGCCGGGCTCGCCGCGGGGCGTGCGGGTGCAGGGGGTGCCGCCGCTGCCGGCGCGCGCGGCTCGGGCTCCGCGCCTTCGGACGGGACGGCGAACACCGCGCTGCAGATGCTGCACCGCGCCCGCACTCCGCCCTCGGGCACCTTGGCGGGGTCCACCCGATAGACGGTGGCGCAGTTGGGACAGGTGACGTTCATCGTTCCTTCCTCACGACTGTTCTCTGGATTCGGCGCCCGACCGCTCCTCGCCGTTGGTGCCCTGCCGACGGTCCACCACGAACACCGAGCCCGGCAGCGTCTTCGCGTAGCTCTTCATCTCGGTGGCAAGCTCGCTCACCTGGGCGGGATGCGCAAACCCGCGATGCCGGTTGGTCACGATCCCGATCGAGAGCGTCATGAGCGGCACCCGATGCAACTGTCCCCGGCGGTCCTTGCCGAAGAAGTAGCCGGCGCGCCGGTCCTGATCGCTGTACTGCAGGGGGATCAGTGTGTCGAACACTTCCAGGACTTCGCTGCAGACGGCGCTGATCTCGGGGGCCGGTATGATGAAGATGAAGTCATCGCCGCCGATGTGCCCCACGAACCCGCGCGGTCCCAGCAACCCCTTCACGACATCGTGCAGGATGCGCGACAGCAGATAGATGACCCGGTCGCCGTCGTAATAGCTGTAGCGATCGTTGAATTCCTTGAAGTGGTCCAGGTCGGCATAGCAGACGGCAAATTCCTGTCCCGCATCGAGCCGGCGCCGGATCTCGCGTTCGATCTCGGTGGTGCCCGGAAGCCGCGTCGACGGATGGACCGAGACGTCGCGCTCGGTGCGCACCAGCATCGCATCCAGGCGAGCGCGCTGCTCGGCCGGCGAGAAGAGGCCGGTCACCACCTCGTCGGCCCCGGCCCCGAACCAGGCCTGCACCTCGTCCGGATGGTGGTCGGCCGAGAGGACCGTCACGGGCACGATCGCGGTGAAGGCATCGAGCTTGAGCCCGCGGACCAGGTCTACGCCCGAGGCTCCTCCCCCGTTCCCGTCCACGAACAGCAGGCAGGGGTGCCCGCGCAGCACGATCGCCTCCACCTCGCCCGGCCGGTCGAAGACCGCCAGCGGGAACGCGTTGACCTCGGCCCACTGGCGAACCAGCGCGGGCACGGGGCACGCCTCCGGCGAGAAGAAGAGAATCGTCGGGCGAGTCCGCACCCAGTTGCCTCTCGTAAAGGTTTATCGCAAGCTAGCTTAGCCGGTCACGCCTGCCAAGGCATCAGAGGAAGAACGCGGCGATTGCGGCCATCGCGTAGAGTGCAAGCAGTTGCACGCCCTCGAACCAGTGGGACTCGCCGTCCAGCGTAATGATGGCCGCGACGATCGTCGCCATGCCCAACGCCAGCACCTCGAACGGCCGGAACACCAGATTCATGTCCTGGCCCATGAGCACGCCCGCAAAGACCAGGATCGGCGCCACCAGCAGCGCCACCTGGGTGCTCGATCCGAGGGCGATCTGCAACCCCAGGTCGATCTGCCCCTTTCGCGCGAGCACCACCGCCGCGGCATGCTCCGCCGCGTTGCCGATGATGGGGATGACGATCAGGCCGAGGAAGATGTCCGAGAGGCCGAGCGCCTCGGTCGCCTCCGTTGCGGCATGGACCAGGAGCTCCGATTCGATGGCCACGCCCACGGTGGCGGCCCCGAGCACCGCCAGTGCCTTCCCCGGCGACCAGACCGGGCCATCCATCGGATGCGCCTCGCCGCCGAGCAGGTAGCGGTGGGTCTTGAGCGTGAAGAACAGCGAGCAGCCGTAGGTCAGCACGAGGATCAGCGCCACGCCTTCCGAGAGCCGGAGCTCGGAGGCGCGCGCGGCCGCCTCGGGATGGACGGCGTGGAACAGCGCGGGAAAGACGAGCGCCGCCACCGAGAGCGCGAGCATCCCCGCACTCATCCCCGCGCTGGTCCGGTTGAACCGGATCTCGGGTCGGTTGGCGCCGGCCGCGATGATCGCCAGTCCCATGATGAGGAGCAGATTGCCGAGGATGCTGCCCGTAATCGAGGCCTTCACCAGCTCGACCAGCCCGGCGCGGAGCGCCACGAGCGCGATGATCAGCTCGGCCGCGTTGCCGAACGTCGCGTTCAGCAGGCCCCCGATCGTCGGTCCGGTACGATGGGCAAGATGCTCCGTGGCCTCGCCCATGTAGCCGGCGAGCGGCAGGACGCCGAGGCAGGCGGTCGCGAACACCCAGACCGGTGGCGCGTGGAGCACGTAGCCTAGGACGATGCTCACCGGTACGGCGAGCAGGAGCAGGAGCCGCCACGTGATCCGTCGGCGGGGAGGCCTCGCCGCCCCGCTCTCCGCGGTGGCGCGTGGCCGCCCGGGCGCCTGTGCCGGCTCGGCGGGTCGTGTCGTGGACTGCTCGAGGGCCGCCCGCACGCGCTCAGGGCCCGCGCCCACCTCGCCCAGCATCTTCCCCATGGTGCCGCGAGGCTCCAGCAGGGCGGCGAGCAGCAGATGCTCGGCCGAGAGGCCGGTCCCTGTCTCGCGTGCCTCCTTCGACGCGGTCTCGATCAGGCGCTTGGCGTGCGAGGTGTACGCCAGCTCGTCGCTGTCGCCTCTGGGGCGGCCGCGTCGGCCGGCGGCCTCGAGCCGCTGCCGCACGCGATCCGCATTCAGCCCCAGGCGCTGCAGGACCGTGCGGCCCGGTCCGTCGGTATCCAGGAGCGCGAGTGCGATGTGCTCGGCGCCGATGGCGTCGTGCTCCAACCGGATCGCCTCGGCCCGCGCAGCCTCGAGCACCTGCTGCGCCCGGGTGCTGAGCGTGCGCGGGTTGACCCGCGGGGCGGAGCGTTCCTGGGTCAGAGCGGCTTCGCTTCGTCGATGAGCATGATGGGGATGCCGTCCTCGACCGGGTAGACGAGGCGGCAGGTTCGGCAGACCAGCGACTCGGGCGACTCGCGATACTCGAGCTCGCCCTTGCACCTGGGGCAGACGAGAATCTGCAGCAGCTCGGGGGACAGTGTCATGGGGTCTCCGTCGCGGGGAAGCCGAACCGGGCCAGCGCGGCGGCATTCTTCCGCCAGTTGGGCAGCACCTTGACCCAGGTATCCAGGTAGACCGGTGTGCCGATCAGCTCCTCGAGGCGATGCCGGGCGTGCGCGCCGAGGGCTTTGATGGTGCGTCCGCCGGCGCCGATCACGATGCGTTTTTGCGACTCGCGCTCGACGAACAGGGTCACCCGAATGTACACAGGCTGTTCGGCTTCGCGAAACTCCTCCACCTCGGCGGTGAATGCGTACGGCAGCTCGTCGCCCAGGAGCTCGAAGGCGGCTTCGCGCAGGTACTCGACCGCGAAGAAACGGAGCGGCTGGGTGCCGACGTCGTCGGGGTCGTACTCGAACTCGCGCTCAGGCAGGTGCTCGCGTACCGCCGCCAGGAGGCGCTCGATCCCTTCCCCCGTCATGGTGGAGACCACGAACTCCTGCCGCTCGAGCTCGGCCCGCCGAGGCGACGTCACCAGGTCACCCTTGGTGTAGACGGTGAGCACGGGGACTTCGAGCGGGTGCTCCAGGCCGGCGAGCTCGGCCAGCGGGGCCGCGGGCGCGTCGGCGGCCGGGTGCAGGTGCAGCACGAGGTCCATGCGCGGGAGCGCCTCGAGCGCGAGCGCGCGCATGCGGGCCTGCATGAGGTAGCCGGGCTCGAGCAGACCCGGGAGGTCATGGAAGACGTACTGGATGTCGTCGTCGGTCCGGATCCCGACGACCGGAAGGCGGGTGGCCTGGGCTCTGGGGCTCACGATGGCCAGGTGCTGGCCCACCAGCGCGTTCAGGAGGGACGACTTGCCGACATTGGGCGCGCCAGCGAGGGCGACGTGGCCGGTGCGCGGGGGCATGAGGGGAAAGGTAGAGAGAAGGGGGAGGACGGAGAAGAGACGGAGGGACAGAGAGGCACGCACACCGGGGCGGTGTGCTGTCACTCTCCGTCCCTCCGTCTCTCCGTCAAAAAAGCAGCCCGGGCATCTCATGATGCCCGGGCTTCGAAGAAGAGGCCGGCGACGGCCTACTCTCCCACCCCCTCTCGAGGGCAGTACC
>DASUXW010000202.1:0-5184 GCA_036377715.1 Gemmatimonadales bacterium
GGCCAGCGAGTTCTTCTCCGAAGGAGCCAACCGTATCGACCCGATTACCGGGCTCCTCATTTCAGGCAACACCAGCAACCGGAGTCTCAGCACCAACATCAGCGCGAGCCTGGACCTGTTCACCGGGTTTCGCCGCGGCGCCGAGCTCCGCGCGGCCAGCGCGGGCGAGGCCGAGGCCGACGCCGCGCTGGTGGATGCGCGGTTCCAGCAGGCGCTCACCACGACCAACCAGTTCTTCGATGCCCTGGCCGCAGCCCAGCTCGTGGGCGTGCGCGAGGCCAGCGTGCGGCGCGCGGAAGAGCAGCTCAAGGTGTCGATCGCCAAGCTGCAGGCCGGCTCGGCCACGCGCTCCGACTCGCTCCGCTCGCTCGTGACCCTGGGGAGTGCCCGGCTGGACCTGATCCAGTCGCGCACCGACCTGGCCACCGCCGAGGCGGGGCTCGCACGGCTGGTGGGCGAGGTGGGCCGTGTCGCGGCGGCCGACGACTCGAGCTTCCACCAGGTGGTGGCGGTGGTGGACACGCAGGCGCTCCGGGCGGCGGTCGAGGAGCAGTCGCCGCGCGTGAGGACCGCGCTGGCGGGCGCCAACGCGGCCCGCGCCGACGTGAGCGCCGCCCGCTCCGCCTACTGGCCCAGCCTGGTGCTCGGCGCGGGCACCGGCTGGAACGCGAGCCGCGCCAACGACTACGCCTTCCTCAACCAGCGCCAGCTCAGCCTGCAGCTGAACTGGAGCCTGTTCAACCGGTTCGACCGCGAGCTCACGATCGCGCAGCGCGAGGCGGCCTACGACCTGGCCCAGGCCACCGCGACAGACGAGCGCCGCGCGGTGCAGGCGGAGCTCACCCGCCGCATCGCCGAGCTGGACGCGGCCCGATCGAAGATCGACATCACCCAGACCAGCGTGGTCGCCGCGCGCGAAGACCTTCGCGTCCAGCAGGAGCGCTACCGACTCGGCGTGGCGACGATCGTGGACGTGCTCACCTCGCAGGAGGCGCTCGATCAGGCCGAGGTGGACGTGGTGACCGCGCGGTTCGACTACCTGCGGGCCAGGGCGCAGATCGAGGCGCTGATCGGACGCACGCTGTGACGGTGAGTCTGGGCGACACCGCCGAGCGCATGGCCGCGCTCCCCACCAATATCCCGCGCGACGCCGTCATCGTCACCCGGAATCTCCGCCGCGACTACGACATGGGCGGCGAGGTGGTGCACGCGCTGGATGGGGTGGACCTGGTCATCCGGAAGAATGAGTTCGTGGCGATCATGGGCCCATCGGGCTCGGGCAAGTCCACCCTGATGAACCTGATCGGCTGCCTCGACAGTCCGACCGGGGGCGAGTACTGGCTCAACGGGCACCGTGTCTCCGAGCTGGACGACGACGAGCTGGCGAGGATCCGGAACCAGGAGATCGGCTTCGTCTTCCAGACCTTCAACCTGCTCCCCCGCGCCACCGCGCTGCACAACGTCGAGCTCCCGCTGGTGTACGCCGGCATCAGTGCGAAGGAGCGGCGGGCGCGCGCCATGGACGCGCTCACCCGCGTCGGTCTGGCCGACCGGGTGCAGCATCGGCCCAACGAGCTGTCCGGCGGCCAGCGGCAGCGGGTGGCGATCGCGCGCGCGCTGGTGAATCGGCCGAGCATTCTGCTGGCCGACGAGCCCACCGGCAACCTCGACAGCGCCACCAGCGAGGAGATCATGACCTTCTTCGAGGCGCTCCATCGCGAGGGCCAGACGATCGTGCTGGTCACGCACGAGCCCGACATCGCCGCGCACGCCTTTCGCCAAGTCCACCTGCTGGACGGCCGGGTGGCGCGCGACTTCACGACGGGAAGGGCGTGAGGGTCGCCGCGTTCGCCGCGCTCGCGGCCCTGCTCCTCTCCGCGGGGTGCAGGAAGGAGGCGCCGCAGGTGGCCTACCGCGCGGTGCCGGTGGAGCAGCGCGACATCGTGGTCAACGCCCAGGCCGCGGGCGCCATCCAGCCCGACACCACGGTCGAGGTCAAGTCCAAGGCGTCGGGCGAGATCCTGCAGCTCAACGCCGAGACCGGCGACGTCGTCAAGCGGGGCGCCCCGCTGGTGCGGATCGACCCGCGCAACGCGCGCAATGCGCTGGCCCAGGCGCAGGCCGACCTCGACGTGGCCCAGGCGCAGCTTGCCAACGCCACCTCCCAGAAGCGCCGGGCCGACGAGCTGTTCAAGTCGCAGTCCATCACCGAGCAGGAGCACGAACAGGCCCTGCTCGACTACGCCAACGCCGCCGCCGCCGTGGTGCGCGCGAAGGTTTCGGTGGACAACGCGCGCATCCAGCTCGAAGACACCGACGTGCGGGCGCCCATCACCGGCACGATCCTCGAGAAGGACGTCGAGCGGGGGACCGTCATCGCCTCCGCCACCTCCAACGTGAGCGGCGGGACGACGCTGCTCAAGATGGCCAATCTGCAGCTGGTGCAGGTGCGCGCGCTGGTGGACGAGACCGACATCGGGAAGGTGAACCCGGGCCAATCGGCTGCCATCACCGTGGACGCGTATCCCAATCGGACGTTCGAGGGTACGGTGCTCAAGATCGAGCCCCAGGCCCAGACCGAGCAGAACGTGACGGTCTTCCCGGTGCTGGTGCGGATCCAGAACGAGCAGGGCCTGCTCCGGCCGGGGATGAACACCGAGGTCGAGATCCACATCGGCAGCCGGGAGAATGTCGCGGCCGTCCCCAACGCGGCGCTCCGAACCCCGCGCGACGTGGGCTCGGCCGCCCAGGTCCTGGGCCTCTCGCCGGAGCAGGTGCAGCAGCAGCTCGCGAGCGCGGCGCCACAGCCGGCCGGCACCACGGCCTCGGCGGGGGCGAGCCCGCGCGCGGCGGGCGCCGATTCCGGACGCCGCGCTCGTACGGCGGGCGGCGCGCGACGCAGTGGTGCCGGCGGCGGGGGACGGTACATCGTCTTCGCCAAGCGCCACGGGGAGCCCACGCCGGTGTGGATCCGCACCGGGCTCACCGATCTCGACTACAGCGAGGTGCTGCAGGGCCTGCAGGTGGGCGACTCGGTCTACGTGCTGCCCAGCGCCAGCCTCATCCAGTCGCAACAGGACATCCAGCAGCGGATCAACCGCGTCACTGGCGGTGGCGGTGTGCCCGGGATGCGGCAGGAGACGACGACGCAGCAGCGGAGCCCGTAGCGATGCCCTGGGGGGAGACGTTCGCCGTCGCCATCCGCTCGATCCGCTCCAATGCGCTCCGGTCGGCGCTCACGATGCTGGGCATCATCATCGGCGTGGGCGCGGTGATCACGATGGTGGCGCTCGGAAGCGGCGCACAGAAGGCGGTCGAGGAGCGGATCGCGGCCCTCGGGGCCAACGTCTTCACCGTCTTCGCCGGCCAGGGGCGGAGCGGCGCCATCCGCGTCACCGACCAGACCATCCTCACCACCGACGACTACGAGGCGCTCGAGCGCGACGCCACCCTGCTCCAGGCCGTCGTGCCCGAGATGCAGCAGGGGCTGCAGGTGGTCTACGGCAACCAGAACCGTAACCTGCAGATCATCGGGACCACCGCCAACTACACCGACGTCCGCAACTACACCATTCCCTACGGCCGCATGTTCACCGAGGGCGACGACGCGGCGCGGCAGCGCTACGCCGTGCTCGGCTCCTCCGTCCCCGAGATGCTCGGCGGCAATCCGGCCGCCATGATCAACCAGACGATCCTGATCCGCGGGATCCCCTTCGAGATCATCGGCGTGCTGAGCCCCAAGGGCGCGGCCGGCGGATTCCAGAACCCCGACGAACAGATTCTCGTTCCGCTGCTCACCGCGCAGTACCGCGTCTTCGGCAGCAAGCGCCTGCGCTCAATGTCGGTGCAGGTGAAGGACAGCGTCCCCATCCAGCAGGGCATGGTGGATCTCGAGCAGATCCTCCGCCGCGAGCACCACATCCGGCCCGGCGGCGAGAACGACTTCGTCATCCGGAACCAGCAGGACATCCTGCAGACCCAGCAGCAGGCGACCCAGGTCTTCACCACCCTCCTCGCCAGCATTGCCGCGGTGAGCCTCGTCGTCGGCGGCATCGGGATCATGAACATCATGCTGGTCTCGGTCACCGAGCGCACCCGCGAGATCGGCGTGCGCAAGGCGCTCGGCGCCACCCGCGGCAACATCCTGCTCCAGTTCATGATCGAGGCGCTCACCCTGTGCATTCTGGGGGGCGCCGTCGGCATTCTGCTCGGCGTCGCGGCGACGGTCGTGCTCGCGCGGGTGATGCACTGGAACACGCTCATCTCGCCGGGCGCCGTGGTGGTGGCCTTCGGCTTCAGCGCGCTGGTAGGGCTCTTCTTCGGCATCTGGCCGGCGCGGCGGGCCGCGCGGCTCGACCCGATCGCGGCGCTCCGCTACGAGTAGCCCCGGGTGACGAACGTGGCCGACGCGCTGGTCCTCGGCGGCGGGATCGCCGGGCTCGCCGCCGCCTACCGGCTGGCGATGGCGGGACGGTCGGTCGTGGTGCTCGAGGCGCGCGACCGACTCGGCGGCCGCCTCCACACGGTCACCGATCCCGAGTCGGGGCACCCCCTGGAACTCGGCGCCGAGTTCGTCCACGGCCATCCGGCCGGTCTGACGGCCCTCATCCGGTCGGCGGGACTGGCGCTCGATGACGTTCCCGAGCGGCACCAGCGTGGCCCAGGCGAGGCGGGCCCCCCGCTGCCCGACCTCCGCGGAGCGCTTGCCGGACTCCTCGACGCATCCGACGGTACGTTCCCCGACCGTCCCGTCGCGGCACTGCTTCGCGAACATCCCGAACGGCTCACCGACCCCGCGGCGCGCCGCGCCGTGGTCCGGTACCTCGAAGGCTTCCACGCCGCCGACCTCGACCGGTTCGGCACGCGCGCGCTGGCTCAGAACGAAGCATCGGAAGACGAGGACGGCGACCAGCCGTACCGGATCCATGAAGGCTATGGTGCGCTGGTCGCGGCAATGACGGCCCGCCTCGACCCGGCACGGGTGGCGCTGCGGCTCGAGACGGTCGTGACGGCACTCGCCTGGGAGCCGGGGTCCGTGCGTGCGACGGTCCGACTCCCCGACACCTCGCGCGCCGAGCTCAGGGCCAGACACTGCGTCGTGGCGCTCCCCCTGCCCGCGCTCCAGCGGGGACCCGAGCGGCCGGGCGGGGTCTCGATCGACCCGGTACCCACCGGGTGGGCGGC
>DASUXW010000203.1:0-9697 GCA_036377715.1 Gemmatimonadales bacterium
GAGCACCAGCCAGGCCACCAGCGGGCTGAAGTCCAGCATCCCGAAGGGCGGCAGGATGCGCCGGATGGGATCGATGAGCCAGTCGGTGAGTACCATGACCGGACGCATCCAGCGCTTGTACGGCGAGATCCCGAACCACGAGGCGATCACGCGGATGATGATCGCGATGATCAGGATCTGGAACAGGATCCCGAGCCCGAACCGCAGCCACTCGCGTGAACCCGCGGCGGCCAGGAACCGCAGCGTCACCACGAACCCGGCCAGCCACTGCACGAAGGTGAACAGCAACAGCCCGCCCGCGATCACGATGCCCAGCAGCCAGAGCGGCGCGTCCTGCGGGCTCCCGCCCGCGCGCAGGATGCGGCGCTCGAGCGGCAGCAGCACCGGATCGCTCACCCGGCGCATGAAGCGCGGCCAGGCGCCGAAGGGGTTGATCCGGCGGCTCCGCACCATCCAGTAGGTCAGCGCCACCAGCGAGGCGTAGACCAGCGCCACCACGATGAGGGTGCGGACGACGAGTTCGAGGACGGCGAAGATCATGGTGACCGGCGGAGTTCAGCGGCCGGCGTTCACCCGGATGGGACGTTGGGCGCCCGAGCCGGTGGTGCACATGAGCGTGATGCGGCCGCCGTTCAACGTGGACTCTTCCAGGATCTGGCCGTCGCCGCGGCAGGAGACGATCTCGCGCCCGTCGGCCCGGCGGAACGCGACCGTCACGACCGGCTCGCGGGCGATGTTGATCAGGCGGCGCACGGTGGTGGGGGTCAGACTGTCGATGCCCATCTGCCGGAAGGAGACCGCGGGACGGCCCTGGTGCGAGCCGCGATAGTCGATGGCACGGTCCACGAGGTCGAAGATCTCCCGGCCCAGCATTTCGGCCTCGTCCTGGTCCTGCGGCAGGTCGGCGCGCGACTCGGCTTCGGGCCGGGCAGTTTCCTTGGCGGCGCAGGCGGTGAGCAGGGTCAGCGCCAGCACCGATACGGCGGCGGCGCGGCGCCTCATTCCATCGCGAATTCGCGGTTGAACACCACTTCGAAGCTGAACGTCTTGGCCCGGCTCCGCGTCTCCATCAGCTCCGCGATCCGCTTCAGGCGCGCCGGGATCCCCATGATCTTCTCCTGGGCCATCCGGCCGATCTCGTTCAGCCCCTGCAGGCTCTCGATCTTCCAGTACCGGATCTGTTCCTGCACGATCCGCAGGTAGTCGCGCGGCCCGTAGATCCCGGCCCGGCGGATCACCTCGGCCAGGTCCTTGAACCCCGGCATCGTGACGCCCGGCATGTCGATCGCCGGAAGGATGAACGAGGCCGAGTGCAGCGCCCCGTTGGGATCGCGCTTGAGGATGAGGTCGAAGACGCTGCGGTAGAACGCGTAGTGCCTGGCCTCGTCCTTGGCCACGTGGCCGAGCACCTCGGCCAGCCGCGGCTCGTACTCGCCCACGATCCGGCCGGTCTCGGCATGCGAGAACTGGGTGGCCCGCTCCTGCACCGTCGTGTAGACGAAGACCCGGTAGGGGTCGCGATCCCACTCGGGATGGAACCCGCGCCGGAGATACTCGAACTGCATCTCCTCGAGCTTGCGCTGGTCGAAGAGCCGGGTATCGCGGGTGTAGTCGTGCAGCACGGCGCCGTGCCGGTCTTCCTCGGCGGTCCAGAGGTTGTTCCAGGCGCGCCAGTGACTGTCGTCACCCAGATAGACCGCGAGCAGCCGGTGAAAGTGGGGCAATCCCTCTTCCGTCAGCATGTTGAGGGCGAGCGCGGCGCGGACCGGATCGGGAATGCCGGACGCCTGCTCGCGCAGCCGGCGCTGGAACTCGTCGGGGCAGGTCTCGGGCTCGGGTGCCAGGAGGTCCTCAGGGAACCATACGTCGCGCTTGCGCTCATGGTTTTCCCTGAGCTCGCGCACGGCTTCCTCGAGGTCGCGGAGTACTTCGATCTTGAGTGCGAGGTCGCGTTCGGTCTCGGAGGCGATGCCCATGATCTCCCTGGGTCAGGTGTCCGCACCGGCCACGAAAAACGGCCAGTCACAGAAACATACAGTGACCGGCCGTTCCCGCGCCAACCGGCGGCGTCCCAGGAGAATCAGGACTCGGAGTGGGTCAGGCGCTTTTCCATGAGGGCCCAGCTTCGGTGCCCCATGTAGTCGTCCCGCTGCAGGACGCGGCTCCATCCGAAAGCGGCGAGGAGACCCTCGGAACGCTGGTCGTCGGTCCAGAACTCGGACACATGGGCCCCGGCCTCCGCCGCGCGCTCCTCGAAGGCGGCCAGCAGCCGGTGGGCGTGGCCCTGATGCCGCTCCTGCGGCAGAACCACCACGTCGACCAGATGCGCCACCCCGCCACGGAGCCAGTATCGGAGGCCCCCGATCCAGTCACCAATCTCGTTGCTGAGAATGAGGTAATGCTCGTCGAGCGGCCCGGCGGCGCCGTTGTAGCCGTCCTCCTGCTCGAGGAGCTCGGAGAACCAGGCCGCGAAATCCTCGTCCTGTCCCATCTCACGAATGGTGAGCTCGCTCATGTGGCACCTGCCTTCCGGGTTGATTGGCCGCCACACTTCGCAACACTAATGCCAGCCCAACCGTTCCCGTCTGTGAACGTGGTCACTAGCTTTGGCTCCATACGAGGGAGGGAGGAAACATGTCTCAGCCAGCAACCGAGCCGACGCCCGCGCAGCGGCGCGCCGTCGTCCGGTGCCCCGTCTGCGGCACGGCCAACCGGATCGACCTGTCCCGGCTCCCGCAGGGTCCCAAGTGCGCCAACTGCCACCGGCCCATCCTGCTCGATCGGCCCATCAAATCCACCGAGGCCGATTTCGACCAGTCGCTCCAGGGAACGACTGTGCCGGTGCTCGTGGATTTCTACGCCGACTGGTGCGGCCCCTGTCACATGATGGCGCCTACGCTGGACGAGTTCGCGTCCCGCCACGCCGGGTCGGTGCTGGTGCTCAAGGTGGATACCGAGGTCAACCCCAAGGTTGCCGGACGGTTCGGGATCCGGGGCATCCCGACGCTGATCGTGTTCGAACACGGGAAGGAACGGAGCCGGCATGTCGGCGTGGCCGACCTCAAGACGCTGGAGACGCTGACCGGTCAGCCCTCGGCCTGAGCGCTGCGGCTACTGAAGCCCGGTTGCCACGGCGGCCGCGACGCCGACCGCCCCGAGGACAGCCAGCCCGGCCAGCACCGGCCCCACGAACCTGATCCACGTTTCGTAGCGCACGCCGCTGGCGGCCAGCATGGCCATGAGCGCACCGTTGGTGGGCGTCAGCAGCTCGCACAGACCGGCGCCGTACTGGTAGGCCAGGACGGTCACCTGGCGTGAGAGGCCGATCAGATCGGACAGCGGCACCAGCAGGGGCATCGTGAGCACCGCCTGGCCGCTGGTGCTGGGGACAGGCACGTGCACCAGCGCGTGGACCCCCATCATCCCCAGTGCCGAGAGCGTGGCCGGCAGCGCGGCGATGGGGGTGAAGAGCCCGTGGACGATGGTGTCCACTACGCGCCCCTCGTTCAGCACCACGTAGATGGCCCGGGCGAAGCCGATCAGGAGCCCGGCGAAGGCCATCGAGCGGAACCCCTCCACGTACCCGTCGGCCGTCCCGCTCACGCCCAGGCGGCCGACCAGGCCGGCGGCCACCCCCATCAGAAAGAAGAGTCCCGAGAGCTGGTCGAAGTCCCAGCCGAACTCGGTGACCCCCACGACGAACGCCACGAAGGTGGCGACCACGATCGCGAGCACGACGGCCTGCCGCGGACCGGCGGTCTTCCCCCCCGGCCCGTCGGGTTCGGGCGGCTCGGGCGCAACCCGTGTCCGGCTGGCGAATCGCATGGTTCCGGCGGTCCAGATCATCCAGGCGAGGACGAGGAACACCGACCGGAACTGCCATCCGCTCAGCAGCTGCACCCCGGCCACCTTCTGCGCGATCCCGACCTGGAACGGGTTGATGGGACTGAACGCCGCACCCACCGCCGAGGCGCCCAGGCTCATCGCGACGGCGGTGAGCGCGTTGAAGCCCAGCCGGCGGGTGAGCAGCAGCAACACCGGCACGAACGCGATCAGCTCCTCCTGCATCTGGATCAGCACGCCCGCCCAGCCGAACACGAAGCCTACGATGGGAATGACCCAGAGGCCGCGCCCCTCCAGCCCGCGCACCAGCCGGTTCACCAGCTCGCCCAGCGCGCCCGTCCGCTCCACCACCGCGAACGCACCCCCGACCAGGAACACGTAGAAGATCACCGAGGCCGCGTCGCTCATCCCCTTGGGGATCGCCACCAGCGCATCGAAGGGGCCGACCGGACTCGGCTGGACCGCGTGATAGGTGCCCGCCACGACGACCTCGCGGCCGGCCGCCGGGTCCTCGCGGCGCTCGTACTCGCCCGCGGGCAGCGCCCAGGTGAGCACGGCTGCGATGGCCACGCACAGCACGAGCAGCGTGAGAGGGTGGGGAAAGCGGAGCCGCGTCACAGCGTGCGGCAGCGGCGGCTCACGGGTGGGACCCGGTCACAGGCGATCCGATCGTTCATCGAGCCGGCGAGCGGCCCGCAGGCGGCAGTCTGCGCCTCGCGCGCGGCGTCCTCCTCCGAGGCGCCGGAGGCCTTGCCGCTGCCGCGCTGCCCCTGGTATTCGACCGTGACCTCGCACTCGACCCGCTGGCTCGAGAGCGTGGACCAGACGAGGAACGCGACGAAGGCGAGGACGATGGCCAGCGTGATGGTGCGGGAGCGCGGGGTCATGCGCGGAGGAACCTCCGGGCGAGGTATGCTGTTCACCAGGGCGAGTGCGGCTGCGAGGCCGCCATCGGCCAGGGAGGATGCGAATGGAGTGTCCAGAGGTCGTGGAGCGACTCTGGGAATATCTTGACGGCGAGCTCGGCGCGAAAGAGGCTCGCGCCCTCGACGGGCATCTCTCCTGCTGCCCCTGGTGCGCGCCGCGCTGCCGGTTCGAGCGCCGGTTCCTCGTGGTCGTCACCCGGTGCCTTGCCGCTCCCGTCCCGGCACCGGGCTCGCTCGCAGAGGCGGTGCGCGCCCGACTCGATGCGCTGACCGACTGAGCGTTGCAGATCTCCGCAAAAGCTTGAACAAGACGCCGGACCGCACCCGCGTCCGACCCTCCCTCCTCCACTCAGCTTCCACTCCGGCTTGCACTTAGCCGCCCTGCCCCGGGCGGGTCTGCCTCTTGCACGAGCAGGTGCACCCCGTCGCACAACGTGGTTGCGCTGAGCCCGGAGCCGGCATGCCGCACTCCTTTCTCATCATCGACGACTCGAAGCTGCACCACCAGATGTACCGCCTGATCTTCTCGCGCGGTGCGCTGGCGGGGAGCACGGTCTACTTCGCCACCAACGGGCGCGAGGGGTACGGGCTGCTGGTCGCCCACCCGGAGCTCGCCCTGGTGCTGCTCGACCTCAACATGCCCGAGATGAACGGCCTCGAGGTGCTCGAGCGGCGCAGCGCGGAAGGGCTGCACCCGCACATCCCGATCGTGCTGGTGACTACCGAAGGCACCGCCGAGGACGAGGCGCGCGGCCGCAAGGCCGGGGCGTGGGACTATCTCAGGAAGCCGTTCCAGCCCGAGGACGTGGAGCGGCTGGTGACGCGCGCGCTGGCGCAGTCCGCGGCGTGACGTGAGCGGCGGCGAGAACCCCTTCGGCGAGCTGCTCCAGGACTACGTCCTCGAGTGCCTCCCGCTGGCCGAGCAGGTGGCCGACGCCTCCGTGGAGCTCGAGCGGCGCTGGCACGCGGGCGATCCGGCCGATGACCTCCTCGCCTCGCTGCCGGGCCCGCTGCACACGGTCAAGGGCAACTCCGCGATGATGGGGCTCGCACCCGCGCAGCGGACCGCGCACGCGCTCGAGGACGCCTGCGGCCTCCTGCGTCGGACGCCCGGCCGGCGCACCGATGCGGCCGGGGCGCTCCTGGCCGAGGGGGCCGGGCTCCTGGTGGATCTGGTGCGGCACGCCGCGCCCGAGATGGATTCCGTGCCCGCCGCGCGCTTCGTCGATCGGGTGCGGGGCTGGCTCGAGGCCGGCGGCGATGCGGCCGACCCGCCGCCCGAGCGGCGGCGGGCCGAGCGGCGCGGCGGCGAGCAGGGCGACAGGGTGGACAGCGTCGTCCGGGTGGACTTCCGCCGGCTTGATGCGCTGCTCGAGGTGCTCGGCGAAGGCCTCATCCAGCACTCCGCCCTGGCCGAGGCCTGGCAGGCGGTCGCGCGGCGCACCGGCGCCTGCGAGGAGCTCGACCGGCTCGACCAGACGATCCTCGCGCTCGAGAAGACGCTCAAACGGCTCGAGTCCACGCTGATGGAGACACGTCTGCTCCCGATCGCGACCGTGTTCGGCCGGTTCCCTCGGATGGTGCGCGATACCGCCGCGGCCGAGGGCAAGCGGGTGCGGCTGGTCCAGTCCGGCGGCGAGACGCCGCTCGACAAGGCGGTGCTCGACCGGTTGAGCGAGCCGCTGATCCACCTGGTGACCAACGCGATCGTGCACGGGATGGAATCGCCCGACGCGCGCCGGGCCGCCGGCAAGCCGGAAGAGGGCACGGTCCGGCTCGATGCCGCGCCGCAGGCCGGCCGCGTGGTCATCCGGGTGGCCGACGACGGGCGGGGGCTCAACGAGAAGGCCATTCGCAAGAAGGCGGAGGCGCTGGGGCAGGAAGTCCGGGACGACGACGTGATCCCGCTCCGGAGCCTCATCTTCCTGCCGGGCCTCTCGACCGCGGAGCAGGTCTCGGCGCTGGCGGGCCGTGGCGTGGGGCTCGATGTCGTCGCCGGCGCGATTCACGCGCTCGGCGGCACGATCGACGTCGAGACCGAGCCTGGCAAGGGGACGGCCTTCACGCTGAGCCTGCCCGTCACCCTTGCGATCGTGCGCTCGCTCATCGTCGAGATCGACCGGGAGCGGTTCGCGCTCCCGCTCGCGCACGTGGCCGAAACGGTGCGCGCGGAGCCAGAAGCGATCCGGGAGATCAACCACCGCGGCGTGACCCAGTGGCGCGGCGACCTGATCCACGTGACCGACGGCGGGGCGGTGCTGGGCACCGAGCCGGCGCGCCGCGCGCCGCGGCGGTTCTACGTGGTGATGGCGGCGGGCGGCCGGCGCCAAGCGCTGCTGGTGGACCGGCTGGTGGGGCATCAGGACGTGGTGGTGAAAGGACTCGATCCCGCGCTCGGCCGGCCCGACGTGGTCTCCGGCACGACGATCCTGGGCGACGGCCGCGTCGCCTGCATCCTGGACTCGGTCCGCATTCTCGAGGGAGGGCGCCGTGCCGGTTGAGCAACCTCAGGTCCGCCAGCAACTGCTGGGGTTCGCGGATGCGATCGAGGCCAGGACCGTGGCCGATGCGGCGCCGGCCGCTGGTCCCGAGCTGCACCTGCTCACCTTCGCGCTCGACCGCGAGGAGTTCGGGATCCCGGTGACCCAGGTGCGCGAGGTGATCCGGGTCTCGGAGATTACCCGCGTGCCGCAGGCGCCGCCGCACGTGCGGGGCGTGGCCAACCTCCGGGGCCGCATCCTCGCCGTGGTGGAGCTCCGCTCGCGGCTGGGCCTGGCGCCCTCGGAGCTCACCCCGCGCTCGCGGGTGGTGGTGGTCGAAGTCCGCGGCCGGGTGCTCGGGCTGCTGGTGGACGCGGTGTCCCAGGTGACCAAGGTGCCCGAGTCCAGCGTGGTGGCCGCTCCCGAAGAGGTCGTGTCGGCCGATGCGGCCTATCTCACCGGCGTGGCGCGCTGGCAGTCCCGCCTGATCATCCTGCTCGACCTCGACAAGGCGCTCCTGCCGGCCGAACAGCTCTCTCACGGGTGACGACATGGACCGCATGACGCAGGCGATCAAGGACTGGACCATCCGACGGAAGATCCTCACCGGCTTCGGCGCGGTGCTCACGCTGACCGCGCTGCTCGGCTGGCGCGCGATGGACGCGCTCACCCGGATGAGCCGGCTCGCGGCGGGCGACTTCGCGGGAGCCGAGCAGCTGGTGAGCGAATCACGCTCCGCGATCCTGATCCTGCTGGGGCTCACGATCGGGATCGGCCTCGCGCTGGCGCTGGCGCTCGCGCGGCTCATCGGCGATCCCCTCACCAGCCTGGGCGTGCTGGCCGAGCAGGTGTCCAAGGGCGACCTCACGGCCGAGATCCGGAGCCGCTCGCGCGACGAGATCGGCTGGCTCGAGCACTCGATGCGCCAGATGGTCAAGAACCTGCGCGATATCGCGAGCCAGATCGCGGTCTCCTCGCGCACGGTGGCGGCCTCGGCCGAGGAGATCTCGGCCAGCTCCACCCAGATGGCCAAGGGCGCGGAGATGCAGAGCAGCTCGACCGAGGAGACCTCGTCCACCATGGTCGAGATCGCCTCGCAGATGCAGCACCTGGCCCGAAGCGCCGAGGCGCTCGCCGCCAACGTGGACCAGACCTCGGCCTCGATCCAGGAGATGAGCGCCACGCTGGCCCATACCGCGCAGAACGGCGAGGTGCTCCTCTCGGCCGTGGAGCGCGCGACCCAGACGCTCACCACGATGATCGAGAACGTCGGCGCCATCGCCGGCCGGGTGCACCAGGTGGACGAGGTGAGCCGCCAGTCGGTGGACGACACCCGCCGGAACGGCGAGCGGCTCCAGGAGGCGATCGGCTCGATCGGCGCCCGATCCGACGAGATCGGCAAGATCGTCAAGGTCATCGAAGGCATCGCCGACCAGACCAACCTCCTCGCGCTCAACGCCGCCATCGAGGCCGCGCGCGCGGGCGAGGCCGGGAAGGGCTTCGCCGTCGTGGCCGACGAGGTCCGCCGCCTGGCGGAGCGCTCGGTGCAGGCCACCCAGGAGATCGGGACCGTCATCGAGACGGTGCAGAAGGACACGCACCACGCCGTGGATCTCATGGGGCACGTGCTCGTGGGGATCGTGGAGTCGATCGGCAAGACCTCCACGCTCGTGGCCGATGCCGCCCGCGCGGCCGACGCGCAGGCCGCCGACGCCCGCGCGGTGCTCGGCACGGTGGGCGAGATGGCTACCCTCGCCCGGCACATCGCGGGCTCGATCAACGAGAACGCGGCCGGCGCGCAGGAGATCAGCGCGGCGGCGCAGAAGATGAATCAGCTCACCCACCAGATGTCGGAGGCGGTCACCGAGCAGCGCCGCGGGGGCGAGATGGTCGTCAAGGCGGTGGAGGCGATCGCGGTGGTGTCGCGGCAGAACCTGGTCGCGGTCGAGCAGATGACCGGCGCGGCCAAGAGCCTCGCCGGCGAGTCCGAGGCGCTGCGGCAGCGCGTCGCCGTCTTCCAGGTCTGAGGAGCGCATGAACACGCCAGCCGAACGTCTGGCCGCGCTCGACGCGGCGGTGCGCGGGCCCGACCGCGAGCGCGCGATTCTCCTCGCGCTGGAGGACGACGCACTGGCGGTGCGCGACCGCGCCATCCGGCTCGCGGCCCGCTACGTCGAGCCGGCGGTGCTCGGCGCACTGGTCGCCGACGGCGAGAACGCGGTGCGCCGGAACGCGGGGCTGAGCGCGCTCGAGCGCCAGGGGCCCTACGCCGTCCCCCACCTCACGGTCATGCTCGGCGACGCCGACCCCGAGCTGGTCATGTTCGCGCTGCAGAGCCTGGCCCGGATCGGGTATACGGCCGCCGGCCGCTCGATTCTCCCGCTGCTGCGCCACAAGGACCCGAACGTGGCCCAGGCCGCGATCGAGGCGGTAGGCCAGCTCCGGGCC
>DASUXW010000204.1:0-9126 GCA_036377715.1 Gemmatimonadales bacterium
CACATCGCTTCGGCGATCTCCATGGTGTGCGTGCTCATGAGCACCGTCCCGCCGCGACCCACGAACTCGCGCAGCAGGTCCTTGAGCAGCCGCGCGCTCCGCGGGTCGAGCCCCACCATCGGCTCGTCCACCACGATCACCGCGGGGCGGTGCACCAGCGCGCCGGCGATGATCAGCTTCTGCCGCATCCCGTGGCTGTAGGCCTCGGTCAGCTCGTTCTTCCACGGTGCGAGCTCGAACAGCTCGAGCAGCTCGTCCATCCGACGCTCCACGGCGGGTCCCTGCATCCCGTAGAGCGCCGCGGCGAAGCGGAGGAACTCGCCGCCGGTCAGCTTGTCGTACACGAACGGCCGGTCCGGGATGTAGCCCAGGCGCGCCTTCGCCTCGAGCGGGTGGGCCTGGATGTCGGTCCCGCCCACGAGCACGCTGCCGCTGGTGGGGCGCAGGATGCCCGCGATCATGCGAATGGTGGTCGTCTTGCCCGCGCCGTTCGGGCCGAGCAGGCCGAACAGCTCGCCGGCCGGGATGACGAGGTCGAGCCCATCCACCGCGGTGAACTTCCCGTAGCGCTTGACGAGCTGGATCAAACGGATCACGCCGTCCTCCGCACCAGTGGCGCCAGCCGCTCGCGCTCCGCCTCGGCCGCCACGACGATATCGAGCTCCGCCGGCCCAGCCTCGGCTGGAGTTCCGGGAAACGTCTCCACCAGCAAGCCGAGTGCCTCCTCGGGCGAAAGCCGGCCGCCCTCCGCCCCCACGAGCGGGGTCGCGATGCGCCGAAGCCCCCAATCGCCCGCGCGCTGCCAGCCCGAGACCAGCGCGCGCCGGACCCGCTCCCGGTCGGCGGCTCCCCGCTCGTCGGCGATCACGACGTGCAGCACGAATCCGGCGGGCAGCTCACCGCCGCCGGTAACCACCGCGGCGCCGGCCTCGAGCGCCGTGGCCGTCCGGCGCTGCGCGGCGAACCGGTCGCCCCCGGCCTCGTCGAGCCGTACGGCCGCCGAGCCGATCGGGCCGAGGTCGGCCCCGGCGGGGCGCACGACCGCGTCGGCGGCGACGAGCGCGAGGTCGCCCACGATCACCCGGATCACGCTCCGGCGAGCTCGCGCGAGCGCTGGTACATCTCGCGCGCCTCGTCCGGGTGCCCCAGGCGGTCGAGCACGCGGCCGAGCAGATGGTGGGCCCGGGCGTCGCGCGGATCGAGCCGGACCGCCCGGGCCAGCGCCTCGCGCGCGCCGGCGAGGTCGCCCGACTGGTTCAGCGCATCGCCCAGGTGGTGCAGCGCGCGGGCATTGTCGGGCTGGAGCTCGAGCGAGCGCTGGAAGTGCGCGGCCGCGTCGGAGGTCCGCCCGCGACGTGCGAGCAGCCGGCCGAGCTCGAGGTGGGCGGGTGCGTGGGACGGATGCAGCCGCAGGACTCGGCGGATGTCGGCCTCCGCGTCCTCGTAGCGCCGGAGATGCAGGGAGAGGGTGCCACGAAGCATGAGCAGCTCGGTGCCGTCCGGCGTGTGCCGGAGCCCGTCGTCGAGCACGCCCATCGCCTCCGCCGGCTGCTCCAGGCCGGCGAGCAGCCGGGCAAAGCCCAGCCGGCCCTCGAGGTGCTCAGGCTCCGCGGACAGGAGCTCCCGGTAAATCGGGATGGCGTCGGCCGGGCGCGGACCCGATGCCGTGACCTCCGCGCGGGATTGCAGCCGCTCGGCGGGGCTGGTCGGGCGCGAGGGCGCGGCCGGCTCGTCGGGTGAGGAGGGTGTCATCAGGATCGCTGAATGCTAGACGGCGGCGCACGAAACGGGAACCCGTTGACCCTCGAGCCGCGCTTCGGGTAGCTTTCGGGGCTATGTCTCAGGAATTTCTGCGGGTGCGGGGCGCACGGGAGCACAACCTCAAGAACGTCTCGGTCGCCATCCCCCGCAACCGTCTCACGGTCATTACCGGGCTCTCGGGCTCGGGCAAGTCTTCGCTGGCCTTCGATACCATCTACGCCGAGGGGCAGCGGCGGTACGTCGAGTCGCTCTCCGCCTACGCCCGGCAGTTCCTCGGCCTCACGGAAAAGCCGGACGTGGATGCGATCGAAGGGCTCTCGCCCGCCATCTCGATCGAGCAGAAGAGCACCGGCCAGAACCCGCGCTCCACCGTCGGCACCGTCACCGAGATCTACGACTACCTGCGGCTCCTGTGGGCCCGGGTGGGGGTGCCGCACTGCCCCAATGACGGCACCCCGGTCACCCGCCAGAGCGCCGCGCAGATCACGGACTCGGTCCTGGCCTGGCCGGCGGAGACGCGCATCGAGGTATTGGCGCCCGTCGTGCGTGGCCGCAAAGGCGAGTTCCGCGATCTGTTCGACGACATCCGCCAGCGCGGCTTCGTCCGCGTGCGGGTGGATGGCGAGACCTACGATCTGTCCCAGATCCCCACCCTCAACCGCCGCCAGAACCACGACATCGCCGTCGTGGTGGACCGCCTGGTGGTGCGAGCGGACGACCGCTCACGGCTCAACGACTCCATCGAGACCGCGCTGAAGGTGGCTGACGGGGTCGTTGAAATCGTCAGGTACGACGGGGGGCCGGACGGCACCAGCACACCAAAGGGCGACGCGGTCCGTCCGCCCGTCCGTCCGTCCGCCCGTCCGTCCGTCCTCTTCAGCGAACGCTTTGCCTGCCCCGTCTGCGGGCTCTCGCTTCCGGAGCTCGAGCCGCGGCAGTTCTCGTTCAATTCGCCGTTCGGCGCCTGTCCCGACTGCCACGGGGTGGGCACCCGGCGCGAGGTGAACGCCGAGCTGGTGCTCGGCGACCCCAGCATCTCGATTCTCGAAGGCGTGATCCTGCCCTGGGGGGAGCCCACCGGCTACCTGCGCAAGGTGGTGCTGCCCACGCTGGCCAAGGCGTTCAAGTTCGACCTCTCGGCGCCCTGGGGCGAGCACAGCCCGGAGGCGCAGCACGCGCTGCTGTACGGCGCGCCGGGGCGGTTCCGGTTCCAGACCAACGGCGCCCGTGGCCGCGGCGAGTACGAGAGCGAATGGGAGGGCGTGCTCCGCAACGTGGAGCGGCGTTACCGTGAGTCGAGCAGCGATGCGGTGCGCGTCGGGCTCGAGGAGTTCATGATCGAGCAGCCCTGCCAGACATGCGGCGGGAAGCGGCTCAAGGCCGAGAGCCTGGCCGTCCTGGTGCATGGGAAGGGGATCGGCGAGGTGGTGGACCTCCCGGTCGAGCGGGCCATCGAGTTCTTCGAGAGCATCCCGCTGCGGGGGAACGGGCGCGGCGCCGGGCTCGACCCAGAGATCGCGGGACCGATCCTCAAGGAAGTGATCGACCGGCTTCGCTTCCTGCGCGACGTGGGGCTTGATTACCTCACGTTGGGACGCGGCGCCACCTCCCTGTCCGGCGGCGAAACCCAGCGCATCCGGCTGGCCACCCAGATCGGCTCCCGCCTGGTCGGCGTCCTCTACATCCTGGACGAGCCCAGCATCGGGCTGCACCAGCGTGACAACGAGCGCCTGCTGGGCACGCTGCGCGGGCTGCGCGACCTGGGCAATACGGTCATCGTCGTCGAGCACGACGCCGACACCATCGAGGCCGCCGACCACGTGATCGACCTGGGCCCGCGGGCCGGGCGCCTGGGCGGCGAGGTGGTGGCCGAGGGCTCGGTCGAGGAAGTCCGCGCGCATCCCGAGTCGCTCACGGGCCGCTATCTCCGCGGCGAGCTGCGCGTCCCGGTGCCGGGCGGCCGGCGCGAAGCGGCGCGCCGCCATCGGCTCCGGATCGTGGGCGCCCGGGCGAACAACCTGAAGAACCTGACGCTCGACGTCCCGCTGGGTGTCTTCACCGCCGTGACGGGCGTGTCCGGCTCGGGGAAGTCCACGCTGGTGACCGACATCCTGTACCAGTCGCTGGCGCGGCACTTTTACCGTGCCAGGCTGGTGCCCGGGGCCCACACCAGGATCGAGGGCCTCGAGCAGATCGACAAGGTGATCGACATCGACCAGAGCCCCATCGGCCGCACGCCGCGGTCCAATCCGGCGACGTACACGGGACTCTTCACGCCGATCCGCGAGCTGTTTACCCAGCTCCCGGACGCCAGGATGCGGGGGTACGGCCCGGGCCGTTTCTCCTTCAACGTGAAGGGCGGCCGCTGCGAGGCCTGCCAGGGCGACGGTCTGGTCAAGATCGAGATGCACTTCCTGCCGGACGTCTACGTCCCCTGCGAGGTCTGCAAGGGAAGGCGGTACAACCGGGAGACGCTCGAGGTTCGCTACAAGGGCCGGAGCATCGCGGACGTGCTCGACCTCACCGTGGCCGATGCGCTGGAGTTCTTCAGCAACCAGCGGCGGATCGCCGACAAGCTCGAGCTGCTGAACGACGTGGGACTGGGCTACATCCATCTCGGACAGGCCGCCACCACGCTGAGCGGCGGCGAGGCCCAGCGGGTCAAGCTCGCGACCGAGCTGGCCAAGCGCGACACGGGCCGGACGCTCTACATCCTCGACGAGCCGACCACTGGTCTGCACTTCGAAGACGTTCGCCTCCTGCTCGACGTGCTGCACCGGCTGGTCGACAAGGGCAACAGCGTCGTCGTCATCGAGCACAATCTCGACGTCATCAAGACTGCCGACTGGCTCATCGACCTCGGCCCGGAGGGCGGCGAGCGGGGCGGAGAAGTGGTGGCGGCCGGAACGCCGGAGGAAGTGGCGGAGGTGGAGGGGAGCTATACGGGGAAATTTTTGAGGAGAGTCCTCAGTCTTCAGTCATCGGCAGGGCAGCCCTGACGACTGATGACTGAGGACTGACGACTCAAGACTGCTTCGTGGGCCCAAAACTCGGCGTCTTCGCCGACGGATCCACCTTGAACCAGATCCACATCCCCGACAGCGCGTGGCCGGGCACACCGCAGATCAATCGGTAGGAGCCGGTGTCGGGAGCGGTGAACTTCATGGTGTCCACGGCGCCCTGCGGCAGCCCCTGGGTCAGGCTGTTGGTGTAGGCCCGGGGAATCGCCGGCTCGCCGCCCGAATTGGGGACCGGACCCGTGCCCGAGGCCACCTCCGCGCTGTGCGGGGTGCCGTCCTTCTGCTCGAACACGATCACGTTGTTGCTGCCCGGCGGAACGCTGAGCGTGGCCCCGCCGCTGGTGAAGCCATTGAAGTCGAACGGACCGGCGATGAGCTGGAAGGTCACGGTGTTCGAGGCGGCATCATACGCCAGGAACGAGTCGGAAGGCGCCGCCGCGGGCGCCGCCGTCGGGGTCGGTGCGGCCGTGTCGGCCGCCGGAGCCTGATTGGGAGCCGGACTGGTCAAGGCCTCCGTATCCGAGGCCGCCGTATCGGCCGGGGCCGGTGCCGAGGCGTGGGCTGAGGCGGGCGCCGGTCCGGAGCAGCCGGCCAGGATGAGCGCGAGCGCCGGTAACAGCGCGGCGGATTTGAGGTTTGGCGTGCAGTCGATTCGGGTCATCCCTGCCTCGGCAATGGGAGCCGGCGGCTCCGTGAAACCCGCGAGCGTGATCGGCCGAAGTGCGCCATGTGCTCCGTCAGCGCGGGTCGGATATACTCCTCCTTCGTGAAGGGATAGTCCGGCGCGTGTCCCCCCGCAACCAACTTCTTACCGGGAACTTCCGTGATCCGTCGCTCCGCCCTCCTGCTGGTCGCCGGTCTCCTGACCGCCATCCCCGCGGTCGCGCCCGCCCAGCAGGCCGATTCGAGTCTCCTGACGCTGGACCGCATCTACGGCTCCAAGGAGTTCGCCCCGCAGCCGTTCGGGCCCGCGCGCTGGCTCGAGGACGGGTCGGCGTACACTACGCTGGAACCGGCGCCGGACGGCGCCGGACAGGACCTCGTCCGGTACGACGTCGAGAGCGGGCGGCGCGAGATCATGGTTGCCGCGCGGCAGCTCACCCCGGCTGGCGCCGAGAGCCCGCTCGAGATCGAGAACTACTCCTGGTCGCCGGACGGGCAGAAGCTCCTGGTCTTCACCAACACCCGTCCGGTGTGGCGGCTCAATACCCGCGGCGACTACTGGGTCCTCGATCGCCCGTCGGGCTCGCTGCGCCAACTGGGCGGCCGGGACGCGAAGCCCTCGACGCTCATGTTCGCCAAGTTCTCACCCGACGGGCGCCAGGTGGGTTACGTGCGGGAGAACAATCTCTACGTCGAAGAGCTCGCCTCCGGCCGAATCATCGCGCTCACGACGGACGGCTCCCGCACGATGATCAACGGCACCTTCGACTGGGTGTACGAAGAAGAGCTGATGAACAACTACGCCGACGGGTGGCGCTGGAGTCCGGACGGCCGGAGCATCGCCTACTGGCAGCTCAATGCGGACAGCGTCAAGGACTTCAAGCTGATCAACGACACCGACTCGCTCTACTCGTTCGTCACCCCGGTGCAGTACCCCAAGGTCGGTACCTCCAACTCGGCGGCCCGGGTCGGCGTGGTGCCCTCCGCGGGCGGCCCCACCCGCTGGCTCGCGGTTCAGGGCGATCCGCGCAACCACTACATCCCGCGGATGGAATGGGCGGCGGGGTCGGACGAGGTGATCCTGCAGCGGCTCAACCGGCTGCAGAACACGAACGACGTCATCCTGGGCAACGCCCGCACCGGCGCGGTGCGGACCCTCTTCACCGAGCGCGATTCCACCTGGCTCGACGTGGTGGACCGGATGGACTGGATCAACGGAGGCCGGGAGTTCATCTGGTTGAGCGAGCGCGACGGCTGGAACCACGTCTATGCGGTCTCACGTGACGGCAAGACCCGGCTGGTGACCCGCGGCGCGTTCGACGTGCTGGACGTCGTGGGCGTGGACGACAAGGGCGGCTGGGTCTACTTCATCGCCTCGCCCTCGAACCCGACGCAGAAGTACCTGTTCCGGACCCGGCTGGACGGGAAAGGCAAACCCGAGCGCATCAGCCCTGCCAACGAACCCGGCACCCACCTGTACGACGCCGCGCCTGGGTACCGCTATGCCCTCGAGACCTACTCCCGGCTCGGCGTGCCGCCGGTGGTGCGCCTGGTCCGGCTGCAGGGGAATCGGGTCATTCGGACGCTGGTGGACAATGCGACGCTCAGGGGAGCGGTGGCCCGGCTCCGCGGGCCGAGGGTCGAGTGGCTCGGCATCCCGGCGGAAGACGGGGCCAGGATGCCGGCGATGCTGTTCAAGCCGGCCGATTTCGATTCCACCCGGAGCTACCCGCTCCTGTTCTTCGTCTATGGTGGCCCCGGGAACGCCGAGGTCGAGGACCAGTGGGGCGGGTACTACCTGTGGCACTCGATGCTGACCCAGAAGGGGTATCTGGTGGCGGTCGTGGACAACCGGGGCACCCCGGCGCCGCTCGGCCGCGCGTGGCGCAAGTCGATCTACGGGCAGCTGGGTGTGCTCGAAGCGCGCGACCAGGCCGCCGCCGCCCGGTACCTGATGCAGCGCCGCTACGTGGACCGCAATCGAATCGGGATCTGGGGCTGGAGCTACGGTGGGTTCATGACCCTGAACATGCTGTTCCAGCACCCTGACATCTACGCGACCGGCGTGGCGGTCTCGCCCGTGACCCACTGGTCGCTGTACGACAACGTGTACACCGAGCGCTACAACGGGCTCATCACCGACAACCGCGAAGGCTACGACCGCGGGTCCCCGATGAGCTACGTAGAGGGCTACCGCGGCAACCTGCTGCTGGTGCACGGAAGCGGCGACGACAACGTGCACTTCCAGAACAGCGAAGTGTTGATCAACGCGCTGATCGCCGAGAACAAGCCCTTTCAGATGATGGATTATCCCAACCGGACCCACTGCGTCTGCCAGGGGAAGAACACTACCCTGCACCTCTTTACCCTCATCACCCGGTTCCTGGACGAGCATCTCCTCGCGCCCCGTCGCGTTGCGGGTGCAAGCGCCGTCGGCCTACATTAGGTGTCCCACCTTCCGGGGGACGCCATGACCTACGAAGACATCGTCTCGCTTCTGGGCTACGCCGGCGGACACGAGCACCTCGTGCGCATCACGATGACCGATTTGACCGAGGTCGTCGGGATTCCCATGAGCGTGGACACCAACCGCGACGCCAACGAGGTCTATCTCAGGCCGGCCGGAAACGACGAGACCGAAATAGCCGTGTCCCTGGGGGCGATCAGGGCGGTGGAGTTGGTGTCGTAGCCCTCCGGGCCCGTGTTGCGCCCTGAAACATCGGGCCACCTGGGTCCGTAGGGCCGGCGCGGAGGAGTCAGAGGATGGACATGGAAGGCATACTGGCGATCATCTTCATCTTCGGCGGGGGCACTCTGTTTCTGCTCTCGATCAGCCCGGTCGGCAAGGCGCTGGCCGAGCGGATTCGCAATCAGGGCGGCCGTGCGGACCCCGATCCGGAGCTGCTCGCCGAGGTGGACGCGCTCCGGTCCGAGCTGGCGGAGCTCCAGGAGCGGGTGGACTTCACCGAACGCCTCCTGGGCCAGCGACAGCCCGGTGAGCTGGGGCAGGGGAGCACACCATGATGCTGCTGCAGGCCGTGCCCGTGCCGCCCACTCCGCCGCCGGTTCCGCAGATTCCTCTCGACCCGAATCTGGTCTTCTCGACCATGGACCCCGGTGCGATCGTCATGATCGTGCTCACGGTGGTCGCGGCGCTGACCCTGGTGCTCTGGCCACTGGCGCGGGCGCTGGGCCGGCGGCTCGAAGGCAAAGGGGGCAAGGACCCCGCGCTCCAGCGCGAGCTGGAGCAGGTGCAGCAGCGCCTGGCCGAGGTCGATGCGCTGCACGGCCGCGTCGCCGAGCTCGAGGAACGCCTCGACTTCACCGAGCGCCTGCTGGCCCAGTCCCGGGAGCCCGACCGGCTTCATAAGTAGGAGGCTGCATTGTGAACTCAGCCGAGGCGATCGCCTTTCTCGGGCTTGCGTTCGTGCTGGCCAAGGTGCTCGGCCCCATCGGCGCCGCGATCGGCGCACGGCTCCGCGGACGCGGCGACACGGTGCGGGACAGCATTTCGGCCGAGGAGATCGATCAGCTGCAGGCGCGGCTGGCCGAGGTGGAGGAGCGGTTAGATTTCGCCGAGCGACTCCTCGCCGGCGGCGGCGCGGTAGACCAGATTTCGAGGGGAGCCCCCTAGATGATCACCCGCGACGACATTCAGTCGTTTCTGGACCGGCTCGACGGG
>DASUXW010000205.1:0-2835 GCA_036377715.1 Gemmatimonadales bacterium
GGCGTCCACCGGCCGGTCGGTGCGCTCGAGCAGCCGGAGCCGTATCTCCGAGGCGGGAGAGTGGAGCGCCTGGCCGATGAAGCGGCCGCGCGGGTCGTGCACCGGCACGACGCCCGCCGGCGCGCCGCCGTCGTGGGTCACCTCGCTCCGGTAGATCCAGGGGTGACCGCGCACCCACCGCTCGGCGCCGCGCGCGGTGACCCGGACCGCGGTCACGCCCGGTCGGGCCGGAGGACGGTGGCCCTGCGCAAATAGCAGTGCTTGATTTCCGCCCGGCTGCGCGTCGTATAGGCGTGCACCAGCAGCCGGATGCAGCGCGGGAGCGAGCCGGGCACCGGAATCTCGGTGGCGTGGAGCAGCGCGACGATGTTCCATCCGTACTCCTCGGCCGCGCGCGCGGGGAAGACCGCGTCGAGGTCCCGGGTCACCGTGAACAGGCCGCTCACGATGTCGTCGGGCGCGAGGTCGTTGGTCTCGATCAACGTGCGCAGCAGCTCGTCCGTCGCCTCGAGGATCTCGGCGGCGTCGTTCCGTTCCACGGTCGTGGCCCCGCGGATGCCCTGGAGGCGAGGCGTTGGGGAGCTCATGGCACCTAATGTAGCGGCGTGGGTTCGGCTGATGCTCGTGACCGACGACCGGCTGGTCGCCGGCCGCGACCTGGTGGCGCTCGCGCGCGCCGCGGTCGCCGGCGGGGTCGGTTCCGTGCAGCTCCGGCTCAAGAACGCGTCCGGGCGCGAGCAGGTGGCGCTCGCGCGCGCACTGGTGGCGGCGCTCGAGGTGCCGGTGCTGGTCAACGACCGGCCCGACATCGCGATCGCGGCGGGCGCGGCGGGCGTACACCTCGGCGCCGACGATGTGCCCGTCGCGCTCGCGCGGCGGATCGCGCCGCCGGGCTTCGTGATCGGCGCCTCCGTCGGCTCGGCCGAGGAGGCGAAGGCGGCCGGCGAGGCCGATTACTGGGGAATCGGCCCGTGGCGGGTCACGGGCACCAAGGCCGACGCGGGTGCCGCGCTGGGCGCCGACGGGTTCGCGAGGCTGGCTGCGCTGGCCGGAGGCCGGCCGTGCCTGGCGATCGGCGGCGTGCGGCCGGATGATGCCGTGGCGGTGCGGGGGGCCGGCGGTGCAGGGATGGCGGTGGCGGCGGGGATTCTCGCCGCCGCCGACCCCGCGCGCGGCGCCGCGGAGTACGCGGCCGCGTGGCGGTCCGCTGTTGACCGGTAGCGCGCCGGGCTATTGCTGCCCGGCGGCTCGCCGGGTCTTCGCGATGTTGCGGAGGTGCTCCGCGTAGGTGCGGGCGAACATGTGCCGGCCGTCCGGGCCGGCCACGAAGTAGAGATAGGGCACCTGCGCCGGGTAGAGCGCCGCCTCGATGCTGCGGCGTCCCGGCGAGTTGACCGGCCCCGGGGGCAGCCCCGGGTGGAGATAGGTGTTGTAGGGCGACGCGAACTGATAGTCCTTCTCGTACAGGCGCGGCTTCCGTTTGCCGGTGGCGAGCGCGATGGCGTACTGCACGGTGGGATCGGCCTGCAGCGCCATCCCGATCCGGAGCCGGTTGTGGTACACCCCCGCGATCGTTTCGCGTTCGTCGTCCACGCGGGCCTCACCTTCCACGATCGAGGCCAGCGTGACCAGCTGGAGCTGGGTCATCCCCAGCGAGTCCAGCCGCCGATCCCACGCCGGTTCCCAGCCGGCCTTGAACGCCTGGGCCATGATCCGCACCAGCTCGGGACCGCGGGTCTCGAGCGGCAGGGTGTAGGTCTCCGGCCGCAGGAATCCCTCGTACGATCTGACGGAATAGCCCAGGAACTCGCTGGCGGCCCGGCCGTCGTTCGCGGCGGCCAGCACGGTATCCTCCGCGATGCCGAGCCGCTCCGAAGCCAACGCCGCCATTTCGGAGATCGTGAGACCCTCGGGCACGGTGAATTTCCGGTTGACCGCCGCCCCGCGGGAGAGGACTTCCAGCACGGTCCAGGGCGAGGTGCCGGGCTCGAACTCATACACGCCGGCTTGCACCGACCGATCCACCCTGCGCACCCTGGCCAGGAGCTTGAAGGCGGTGCGGTTCCGGATGACCCCGTGCTCCGCCAGCGTATCGGTGACGGCGCTGAAGCTTGCGCCCGGGGGGAGTGTGACCCGCTCCGGAGCGGGATTGGTCCCGCTGCAGGCCGCGACCGCCAACAGTCCCACGCCGGCACCGATCCGCCTGATCGCGAGATTCACCGGCCCTCGCTCTCCGGGCCGCCGGCGGCCTGTGCACCGGCGGCCCGGGCGCGGCCCGCATCCAGGTAGCTCTGGAGCACGACCGCCGCCGCGAGCGCGTCCACGTCCTCGCGCCGACCGCGGGTGCTGCCGCCCTGCTCCCGAATCGCGCCCAACGCCCGTGCCGTGCTCATTCGCTCGTCCCAGAGCTCCACGGGCAGCCCGGTACGGCACCCGATCCGCTGCGCCAGCTCGCGCGCCTCGACCGCGCTCTCCCCCTCCGTACCCTCCCCGGTGAGCGGCAGCCCGACCACGATGCCCACAGGCCCGTGGTGCTCCACGAGCTCCAGGAACCTCGGCATCGGAAACCGCTTGCCCGCGCGCCGCACCAGTGTCTCCAGCGGCGAGGCGAGCACCTGCGATTCATCACTGAGCGCGAGGCCGATCCGAACCTGGCCCCAATCGACGGCGAGCAGACGGCCGGAGGGGGGGAGCATGCACACAAAGGTAAGCGGTGAGCGGGAGGAGCACACCGAAAGTGGTCCGATGTGTTGTTCCCACTCACCGCTTACCGCTCACCGCTTACTGCTATTGCGCCATCGTCGCGAAGAACTCCTTGTTGTTCTTCGTCCGCTT
>DASUXW010000206.1:0-20260 GCA_036377715.1 Gemmatimonadales bacterium
ATCGTGACGAGCAGCAGAGTACCCGGCACGTCGAGTGATGCCGGATGCGTACCCGCCACTCCGGCGCCGCCGAGCGCGACCAGCAGCCTCGTACCGGCCCAGATCAGGAGCCCGCGCCAGAGCAGCGAACGCGTGAACAGCGGGTCGGGAAAGCGCACCGCATCACCTCGACGGCTCGGCGTCGAGCCGGAAGGTGAACATCACGGGCGGGTCGACCATGTCGCTCCCGCCGGCCGATTCGTAGAGCCGGATCGCCGCGCCGTTGGCGGGGCTGGTGAGCACCCAGGCCTCGCGGCAGCCGAGGTCGCGCGCGCGGTCGAACAGCGCGCGCAGGAGCTGCCGCCCCAGCCCGCGCCGCTGATGGGTGGGCGCCACGCCCACCTCGTTGACCCAGAGCTCCGCCGGCTTGTCGGGATGCACGTAGTGCACGCCGGACGCGAAGCCCACCACGGTGCCGTCCTCGAGCGCCGCGGCAAGGTGGTGCCGCGGGTCGCGGAGGAACTCGGCGCTGAGCGCGGGATCGATCTCGTGGTCGAAGACACCCGTGGCGACGCGCTCGAGCACGCGCTCGTCTTCCGGTCCCAGCATGCGGATCTCGACGCTCACGCGAATGCCTCCTCAGCGCACGAAGGTCCCGCGGGTCTGATCGGACCCCGGGCCTTCGTCGCCGTAGAGCAGGACGATGGTATCGCCATCGGCCGACACGGTGCCCGGGGCGAGCAGGTAGGGATACCCCTCGCCTCCGCCGCCGGTGCGGGTGAATCGAAGGGTACCGCCCTGCCTCACGTACGTCCCCTGTTCGGAGTTCTCGAACTCGAGGCCGTTGTTCTTGTTCCGGTGGGACGTATGGAGGTCGTACGTCGCCGCGATGAGCGAGAGCGAGCCGCTCAGCGTGAGACAGCAACCGTCGGGCGCGCTGGGATCGGACGGCAGCGCCTGCCCGTTCTCCGATACCAGGGCGTAGGTCCCGACGATCGGGCGCGGGCCGGTGCTCTCACCGCCGCACCCGAGCACGACGGCGGCCGCGGCGGCGGTCCGAACGGCAGTCTGACGGAATGTCACGGCCAGGCCCCCCTCCTGCCGGGCGAATATACAGGCCGCGAGGCTCAGGCGTCACGCCGACCGGCGGAACGCCGGACAGAACACCATCAGCGCCACCGCGAGCCACTCCACGAGCTCGAGTGGCGCTACTGCTCCGGACCCACGCGACGCGTGTCTGGGGGCTGCGCCAGCACGCGCTCCGCAAAGTCCAGGCGCTCCTGCGCTTCGGCGAGCTCGCGCCGCAGCTCGCTCATGTCGTCCTCGAGCGCCGCGAGCCGATCGTCGGCCGGGAGGGCCCGCGGAGTCCCGCGCAGCCGCTGGGCCCACAGCCCGAAGCCCAGCCCCAGCGCTGCATGGATGCCGGCGTGCCACGGCTCCGCCGCGCCGGCCGCGAATCCGACGCCCACCAGGTTGACGGCACTGAGCAGGATGGCGATCGGCTGCCAGATGGGAGACTTGAACGTCATGGCCTCGGCGCGCCTCCGCGCGGTTGCTGGTCCGCTTCTCAGACGGGGCCGCGGTTAGATTGGATTCATGACTCCGTCCCAGCCAGAGGCCTGGCTCCGCGGCCCGCTGCCCGGCATCGCCCTCCCGCTCATGCCGGCCGCCCACGCGCTGGTGCAGGCGCGGGAGGATATCGCGGCCGCCGCCGACGGCACCAGTGAAGCGGAGCTGTGGCACAGGCCCGGCGGCGCGGCGTCCGCGGGGTTCCACCTCCGGCACCTGGCGGGAAGCCTCGACCGGCTCTACACCTACGCGCGGGGCGAATCCCTCAGTCCGGATCAACTCGCGGCACTCCGCGCCGAGAGCGAGCCAGGCGGCGGCGCGACAGCGCTCGTCGCCGGCGCCGCGGCGGCGATCGACCGCGCGCTCGATCAGCTCCGCCGCACGCCCGCCGAAAGCCTGGGAGAGACTCGACCGGTGGGACGCGCCAGGCTCCCCGCCACGGTACTCGGACTACTCGCCCACGGCGCGGAGCACACCGCGCGGCACACCGGGCAGCTCATCACCACGCTGAAGGTCGTGCGGGGGCTTGGACCCGTGCACGCCGCGTGACCGCCGGCTCGCCATGGCCTCCGACGTCCTCGCCATCTACCTCAACGATCATCTCGCCGGCTCGGTCGCGGCACTCGAGCTGATCGAGACCCTGTCGGAGCACGAGGAGCCCGGGGCGCTCCTGCAGACCCTGCGCGGCCTGCATCGGGAGATCAGTGCCGATCAACAGACGCTCCGCGAGCTGATCGGCCGCCTCGGTGCCGGCGAGAGCCACATGAAACGCGCGGCCGCCTGGCTCGGCGAGAAGGCGGGCCGGGCCAAACTGGCGATCGCCGCCCGGGAGGATCCGGCGCTGGCCCGGCTCGAGGGCCTCGAGACGCTGGCCATGGGGATTCAGGGCAAGCGGGGGCTCTGGCGTGCGCTGGCACAGGTGACCGAGGCGGATGCGCGGCTGGAAGGGCCGTCGTACGGCGAGCTCGAGGTGCGGGCCGTGGCGCAGTATGAGATCGTCGAGCGGGAGCGGCTGGCGGCGGCGCGCGAGGCACTGGCGGCCGGTGGAGCGAGCCGGAGATGATGACCCAGAGGGCGACGATCGCGACGGGGCTGCTGCTTCTGGCCGGCGCCGGGAGAGCCGCGGCCCAGACCTCCAGCGATTCGGTGGCCGCGGCAGCTGCCGCAGCCGCCGCGGCGGCAGCGGCAACGGGTGTCTACCCCGCGCGACCTCCCGCCGCCGATTCGGGCCGACCGGCTCCGAGCGGCGGTGCTGCCCGGGCCGATAGCGCCACCGCCGACACCTCCGCGCGCGGCGTCGCAATGGACACGCTGTCGTCCAGCGGTCCGCTGGTGGTCAACGTGGCCCCGGTGGACTCCACGCTCGCGCACGCGTGCGCCGGCTCGGGCGGCGGCCCGATGCAGGATCTGCTCGTGGTCGGCTTTCGAGCGGGCACGCCGGAGCGCGACAAGACCGCGGCGGCGAAGGCGGTCAATGGCAGCCTGGTGGGTCCGACCGCGGCGGGCGACGGGGAGTACATCCGGCTGTCGGCCGGGAGCCCGGCGGCCGCGACGGCCGCCGATCGGCTGATCCTGCAGGCCGCCGTAACCCGGGTCTCGCCCGCGGTCTGCCCTCCTCCCGCTCCAGGGCAGGAATCGCAGTAGCGCGCCTGCGGGGCGCGGGTCACAGTGCCCGGGGTGGGATTCGAACCCACATGGGACAAGGTCCCAGAAGATTTTAAGTCTTCAGCGTCTACCGGTTTCGCCACCCGGGCGGCGGGCCCCGGAATCTATCCCTCGGCGGCCGGGAGCGCTTCCCGCCGGACGCCGGCCGAGGCCCTGGTGCTCCAGGCCTCGGCCGTGCGTCCGAAGCGGTCGGCGAAATCGCGGGCGAGCTCCGCCACGATGCGGGTCTCGCGATCGGCCGGCGCCAGTACGAGGACGGCGCCGCCCCAGCCCGCACCGGTAAGCCGGGCCCCATACGCGCCGTACGCCACGGCGCGCTCCACCAGAAAATCCGCTTCCGGCACCGTCGACTGGTAGTCGACCCGGAGCGATTCGTGGCCTTCGACCAGGAACTGTCCCACGGCGGCGAGATCGCCGGCGGCGAGCGCGAGCGCCGCGGCGCGGGTCCGTGCGGTCTCGGTGACCACGTGGCGGACGCGCGGCACCAGCGGGGGCGGAAGTTGCCGCGCCACCTCCGGGAGGTCGGCCGGCGCGAGCTCGGCCAGCCAGCGAAGCCCGGGACGCCACCTGCGGCAGAGCTCGAGCGCCTCCTCACACTCGCGGCGGCGCTCGTTGAGCGCGCCGCCGGTGAGCCGATGCGAGACGCCGGTCTCGACGATCCAGAGCCGTCCCGGAAACGGCACCGGCTCGATGGTACCGAGGCCCGTCTCGAACAGCAGCGCGGTGCCACGCCTCGCGTGCGCGGCGATCGTCTGGTCCATGCGGCCGCAGCGAACGCCCACTTGATCGTGCTCCGCGTGGAACGCGACGTCGACCAGCGCGGCCCGGTCGAGCCGCCGGCCGGCCAGGTGGCTCAGCACGCGTGCCGCCGCGACGGTCAGCGCGGCCGACGACGACAGCCCCGCGCCGACCGGCACCGTGCTCGCGACCGCAACGCGCGCACCTGCCGGCGCGGCGCGGCGCGTCCGCAGCTCGCGAATCACCCCGACCAGGTAGTCGGTCCAGTCGCGACGGAGCGGCGCGTCCGGATCGAGCCGGTGCACCACGCCGTCGAGCATGGTCACGGCGGCCCAGCTTTCGGCCGGTGCGGCGGCGATGGCGGTGCGGCGGTCGAGCGCCACGGGGAGCACGGGACCGCCGTTGTAATCGGTGTGTTCGCCGATGAGATTGACGCGGCCCGGCGCCGACGCGGCGGCCGCGGGGCGGCTGGCAAAGCCGGTGGCGAATTGCGAAGTTGCGAGACTCACGGACGACATCATGGGCACGGCGGGCGATTTCTCTCGGGAGGGACTGTGGGGCATTGTGTGCGCCGACTGGGGCTCCTGGCCTGCGTGCTCGCGCCGGCGGTCGCCCGTGCGCAGCTCGCGCCCGTCGGCGTGCCGGCGGGCATGGTGCGCGTGGACCTCGACGGCGCGCTCACGAGCTGGGACCATCGCTGGCGCGACGGCGAGAAACAGCCGTTGGGCGCCGATCTCACCAGTCCCGCCCTGGGGAGCGATCTCCTCCCCTCGCTCGGCGACGCGGACGCGCGCATCGGCAGAATCACCGGCCTGCCGGACTTCCGGCTCAATCTAGGTGCACTCAGGACCGATGCGCAGGCCGACGTCGGCCGCGGGGTGCTCGGCGTGGCGGTCGGGCTCACCAATGCGCTCACCGTGTTCGGGCGCATCCCGCTGGTGGCCACCCACGTGCAGAGCAGCCTGCAGCTCGACCCCGCGACGGCCAACGCGGGCGCGAATCCCGGCGCCGACGAGGAGGCGGCGTTCTTCTCGGAGCTCGATGCCTCGCTCGCGGCACTCAGCGGGCGGCTTGCCGCGGGCGACTTCGACAGCGATCCGGCGCTCAAGGCGCAGGCCCAGGCGACGCTCGAGGCCGGGACCGCCTTCCGCACCGATTTGTTCGGCCTGCTCTCCGATCCCACCACCGCCGCCCTGTTCGTCCCCACGGCCGCGAGTCCGGCCGGCACCGCGATCGCCGCCCGCGTGAGCGACCTGCAGACCACCCTCGCGACCGATTTCGGCGTGACGGGCTTCACGACGCCCGTCGTGCTGGCTGCCGAGCCCGTCAACTCCGAGGACTTCGTCCGTTTAATCAGTGAGGCGGGGGGGCCCGTCGGCCTCCGGACAGACGACTCGCGGGTCACCTTCCGGGGCGATGCGGAGGCCGGGCTCGCGCTCACGCTGGCCGACCGCTGGGACCGGGGGAAGCACCGCGGCGGGTTTCGCGCCGCGGTCGAGGGTCTGGTCCGCTTTCCCACCGGGCGCGTGGCGCGCCCTGATCGCCTGTTCGCGCTCGGCACCGGCGAAGGCAATACCGACATCGGGCTCCGGCTGACCGCCGACCTGGGTTCGGGGGCTTGGGGGTTCCGAGCGGAAGGTGCCTACGAGCGCCGTCTCGCGGCGGACTATCTGGTCCGGGTAGCCCCGCCGACGCAGCCGCTCGCGAGCATCGACCTGCTGAGTGTGGTTCGGCGAGATCCCGGAGACGTGGTGAGCCTGGCGGTCCGGCCGTTCTTTCGCCTCGCACCCACGCTCGCAATCCAGGGCTCCGCCATGCGGTGGTCGCGGGGGGCGGACCAGGCGAGCTACGCCTCGCTGGGCGATTCGGTGCCGGGGGTGCCCGCCTCGGTCGTGGCCAGCGACTCCAAGGCGAGCGCGACCCTGGTGGGGATCGGGATCACCTACAGCAACCCCGGGTTGCTGAGGCCGGGAGGACGAGGGTTGCCGGTGGATGCCGGCTGGATGTACGAGCGGGTGGTGCACGCCTCGGGTGGGATCGTGCCGGACCGGCATGCGATGCGGGCGATGCTGCGGTTGTATTTCGGTCTGTTCTAGGGCAGTTCCAGCCCTCCGTGCTGGGCCGAAATTGCCTATGGCGAATGGGCGCTTACTACCCAATCTTGTTCCATAACTTCAAAACAATGCGAGCGTCCCGCTCTGAAACGTCGCGGGACGGGCTGGTCGCAACAGCAGGAGCTGGTGGTGGGCAACTCCGCATCAGTAGGATCCAGCATTGCGCACAGCGATGCGTCCATGCCGCTCGACCGGTTCGAGGAGACGATTGACCTCGTCATGTCGCCGCTGGACGGCGAGCCCGAGGTCTGGCGCCAGGACGTCACGCATACCCTGCGGTGCTACATGGAGGCCGACCGTGCGCTGATGATGCTGTGGGAGGACGGTGCCCCCAGGGTCTACAGCGACGGACTTCCCGACGAAGTGATCCGGGAATACCTGGACCACTTCGCGCCGCTGGATTACGGGATGGCACGCCGGGACGAGCTGCAGCTCACGGTCTGGAGCCGCAGCCTGCTGTGGGATCGCCGAGCGCTCCTCCGCAGCGCCTACTTCCACGAGTTCGCGCTGCGCCACGACCTCCAGGACGCCGTGGGCCTGTCGGTGGACATGCCGGGAATCCCCGCCCATCTCCGCGTCGCCTTCCTGTACGGCGGCGCTCCGCTCCGCGAGGATGCGCTGCAGGTGATGTTGCGGCGCCTGAGCTTCATCGTCCCCGTGCTCCGGACCAGCTTCGGCATTCACCTCCGCAACCTGAGCTGGCTCGGCTCGATGCACTCGATGCTCGACCGGGTCGGCCAGCGACTGATTCTCTTCAGCCTGGACGGCCGCGAGCTCCACCGGAACGTGACCATGCGCCGGATGCTCGAGCAGGAGCCGGAGCAGCGCTCACTCCTCGAGGCTGCCCAAGCGGTGGCGCAGGCGGTCGTCGCGGCCGGACATCGGGTGGATCCGGAGTCCAACCGGTTCGCGACGCCGGCCGACTCGCGCCGGGATGTCGAGACCAGGCTGGCGCGCTACCGCCTGCGCGGTTGCCGGCTGGGTCCCGACAGCGCCACGCCGGAAGCGGGCGTGCTGGTCTCCGTGGACCGGATCGACAACAGCGACGCCCCGTCGGCGGAGGGACTCCGCAGGCGCTACGGCCTCACCGCCCGCGAGGCGCAGGTGGCGTCGCATCTTGCCCAGCGACTCACCAATGACGAGATCGCCTCGGCGCTGGGGATCAGCTCCCACACCGCACGCCACCACACCGAGAGCGTGCTGCTCAAGCTGGGCGTGACGTCCCGGCGCGCGCTCCGGCGGCTGCTCGCGAGCTAGGCCCGGCGCCGGCCGGTGCTCTCGCGCCGGAGCAGCGCCTGCGCGTGGCGGCGGGCGGCGTCTCCCTCGGTGTCGCCCAGCATCCGGGCGATCTCGCCCACCCTGTCCTCCCCGTGAATCAGCGCTACGTCGCTCGTGGCGATCCCCGCCCGCGCCTCCTTGCTCACGACCAGGTGGCGGTCGGCCCGGGCGGCGATCTGCGGCAGATGGGTGATCACCAGCACCTGGTGGCGCTCCGCCACCTCGGCCAGCGCCGCGCCCACCTGCGCGCCGACCTCGCCGCCGATCCCCTGGTCCACCTCGTCGAACACCAGCGTGGCGATCGCGTCGTGCCGCGCGAGCACGACCTTCAGCGCGAGCATGAGCCGTGAGAGCTCGCCGCCCGACGCCACCCGCGCGAGCGGCTTGGGCTCGAGCCCCACGTTGAGCTGCACGTCGAAGTGCACCGACTCCTGGCCGTGCGACGCCGGCTCGGCGAGCGGAGTGAGCGCAACGATCAACTTGCCGCCCGGCAGGCCGAGACGCGGGAGCAGCCGATTCACCCCCCGCGCGAGCCGGTCGGACGCCTCGGTCCGTGTGGATCTCAGCGCGCCGGCCGCGGCCAGGAGCGCCGCCTCGGCGGCGGTCCGGCGCGCGGCGAGCGCTCGCAGGTCCACGTCGGCCGTGTCGAGCAACTCCAGCTCGGCGGCACTCGAGTCGCGCGTCGCGAGCACCGCCTGCACATCCGCCCCGTACTTCCCGGTGAGCCGATAGAGCAGGTCGCGCCGGCGCTCGACTTCGGCCAGCCGCTCCGGGTCTTCCTCGATCTCGTCGGCGTAGGCGGCCGCGAGGCGGGCCAGCTCGGTGAGATTGGTGTAGGCCCCATCCAGCAGCTCGCGCCAGCCGGCGACGGACGGGTCGGTCTTTTCCAGGCCGGCCAGCGCCCGATCGGCCACGGCGATGGCGCCCAGCGCGTTACCCTGGTCGCCCTCGAGTGCCTCCGCGATCCGCTGCGCCAGCTCGCCGAGCGCTCCGGCCTGGCTCAGGCGCCTGGCCTCGGTCTGCAGCGCCTCGTCCTCTCCCGGCCGGAGCTGCGCCTGATCGATCTCGGCGACGACGTGCCGGAGATAGTCGGCGCGGCGTCGCACCTCGTCCCGCCGCGTCGCGAGCGCGGTCTCCTCCGCCCGAAGCGCGGCGACCGCGCCGTATGCCTCGGCGACGGCGGCGCGCTCCGGCTCCGCGTGCGCGAACGCGTCGAGTATGTCCCGCTGCGCGTCGGCGTGCAGCAGCGACTGGGTTTCGTGCTGCCCGTGCAGGTCCACCAGCAGCGCGCCGAGCCGGCCGAGCACCGCCGCGGTGGTGGGGCTCCCGTTGACCCAGGCGCGCGACCGGCCTTCGGCCGCCACCTCGCGGCGCACCACCACCCGCCCGTCCTCCACGTCCAGACCAAGCGCTTCGATCTCGCGCCGGGTGGAACCGTCGATGCCCTCGAACGCGCCTTCGACGATCGCCTTGGCCGCGCCCGGCCGCACGCTGCCGCTCGCGGCCCGTTCCCCGAGGAGCAACGCGAGCGCATCCACCAGCATCGACTTCCCCGCCCCGGTCTCGCCGGTGAGGACGTTGAGACCGGGGCCGAGCTGGAGGGTGACGTCGGCAATGGTGGCGATGTCGCGGACGCGGAGCTCGGTGAGCATGGGCTGAAAGGTAAGCGGTGAGCGGTAAGCGGTGAGCGGGAACGGCACACCAGACTTCTCATGGTGTGCCGTTCCCGCTTACCGCTTACCGCTCACCGCTTACCGAACAGCCTCCCTCTCCGACAGATCCCCCCAGTGCAGCTTCTGCCGCATCCGGGTGAAGAAGCCGTCGCCGCCGAGGCGGATGAGGCAGACGCGGTGGTCGGCGCGGCGGATGTCCACGCACTCGCCGGGTGCCAGGGTCGTGCCCGTCTGGCCATCGAAGGAGACGAGCAGGTCGTCGGCCCAGCCGGCCATCGGCTCGACCACGACCCGGAAGCTGGCCTGGACCACGAGGGGGCGGACCGCCAGCGTGTGCGCCGCGATGGGCGTGACGATGAGGGCCTCGACCCCGGGGACGACGATGGGGCCGCCGGCGCTCAGGCTGTAGGCGGTCGAGCCGGTAGGGGTGGCGACGATGATGCCGTCGGCGCTGTAGGGGCCGACGTTCTCGCCCTCGATGTAGACGTTGACCCGAACCACGCGCGCGACGCCGCCCTTGTGCACGGCGACATCGTTGACCGCCATCTGCGTGACCCGTTCGCCGTCGGCGTCGCTCCGGATCACGGCGCGAAGGGCCTGGCGCCGCTCGATCACGTAGCGGCCGGCGACCAGCGCGTCGAGCGCGGTGTCGATGGTATCGCGGGTGGCGGTAGTGAGGAAGCCGACGCGGCCCAGGTTCACGCCGAGAATCGGGATCTCCCGCCCGTCGCAGAGGCGGGCGCCGCGGAGCAGGGTGCCGTCACCGCCGAAAGTGAGCAGCGCGTCGAGGTCCGTGTCGCGCAGCGCCTCCTCGCCGTACAGCTCGATGCCGAGCGCAGGCGCGCGGCGGGCCACGTCCTCGAGCACCGCCGTCAGGTCCGGGTAGCGGGGGTTCCCGACGACGCCGACCTTCATCGCGCTTCGAGGCTTTCCTCGTGCTGGAGCGCCGTGATCCGGCGGGTGATGCCCGCGGCGGTCAGCCCGCAGCGCTCGAGCTGCTCGGCACGGGGCGCCTGCTCGATGAGCCGGTCGGGCACGCCGAGCGCGAGCACCCGCACGTCGGGGTGCGTGGTCTGGAGCGTTTCGGCGAGGTAGGCGCCGAAGCCGTTCACGATCGTCCCTTCCTCGACGGTCACCAGCGTGCGGTGCTCCTGGAGCAGGAGCTCGAGCATGGCGTCGTCGAACGGCTTGAGAAACCGCGCGTTGATCACGGCGCAGTCGATCCCATCGGCCGCGAGCAGCTCGGCGGCATCGAGCGCGGGCCGGACCATGGTCCCGACCGCGAGAATCGCCAGGTCCTTCCCCGGGCGAAGCCGCTCCCAGGTTCCGTAGGGCACGGCCGGGATCTCGGCGGCGGGCCGCGGAAAGTCGGGCGCCTTGTCGCGCGGGTACCGGGTGCAGAACGGGCCGCCGGTGTGGGCCATCGCCGTCCGGAGGAGCCCGATCAGCTCGTCGCCGTCCTTGGGGGCGGTCACCGTCATCCCCGGCACCGCCAGCATGTAGGCGATGTCGTACAGCCCCATGTGGGTCTGACCGTCCTCGCCCACCAGTCCCGCGCGGTCCATGCAGAAGGTGACCGGCAGATGCTGGATGGCGACGTCGTGGATGACGTTGTCGTACGCCCGCTGGAGGAAGGTGCTGTAGATCGCCACCACCGGCCGGATCCCCTGCGTGGCCAGGCCACCCGCGAAGGTGACCGCGTGCCCCTCCGCGATCCCCACGTCGAAGAAGCGCTCCGGATACTTCTTCTGGAACACGTTCGTGCCGGTGCCGCTCGGCATGGCAGCGGTGATCGCGACCAGCTCGGGGTGCTCGGCGCCAAGCGCGGCGAGTCCCTCGCCGAAGACCTGGGTCCAGGTGGGCGGGCCGCTCGCCTTCTTGCGCGCCTCGCCGGTGACCGGATCATAGGCGGCGAGCCCGTGCCACTTCTCCTGGTTGTCCTCGGCGAAGGCGAACCCCTTCCCCTTCTGGGTCATGACATGGATGACGCGCGGGCCGCTCATCGGGCGGACGAACCGGAGCGTGTCGCACAGCTTGGGCAGATCGTGCCCGTCGATCGGGCCGAAGTAGCGGAAGCCCAGCTCCTCGAACAGCATCCCCGCCGAGAACATGTTCTTGACGCTCTCCTCGAGGTTCCTGGCGAAGTCCACCACCCCTTCGCCGAAGACGCCGCCGAGGGCAAGGGTCATCCCCTTCACCTTCTCGCGCAGCCGGTTGGTGCGCGGGTCGGCCACGATGCGGCCGAGGATCGTGCTGATCGCCCCGACGTTGGGCGAGATGGACATCCCGTTGTCGTTCACGATCAGGATGATGTCGCGGTCCGAGTGGCCCGCGTTGTTCATCCCCTCGTACGACAGGCCGCAGGTGAGCGCGCCATCGCCGACGATGGCCACGACTTTGTGGTCCTCGCCCCGGAGATCCCGGGCCGTCGCCATGCCGAGTGCCGCCGACATCGCGGTGCCGGCGTGGCCGGCCCCGAACTGATCGTGCTCGCTCTCGCTCCGCTTGAGGAAGCCGGAGATTCCGTCGCACTGCCGCAGGGTCGGAAACGATTCATTGCGGCCCGTGAGCAGCTTCCAGGCATACGCCTGATGCCCCACGTCCCACACCACCTTGTCGGCCGGCGAGTCGAACTCGTACAGCAGCGCGATGCTGAGCTCGACCACGCCCAGGCTCGCGCCGATGTGACCGCCGGTGAGGGAGACACATTCGATGAGACGCTCGCGGATCTCCTGGGCGAGCTGGGGGAGCTGGTCGCGCCGCAGGCGCTTCAGGTCGGCGGGGCCGTGGATGGTGGGGAGGAGAGGCATCTGGAGTCAGTCGTGAGTCGTGAGTCGTGAGTTGTGAGTCGTGAGCTGTATGTCGTAGGTCCAAGGCGAACGTCACCAGCCGCAGGCACGGGAAGCCGGCCATTGACCCGCGACTCACGACTCACGACTGCCGTGCTGCAATATATCCGGCCAGGGCCCCGAGCGCCCCCGATGGGACGCCCGCGCACTCGAGCCGCCCGACCGCCCGCCGGGCGAGCCGCTCGGCCTCCGCGCGGGCGCCGGCGATGCCGAGCAGGCCGACATAGGTCGATTTGGCGAGCTGGGCGTCACGGCCGGCGGTCTTGCCCAGGGTCTCGCTGGTGGCGGTGCAGTCGAGAACGTCGTCGGCGATCTGGAACGCGAGGCCGGCGTCCTCGCCGTACGCGCGGAGTGCTTGGACCTGCGCGGCGGGCGCGTTCGCCGCCAGGCCGCCGAGGACGCAGGCGGCGCGGATGAGGGCCCCGGTCTTGCCCCGGTGCACCGCCACCAGTTGCTCCAGGGTCAGGGTGCGGTGCTCCGCCTCGAGGTCGAGCCACTGCCCGCCGACCATCCCCTCGATGCCCCCGGCCTCGAACAGCTCGACGGCCATGCGTCCGAGGACCGCGGGCCCGAGCCGCAGACGCTCCGACGCCGCAGCGAGCACCCGCGCGGCGACCGGCACCAGGAGAAAGCCTGCGATGGTGGCGGTGGGGACGTCGAACTGCCGGTGAGTGGTGGGACGGCCGCGCCGCAGGTCGTCGTCGTCCATGCAGGGGAGGTCGTCGTGCACGAGGGAATAGGCGTGCACGGTCTCGACGGCGGCGGCTATCTCGGCGGCGGCGGGATCGGTTCCTCCGGTGGAGCGGTACGCGGCGAGCACCAGCGCGGCGCGGACCCGCTTGCCCGGCGTCCGGAGGGCATACTCGAGCGCCGCGCCCCGCCGGCCGCCTACCTCATCGCGAAGCCGCTCAGCCCAGGCGGCGAGCGCCGCGTCGGTGCATCGCCGCGCCTCGGCCAGCAGCGCGGCGGCATCAGCCATCCAGGTCCTGGTACCGCAGCTCGCCGTCCGCCTCTTCCAGCACGGTCTGCACCTTGAGATCGGCGGCGGCCAGGCGCTCCCGCGCGGCTCGCAGCCGGGCAATGCCCTCCTCGAAGAGTGCCAGCGCCGCATCGAGCTCCACGTCGTCGGCTTCCAGCCGGCGGACGATGTCTTCGAGCCGGGCCAGATCGTCGGCGATGGTCGTCATCGGGGCTCCACGCGGGCGGGCACGCTCCCGTCGACCACCCGCAGGGTAAAGGGCTCGCCGGGGGTGAATTCCGATTGGCGCTTGAGCACGCGGCCGTCCGGCCCGGTGGGGACGGCGTAGCCGCGCTGGAGGACGCGGAGCGGGCTCAGCGCGTCGAGCTGCGCCGAGAGCCGGGCGAGCCGCTGGCGCCGACGCTCGAGCGTCGCGGTCATCGCCGCCTGGAGCCGGTCGCCGGCGCGCTCCACCTGCTCGGCGCCCAGCCGGGTCCGGCCGCCGAGGGCACCGGCCATGCGCGCGGCCAGGTCGTCGAGCTGCCGGCGCACCTCGCGGCCGTCGGCCAGGGCCAGCTCGGCGGCCGCCGAGGGAGTCGGCGCCCGCAGGTCGGCCACGAGATCAGTGAGCGAGATGTCGGTCTCGTGACCGACGGCGGAGATGGTCGGCACCCGAACCGCGGCGAGGGCACGGCAGACCGCCTCCGCGTTGAACGCGGCCAGGTCCTCGCGGCCGCCCCCGCCCCGGCCCACGATGCAGAGGTCGATATCGTCGAGCCGGTTTACCAGCGCGAGCGCACGCGCCAGCGCGTCCACCGCCCCGTCGCCCTGGACTCGTGCGTCGATCACGAGCAGTCGGGCGCAGGGCCAGCGGCGCCGGGCCACGGTGATGATGTCCCGCAGCGCCGCGCCCGCCGTGCTGGTCACGATGGCGAGCGTAGCGGCGAACTCGGGCAGCGCACGCTTGCGGGCCAGGTCGAAGAGCCCGTCGCGATGAAGCAGTGCCTTGACGCGCTCGAATTCCTGCTGGGCCAGACCGATCGACGCGGTCGGGATGAGGCGGCTGACGTTGAGCTGGAATTCGCCCTTGGCTTCGTAGATCGCGGGCTTCCCGAGCACGAACACTTCAGTGCCGTCGGCCGGCGGCTTGCCGGCGCGCGCCGCGTCCCGCTTCCACATGCAGCAGCGCACCTGGCAGGTCGCGTCGCGCAGGTTGAAGTACCAGTGCCCGCTGGGCCAGGGCTTGCAGGCGACCACCTCGCCCCGGACCCAGAGCGGCATGAACTCGCCTTCGACCAGCCGCTTCGCCGCGGCGGTCAGGCGGCTCACCGACCAGACGTCGTCGGTCGGGGCGATCGGAGTGGTCGGGAGGCTCAGGGCCATATGGTCACCGGGGCGGGTGATTTCACCACGGAAGCACGGAAGGCACGGAGGTTACACGGAAGGCCTCCTCTCCCTGGACGGCTCCTCGGACCCGGACCACAACAATTTGTTGTGGGCTCCGCGCGCCGATCTGTTCGGGTGTCCCTTCCGTGTAACCTCCGTGCCTTCCGTGCTTCCGTGGTGAATCTCATGACCCTGCCCCAGCCTGCTCGTACGCCTGCAGGGTGTTCCGCAGCAGCATGGCGATCGTCATGCGCCCCACGCCGCCGGGAACGGGGGTGATGGCGCCGGCGATCTCGGAGACCGGTCCGTAGTCCACGTCGCCCACGATGCGGTAGCCCTTGGGCTGCGAGGCATCGTCCACGCGGTTGATCCCGACGTCGATGACGGTGGCGCCCGGGCGTACCATGTCGGCGGTGACGAACGCCGGGCGGCCGATGGCCACGATCAGGATGTCGGCCGTGCGGCAGATGCCCGGCAGGTCGCGCGACTTGGAGTGGCAGACGGTCACCGTCGCGTCGCCCCCCTGGCCCTGCTGGATGAGCATGCTCGCCATCGGCTTGCCCACGATGTTGGAGCGGCCCACGATCACGGCGTCGGTGCCGCGGGTCTCGATCCCGGACCGGATCAGCATCTGCTGCACGCCGTACGGGGTCGCGGGCTTGAGCGCGGTCGGATCACCGATGCTCAGCTTGCCGACGTTGACGGGGTGGAAGCCGTCCACGTCCTTGGCGGGGTCGATCGCGTTCAGCACCCGCTCGCTATTGATGTGCTTCGGCAGCGGGAGCTGGACCAGGAAGCCGTGGATCCGTGGATCGCGGTTGAGCCGATCCACCACCGCGAGGAGCTCCGCTTCGGTGGCCGCCTCCGGAAGGCGCACGGTCTCGGAGTGCATCCCCGCCTCCTCGCAGGCCTTGCCCTTCGCGCGCACGTAGACCTGGCTGGCCGGGTTCTCCCCGACGATCACCACCGCGAGGCCGGGCTGGCCGCCCCGCGCCCGGTGCCGCTTCACCGCCTCCCCCACCTCCGCCCGGATCGCGTCGGCGAGGGGCACCCCGTCGAGAATCCGTGCGCTCATCGTGCGTAGTCCACCGCTCTGGTCTCCCTGATGACGACGACCTTGATTTGTCCCGGATACTGCAGCTCGTTCTCGATCCGGCGCGCGATGCTCTCGGAGAGCTGGGCCGCGGCGCCGTCGTCGATGCGCTCGGGCGTGACCACCACCCGCACCTCGCGCCCCGCCTGGATGACGTTGCTCTTCTCCACCCCGGGGAAGCCGTTGGCGATCTCCTCGAGCTTGGTGAGCCGCTTGACGTAGGTCTCGAATGCCTCGCGCCGCGCGCCGGGCCTGGCGCCGCTCACGGCGTCGGCCGCCTGCACCAGCACCGACTCCGCGCTCTCGTGGGGCACGTCGTCGTGGTGGGCCTGGATGCAGTTGATCACGGCCGCGCTCTCGCCGTAGCGCCGCGCGACCTCCACGCCGAGCTCGACGTGGGTGCCCTCGTTGTCGTGGGTGAGCACCTTGCCGACGTCGTGCAGCAGCCCGCCGCGCTTGGCCAGTGCGGCGTCGAGGTGCAGCTCGGCCGCCATCATCCCCGCGAGCCAGGCCACTTCCTTGGAGTGGTCGTAGATGTTCTGGCCGTACGAGGTGCGGTAGCGCATGCGGCCGATCAGCTTGATGAGCTCGGGATGCAGGCCGTGGATCCCGGTGTCGTAGGCGGCCTGCTCGCCGAGCTCGACGAGCTGGGTGTCGAGCTCCTTGCGCGCCTTCTGAACGATCTCCTCGATGCGTCCGGGGTGGATGCGACCGTCCTGCACCAGCGCCTCGAGCGACCGGCGCGCCACCTCCCGTCGGATCGGGTCGAAGCAGCTCACGCTCACCGTGTCTGGGGTGTCGTCGATGATGACGTCCACGCCGGTGGCGGTCTCGAAGGCGCGGATGTTCCGGCCCTCGCGGCCGATGATCCGGCCCTTCATCTCCTCGCTGGGCAGCGCGACCGCCGCCACCGTGCTCTCGGCGGTGTGTTCGGCGGCCAGCCGCTGGATGGCCATGGAGATGATCCGCCGCGCGTCCCGCTCCGCGCCGCGCTTGGCCTGCTCCCGGATGTCGCGGGCCAAGGCCTGGGCCTGGGTGCGGGCCTCGTCCTCCACCCGCTGGAGGATCTCCCGGCGCGCGTCCTCCGTGCTGAGCCCCGCGATCCGCTCCAGCTTGACCCGCTGCTCCTGCGCCAGGCGGTCGGCCTCGCCCTCGCGCGCCCGGAGCGTCTGTTCCCGCCGGCCGAGCGTCTCCTCGCGCGTGCCCAGCCCGCGGTCGCGCGTCTCGAGCTCTTCCAGTCTGCGCTCGAGCTGCCGGGCGCGCTCGTCGGCGCGGCGCTCCAGGCGCTCCCACTCATCCCGCCGGCGCTGCCCCTCGCGCTCGAGATCCTCCCGCTGCTGGAGGGCCTCCATCCGCGCCGCCACCAGGACCTCGGCGCGGGCGGCCTCGCTCTCGCGCACGGCGTCCGCCCGGACCCGCTCGGCGTCGGCGCGCGCGCTCCCCAGAATCCCGGTGGCCTCCCGGCGCTGCCGTCGCAGACTCACGGCGACGACCGCGAGCGCCGACACGAGACCGGCGGCCACGCCGATCAGCGCGGCAAGCAGGAGAGTCTGGGACATCGGGTCGCTCCGCTACGAGGCCGCGGCCCGGTTGCCGCGCTTGGACGGCGGGAGCATGCGGGCGAAGTCGTCGGCCAGCCGGGTCAGCCGGTGGGCGACCTGGCGGTCGCCGCGGCGCCCCTGGAACAGCTCGTCGGTGATGGCGAGCGCCGCGAGAATGGCGGCCTTGTGACTCTCCACCAGCGGCAGCGAATCCTTCACGCGCTTGAGCGCCGCGTCCACGTAGGCCGCCACCTCGCGGGTGTACTCGGCGGGGAGCTCGGAGCGGACCGTGAACTCCTCGCCGCCGATGGTGACCTTGACCGCACTCTTTGCCTGGCTCATGCCGCCGTCCCTCCGCCGTGCTGCTCGAGAAACGAGAGCCGGGCCGCGAGGACCCGCAGCCGCTCCTTGGCCGTGTCGATCCGCTGCCGCAGCGCCTGGTTCTCGGTCTCCAGCTCGATCACGCGCTGGCGCGACTCCTTCAACTCGGTTCCGGCCACCACGCCGCCGTGGGCCTGCGCGTCCTTGAGCTCGGCCTCGGCCTTGAGCGTGCGCCGCCGCCACGCCGCCAGCTCCTCGGCCATGCTCTCGAGCACGCGCTCGAGATCGGCCAGGGCCGCCAGGTCGGGACGCTCGTACGTCTGTGCCACCATCACCCTCCCTCGCGGGACGCCCCGTCCCGCCGACGGATGCCCAGCTCCGCCGCGAGCGCGGCCAGGAGCCGCGCTTCGGCCTCGTCCACTTCCGCGTCACGCAGGGTCCGATCGGGCGCACGGAAGGCGAGCCGGAAGGCCACGCTTCGCGTGCCGGCGGGAAGCTCCGCGCCCCGGTAGTCGCTCTCGACCTCCACCCGCTCGAGGAGCGCCCCGCCGGTCCGCTGGAGCACAGCGGCCACCTGTCGCGCCCGCACGCCCTCGGGAAGGAGCAGCGCGAGCACGCGCTCGGACGACGGTGTCGTGGGCAGCGGCGCGAAAGGAGCGGGCCGGCGGGGCGCCGGATCGACGAGCAGCTCGAATCCGAAGAGCGGCGCCGCCCAGGGGGGCGCGTCCGCCGCCAGCGGACCGCCTTCGCCGAGCACCCGCCCATCACGGTCCCGCACGATCCAGCCCTCACCTTCAACCTGCACTTCGGCCTCCGGAACCGCCAGAGCGACCGCCGTTTCCAGTCGGCCCTTCAGGTCCCAGATGTCGAACCGCGCCTCGCCGGTGCCGCTCCAGTGCGCGGGCTCGCGGCGGCCGGTCAGCACGGCCGCCACGCGGCGCTCCTCCGTGGGCCGCCGGCCGGCACCCGCATCGGCGAAGGTAGTGCCGAGCTCGAACAGGCGGACGTCGGCCACGTGATTGGCCCAGTTGGCCTCGACCAGTCGCACGAGCCCCGGCAGCAGCCGGCGGCGGAGCCACGCCGCGTCGGCCGCGAGGGGGTTGAGGAGGCGCACGCCGTCGGTGCCGGCCTCCGGGCCCATGGGCAGACTCACCACCTCGTAGAAGCCTTCGGCCGCGAGGGCGCGACGGATGGTGGACGAGACCGCCTCGCCGGGCGCGTCGGGCAGCCGGCCCACGCGGAAGGGGCGCAGGTCGGCGGGAAAGTTGTCGTACCCGTGGAGGCGCGCCACCTCTTCGATGAGATCGATCTCCCGCTGCAGGTCGGGTCGCCACCCCGGCACGTCCACCGCGATGCGTCCGTCCTCCGGCTTGCTCACGACGGTGGCCCCGACGGCGACGAGGTGCCGCTCGATGTCGGGCCAGCCGAGCTCCACTCCCAGCACCTGCGCGAGGCGCGCCGGGCGGAGGAAGATGCGCGGCGGATGCGACGGCGCGGGCCACAGGTCGAGCGGCGCGCCGACCAGCTCGCCGCCGGCCGTGGCCAGCACCACCTCGATGCAGCGGCGCATGGCCGCGTCGCCACCCCAGAGGTCCACGCCGCGCTCGAACCGCTGGCTGGCATCGGTGCTCAGGCTGAGCGCGCGCCGGGTGCGCCGCGTCCGGGCCGGGTCCCACCAGGCGGCCTCCAGCACGATGTCCCGGGTCGCATCGCTCACCTCGGTGCCGGCGCCGCCCATGACGCCCGCGAGGCCGACCACGGTCTCCCCATCGGCGATGGCGATCATCTCGGGGGTGAGGGCGCGGTCCACGCCGTCGAGCGTCACCACCCGTTCGCCGTCGCGCGCGCGGCGGACTTCCAGCCGCCCGCCGCGGAGCAGCGCCAGGTCATAGGCATGCATCGGCTGGTTCAGCTCGAACATGACGTAGTTGGTCGCATCCACCACGTTGTTGATCGAGCGCTGACCTACCGATTCCAGCCGGCGCCGGAGCCACTCGGGCGACGGCCCGACACGCGCGCCGCGTATCACCGCCGCATGGAACCGGCGGCACCCCTCGACGTCCTGGATGGTGACATGCAGCCCTCCCACCTCGCCGGCCGTCGTGGCGCGGCGCTCGGGCGGCACGTCCACCCGCTCCGCGCCCGGGATGCGCGGCAGACGGAACGGGATGTCGTACGAGGCCGCCAGCTCACGCGCCACGCCCTTGTGCCCGAGGAGATCGGGACGGTTGGGAGTGACGTCCACCACCAGCCGGTAGTCGGCCAGCGGGATCGCGTCGAGCAGCGGCGTGCCGGGCGGCGCCTCGGTGGCGAGCTCGAGGATCCCGTCGTGCTCCTGGCCCAGCCCGAGCTCGCGGGCGGAACACAGCATCCCCTCCGAGACTTCGCCGCGGAGCTTGACCTTCTGCAGCCGCATCGGGCTCCCGTCCCTGCCGTGCGGCACCATCGCGCCGACGCGCGCGAACGGGTACTTCGCTCCCGCGGTCACATTGGGCGCGCCGCAGACGACGTTGAGCCGGCGCTCGGAACCGTCGTTCACGGTGGTGACCCGAAGCCGGTCGGCATTGGGGTGCGGGCGCACCTCCTCGACCAGGCCGATGACGATCTCGCCCAGGTCGGTGTGCAGCGGCTCGACCGCGTCTACGGGCGCGCCGAGCATCGCAAGACGCGACGAGACGTCGCCCGGCTCGAGCGGGCGGCGGAGAAACTCCTCCAGCCAGCGGAGCGAGACGTTCATGCCGCGTCCGTCCCGCCCGGCCGTCCCGCCTGCGCCAGGAACCGCATGTCGCCGCCGAGGAGCAGCCGGATGTCGGGAATGCCGTAGCGGAGGAGCGCGATACGGTGCGGTCCCATGCCGAAGGCCCACCCCGTGTACCGCTCCGAGTCGAGCTGGCAGTTCTCGAGCACCGCCGGATGCACCATCCCGCACCCGAGGATTTCCATCCAGCCGGTCCCCTTGCACGCGGGACAGCCGGCGCCGTGGCAGAGCTGGCACTCGACGTCCATCTCGGCCGAGGGCTCGGTGAACGGGAAGAACGAGGGACGGAAACGGGTGCGGGTATCGGGCGCGAAGAAGCGCTGCGCGAAGTGGACCAG
>DASUXW010000207.1:0-9970 GCA_036377715.1 Gemmatimonadales bacterium
CGCATGGGCGGCGAGCCTCGTGCTCGCCGTTGGGCTCGGGTGGGGTGCGCGCTCGATGGTACGCACCGGCGAGCACGGACAACCGCTGGTCCGGCCGGAGCTCGCTCCCATGCCGGCGCCGGTTCCCGCCCCCGCCGATGCCGCCGTTCCTCCCGCCATTGCCCGCGCCGACGTTGCTTCCACCGATTCATCCGCTCCTCCGCCCCGAGTCGCTACCCGAACGCGGAAGCCGGCGGCGGCCGGGCCCGAGCCGCGCCCGGTCCCGGCCGCGGCGGTGCGCATCCGGACGGTCGCAGCCGCCGAGTCCACCCGTGCCGCGCGCCGCGCCGCGGCGCTCTCGGTGCTCAACCCGATGCCGGCGGTGGAGCTCACGCGACTGGACAGCGCCAGCCCCCGGGGCGATATCGAGCTGGACGGGATGTGGCGGACGATGTCGTGGGACGGCGCAAAGGCGGCAGCCGGCGAGCGGGTCCCGCACATCGACGGGCTGCCGGTGGTGCGGGTGCAGGTGCAGAACGGCGAACAGGGGGCGCGGCCGGTGATGGTGGTGGCGCAGCAGCTCGCGTCGGGTCAGGTAATCCGGACCATCGAGGGCCCGGCCAGCGACGTCTCCCAGCTCCTCTCGCGGCGCAGCATGAGCGACGTCGATCCGCTCTTTCTGCGGGGCGATTCGCTGGCCGGGCGCACGGCCGGGGGCCACGCCATGGCGATGCAGGTGGGCGACCGCATGCTGGCGATCACCGGCGATCTTCCCTCCGACAGCCTGCGCGCGATGATCCGCCGCCTCAACGCGGAGCTCCGAAGCAAGTGACGGTGCCGTAGCACGGCACCGTCACCCTCAACGCAGCGAAGGGGCCATGCCCCTGTCACGGCCTCGGCTGCCCCCGCCGTTCCATCGCATCGGGCGTCACGTAGTCCGCCGGCCCTTCCTCGTGGTCGTACTCCGAGAACACATGCCCCCGCTCCCCCTCGAGCGTGATCTCCGCCAGCCGCGGTGAGATCATCGGGAAGGTGCGGGCGTAGAGGGCGTAGGTGAGGAGATAGAGCCCCAGGAACAGCAGCGTCGGGCCCAGCTCGGGCCAGGAGAACACCGGTCCGGGGAAGGCGCTGACCGAGGGCATGATGAGCAGGTAGCGCTCCAGCCAGAGCGCGACCAGACTCACCACCGCGAAGAAGGCGAAGGTGGCCCGGATCTTCTTGGGCGCGACACCCAGCAGTCCGAAGAACGGCACGATGAACAGCCCGATCAGCACCGCCTCGCCGATCGGGAGCCAGCGGCCCCACAGCCGGGCGAACACGAACCCGGTCTCCTCCGGCATGTTCCCGTACCAGATCACCAGAAACTGGGCCCACATCAGGTAGGTCCAGAACACCGTGAAGCCGAAGGCGAGCTTGCCCAGATCGTGGCGCTGCTTGGGCGAGACCAGGTCGGTCACCCCCAGATGGCTGGCACCCTGGATCATGAACAGGGCAAGGACCATGTGGGCGCCGAGGAACGCGCCCATGAAGAAATAGCCGCCGAACAGATTGGAGTACCAGTGCGGCTGGAGCGCCATCACGGTGTCGAACGCCATCAGGGTGAGGGCGATGGCGTAGATCACCGCATAGATCGGCGCCAGACGGTGGATCCGGTCTTCCTGGTCGATCGCCGCGTCAGGGCTGCCGTCGTAGCCGCGCACGAGCCGGTCGAACACTGCCCGCCGGGCGGACGAGGCGGCGCCCCGAACCACGTGCAGGTCGGGCACCATGTCGGCGCGGATGAGCCACCACCCGACCAGCGAGAGCACGCCCAGCCCGACGAGCTCTCGAATGAACATGAAGGGCCGGGAGAGCCAGACGACCTTGGAATGGGCCAGCTCGGGCATGGCCGCCTGCATCGGCCCGAACACCGACGGGTAGCCCACCGTGAAAATGAGTATCAGCCCGACGAGCGCCACGGGGAGGAAGGACACCTGCGCCGAGGCGAACCGGATGATCATTCCCGACCACTTGGCGTTGGTGATCTTCTGCACCGCCACGAACGCCACGGCTGCCGCGGCGAGCCCCGTGAAGTACACCCAGTTCACGTGGAACAGCTGCCACGCGCGGTCGGCCTGCCCCGCGGAGAGCGCGCGCAGGAACAGAATGAGGCCGAGGACCGCGAGGCCGGCGCCCACGCCCAGGAGGATCTCGAACCGGCCGGCGAGAGAGCGCTGGACCAGGCGCTCGCGCAGCGTGGGACTCATCGGGGCCTCTCTCCGGTCGAACCGGTGGCGCTCGGCGCGGGTGCGATGCCCGCCGCGGCCCCCGGCGGCTCCTGCGGCGCGGGACTCTGTGCCTGGAGCTTGCGCACGTGGTTCACGATCGCCCAGCGGTCGCTGGGGAGGTAGACCTTGTCGCCATAGCGCGGCATGACGCCGCGGCCGTAGCGGATGATGCTGTAGATGTACCCGTCGGAGTAGGCACGGGCGCGGCCGGTGAGCAGCGAAGGGGCGCCGATCCGCATGGACACGGTGCCCTTCGCGTCACCCGCGACGCCGTGGCACACCTCGCAGTAGGTCTGGTACAGCGTGTCGCCCGCGGCGTTGACCTGGTGCGGGATCACCGGGACGTCGGGGCCGGCCGGCCAGGGCTTCCCCTGGGCGCCGGCCGCGTACGGGTTCACCAGCGAGTTGACGGTGGTGAGCTTGCCCGTCGTCCACTCGCCGGACCAGTCGGGCTCCCCGCCGCTCACGGGGACCGTACCCGGCACCGTGTAGCGCGGCACGGTGGCCGCTTCGTACGGACGAACGTACTTGGCGGTGATCATGTGGTCGAACCACGGGATGATGTGCCAGAGGTCGTCGGGCGAGGGGACGCGGTCGTACCAGAAATCGCACCCGCTCACGAGCAGGGTGGCCGCGGTCATCCCCGCCCACCACCAGCGCCGCTCACGCCGTCTCATGGCGAACCTCCACGGCGCCGGCCGCCTGCAGCAGGTGCTCGACCGGGCCGACCTGGTCGGGTCCCGAGGGGACGAAGATCCCGATCTGATCGTCGCTGTAGCGGGGGTCGTAGGCCGCCCCGCGCTTCTGCTGCAGCAGCACCAGGAACGCCACCGCTGCCACCGTGATGAGCGCGCCGAGCAGGATGGTGAGCTCGAACGCGATGACGACGTAGGGCGGGATCGAGGCGATCGTCTTGCCGCCGACCAGCGTGGGCCAGTCGAGCGACATCCAGATCGTCATGCCGAACCCGGCGGCGCACCCGGTGAGCCCGCCGATCAGGGTGAAGAGGCGCACCATGCTCACCGGTTCGTCCAGCGCCTCTTCGATCTCGTGGTTGGGCGATGCGGTGTAGACCACCAGCCCGCGGTGCCCCCGCGCCCTGAGCGCCCGGATGGCCTCGACGGCCGCGTCCACGTGAATGAACGAGGCCAGGACCCCCGGCACCATTCTCCGCCGGCGCGCCATCAGTGGTGCCCTCCGCGACCGTGCTTGCGCGGCAGCGGGATCATTTCCTTGATCTCCTGGATGGCCACGATGGGGAAGCTCTTGGCGAACAGCATGAACCACATCCCGAACCAGCCGAACGAGCCGGCCAGGATCCCCCAGTCGGCCCACGTGGGGTTCATGTTGGACCACGCCCACGGGATGTAGTCGTTGGTGAGCGAGGAGACGATGATCACGTAGCGCTCGAACCACATCCCGATGTTGATGAAGATCGAAATGACGAACAGCGCCGTCAGGTTGGTGCGGATCTTCCGGAACCAGAGGAGCTGCGAGACGAACGCATTGCAGGTGATCATGGTCCAGCCCGACCACCACATGGGCCCGAACGGCCGGCGGAAGAACGTGGTCTGCTCGAACGTGTTGCCGCTGTACCAGGCGATGAAGTACTCCATCCCATAGGAGTAGAACAGGATCGATCCGGTCAGCAGCGCGAGCTTGGCCAGATTGTCGAAGTGGTACTTCGTGATCATGTGCTCGATTCCGAGCGCCCGCCGGAGCGGGATGACCAGGGTCAGCACCATGCCCAATCCGGAATAGATGGCGCCGGCCACGAAATAGGGCGCGAAGATCGTTCCGTGCCCGGCCGGAACCAGGGACATGGCGAAGTCCCAGCTCACCACCGAGTGCACCGAGAGCACCAGCGGGGTGGCGAGCGCGGCCAGATAGAGATAGGCCCGCGTGTAGTGCCGCCACTGGTTGTCGGTGCCCTGCCAGCCCGCCGACGCCAGCGTGTAGACCACCCGCCGCCAGCCGGTGACCTTGTCGCGCACGGCGGCCACGTCCGGAATGAGGCCGAACACCAGGAACACCGCGCTGACCGTGAAGTACGTCGAGATCGCGAACACGTCCCAGATGAGCGGCGACTTGAAGTTGGGCCAGAGCCACCGCTGGTTGGGATACGGCAGCAGCCAGTAGAACACCCACTGCCGGCCGATGTGAATGATCGGGAACAGGGCCGCGGTCATGACCGCGAACACGGTCATGGCCTCGGTCGAGCGGTAGACCGCGGTGCGCCAGGGGCTTCGGAACAGGTACAGGATCGCCGAGATCAGCGTGCCGGCGTGGCCGATGCCGACCCAGAACACGAAGGTCGTGATGTAGACCGCCCAGAACACCGGCGGGTTGTACCCCGCGTGGCCCAGGCCGTCCTTGACCAGGATCAGGAAGGTCAGGAGCCCGGCGAGAAAGAGGGCGACCGCGCCGCCGAGCAGCAGGAGGTAGCCGGTACTCGCTCGGCCCAGCGTGCCGACGACGTCGCGGGTGACGTCGGCGTGGCTCTGGGTGATCTCGAGCTGGGGCGCCCGCTCGGGGCGGGGGCGTGCGACGGCGGCCATCGATCAGCCCTCCACCGGGTGCAGGACCTTGGCGAGGTAGGTGATCGCCGGTCGCGTGTTGATCTCCTCCAGCACCCGGTAGCCGCGCGGGTCGGCCCGAAGGGCGGCGACCCGGCTGTTCGGGTCCCGGCTGTTGCCGAACACGATCGCGTCCGAGGGACAGGCCTGGGCGCAGGCGGTGGTGAACTCGCCGTCGCGAATGGGCCGGTCCTCGAGCCGGGCGTCGTTCTGGGCCCCGCGGATGCGCTGGATGCAGAAGGTGCACTTCTCCATGACGCCGCGCGCCCGCACCACCACGTCGGGGTTGAGCTGGAGCTGGAGCGGCTCCGGCCAGGCCATCTCGTTGTACTTGTACCAGTTGAAGTACCGCACCTTGTAGGGGCAGTTGTTGGCGCAGTAGCGCGTTCCCACGCACCGGTTGTACACCTGACCGTTGAGGCCATCGGCAGTATGGTAGGCCGCGTACACCGGGCAGACCGGCTCGCACGGCGCGTTGGCGCAGTGCTGGCACAGCATGGGAACGAACCGGGCCGACGGCGGCGCGTTGGGTGACTCGCCGTGCTCCCAGTAGCGCTCGATACGGATCCAGGTCATCTCCCGGCCCTTGAGGATCTCGTGCTCGCCGACGGTCGGGATGTTGTTCTCGGCGTAGCAGGCGGTGACGCAGGCCTGGCAACCGGTGCAGCGGGCCAGGTCGATCGACATCCCCCACTGGGGAAGATCGCGCGCGTAGTCGCCCTTCTGGGTGGCGCGATACTGGGCCTCGCTCCACCCCTCCAGCGCCGCGACCTCGAGCGGGGTGTTCACCTCGTGCGCGTGGTGCCCTTCCTCGAGGTATGCTTCCTCGATCGTGAGCCCCTTCTTCGCCGCCGCGAGCGGAATCGCCTCGGCGATGCCGCGCCCGAGCTGCCGGGGCATCCCCTCGACGGTCGGCAGCTTCCGATAACCGCCGGTCTTCTCGGCCGCGACCCGGGTCGAGACGTAGGCCACGTAGTCGCCCTTCGGCGCGCCGAGCAGGTCGAGCGCGTTGACGCCGCGGCCCTGGGCGAACGCGCCGTACTCGGTGTGCCCGTAGCCGAGCGGCATCGCGATCAGATCGGGGTGCAGGCCGGGATGGATGTAGGCCGGCGCTTCGAGCGTTCCGTGCGGCGAGGTGAGCCGCAGGATCTCGCCGTTTCGCACGTTGAGCGCTTTGGCCGCGGCGGGGCCGACCTCGACCCAGGAATGCCAGGAGATCTTGGTGACGGGATCGGCGATCTCGAGCAGCCAGGGCTTGTTGGTGCCGCGGCCGTCGTGGAGCATCCCGTGCGGATAGGCGGCGAAGACATAGCCGCCCTGGCCATCGAACGCCGGCCGGGTGTAGCGCACCTCCGCGGCGGTCGGCGCCAGCGCCGGCGCGGGTGACGCCGGTGGTTCGTCGAAGACGCCGCCTCGCTGGAGCGCGGCGCGCCAGAACCCCGCGGCGTCGGCTTCCTTTCGCTCGGCGGCGATGGCGCCCCACCGGGTACGGAGATGCTCCTCCCAACTCGGTGCGGTAAACTTCGCCAGCGCGCCGCCCGCCTTCTTCGCCACCGCCAGCAGGATGTCGCCGGCGGCGCGGGTGCTGTAGACCGGCTCCATCACCGGCTGCATCAAACTGCGGACCCCGGCCCGTGGAGCCGCGTCGTCCCAGCGCTCGAGCGCGTGGTGCGGCGGCAGCAGCAAGTCGCACAGCGCCGCCGTCTCGTCCAGGAACGGGCTCACCGCGACCTTGTACGGCACTTTCCTGAACTTGTCGGCAAAGCCTCCGGCCCGGGGGAGCGCATAGACCGGGTTGGCCTCGTGGATGATCGCGACCGCTACCTGTCCGCCGCCCATCGCATCCGCGAGCGCGGCCAGCGCGCCGTAGCCGTCGCCGGTCGCGAGATCGGCGCCGAAGCGGACCGTCTGCCCGATGTTGCCCGCGGCGAAGTTGAGCAGGTTGACCGCGGCGCAGAGCTCGATGGCGCCGGCGTGCTGCGCACCCACGCCGCCCGCGACGGCGAGGCTCGGACTCGCCGCGGCGAACTCCCGCGCGATCCGCTCGATCCGCTCGGCCGGGACTCCAGACTCTTCGGCTGCCATCGCCGGCGTGTACGACGAGAGCGCCGAGCGGAGTGCGGCGGGTGCGCCGCTCCCCGCGACCACGTTGGCGATGGCCAGCGCTACGGCCGCCTCGGTCCCGGGGCGGATCGGGAGCCACTCATCGGCGTTGAGCCCGGTGAGGTCCTGGCGCGGCCCGATGTGCACGAATTTGGCGACGTCGCCGCCCGAGAACCCGTGCGCCTCGGCGAAGCCGCGCTGGTTCTCCATCGGCGAGAGCCAGGTCTCGATGAAGTCGGCGCCGAACGACAGGATGTACTTCGCGCGGGCGAAGTCGTGCGCCGGCAGCTCGTCGCGTCCGAAGACCTGTTTGTTGGCCGCGCGGAGCGGCTCGTGGTCGAACGGCTCCCACCGGACCAGGGTTCCGCCAAGGGCGGCGGTCCAGTCGGCCAACAGCTCGGCGAACGTCCCCCGCCCCGCTCCGCTCACCACGGCGACCTTCCCGGCCGCCCCGCCGAGCTTGCCCGCGAGGCGCGCGATGGCATCGTCCCACGTGGTCTCCGCGAAGCGCCCGTCGGTGCCCCGCACCATCGGCGCCTTGATGCGGCCCGGGTTGTAGAGCCCCTGGAGCGAGGCCTGGCCGCGCGAGCAGAGCTTGCCCCGATTGACCGGATGCTCCGGGTTGCCTTCGAGCTTGACCGCGCGGCCCTCGCGGGTGCGCACGTGCAGCCCGCAGGCCGCCGAGCACTCGCCGCAGGTGCTGGCGTACCAGGTGGCGACGCCCGGGATCTGGTCCTCGGACTGCACCAGGTACGGCACCAGCTTTTCCACCTGGCTGGTCGAGCAGCCGGAGAGAGCGAGCGCACCGCCGCCCGCGCTACCCAGGACGGTCAAGAACTTCCGGCGGTCGATCCCCGCCGGAGGGCTGGCCTCAGACATCGCGAACCCTCGCCGTCACTAGTAGTGGCACACCGAGCAGTCGCGTGAGACGTTCCGCTCGAGGTGGCAGGTGATGCAGAAACCCATGTTGTTCACGTTGTTGACCTTGAACACCTGCGGCATGCGGGCCACGTCGCCGTGGCAGGTGGTGCAGGCGCTGGGGCCGAGCGCCTTGATGTGACGCTGGTGCGGGAAGTGGGCGTGACGGGCGAGGAAGTGCACCCGCACCCACTCGACCGGCTGCTTGGCATTCCATGCGTCGCGGAGCTTCTTGATCTCGGTCTTGGCCGAGCTGTCCGTCCCCGACACCACCAGGTGACAGCCCATGCAGGTCTGCATGGACGGAACGCCGGGCTCGGTCGAGACCGCGACCGAGTAGTGGCAGTACTGACACTGCATCTTGAGCTGGCCGGCGTGAATGTCGTGGCGGAAGAAGATCGGCTGGCGCGGGCCCTTGAGCGCCCCGGTGTCGACGATGGCGGGCGCGGCGATGGAGTCGGCGACCGCTCTGGCCTGCCGCTGCTGAGCTTCGGGCGGACGGCCGCCGAACGCCAGCACGGCGACGAGCCCGGCGGCACCGGCGCCGCCGATCACGAAAGGCAACGAACGCATCATCGGTCCACCGCGAAAAGTGAGGCGCTGTTCTGCAGAAAAACCCCGCGGGCCAAGGGCGCGCCGAATGATATTCGGCGCATCCGTTTACTCAACCCCAGGCCGTGTATTCCGACTGGATCAGTCGGAATCGTCGAGATCTGTTTCCACCGCGCGGGGACGGCGAGGCGGACGCTGCGGCCGCTCGGCAAGCCAGCCGGCCTTCCGGCTTGCCACGCGGAGGAAGGTGTCGACCGCTCGGCGGTCGTCGAGCGGCAACCAGCACCACTTGAGGGGTCCGGTGCGCTGGGCTTCGGTGATCGCGCGCGCGACCTCCGCGGGCACCCGGCCGGCGCGCTGCAGCCGGTCCTCCTCGGCATCGGTCAGGGTGAACGTCGCGGAGAGTCCGTTTCCGACGACATGCACCCAGCAGAGCTTGCGGTTGCCGACGCCGTATTCCCAGGCCCAGCGCCAGACCGGCCCCATGAAGCGCACCGTTTCGGCCACACCGGTCAGGTCGAGCAGGCCGGCCCGCAGCGCCCGAAAGCGGGCGGCGGCGGCGGCCGGCAGGTCGGTGAGCGGTGCGGTGGGCGCGGGAGGGTCGGACTCGCTGGGATAGCGGTTGCCGGCCCAGTAGGCATTCGAGCGCCCGACGCTCATTCCTCGACCCCGCCGTTCGCGGGCGGGGTTCCCTGCGGCGCGCCGACGCGCCGCAGGTAGCGCACGACCTCGATCCCCATCGCGCGCACCAGCGATGCCTCGCGGCCGTCCGGCGCGGCCCGGAACACGAGCTCGCGCCAGGAGCGCATGACGCTGTCCGGCTGCCGCGTCTTGAAGAACTCGATTGCCCAGAGTGTCCGCTCCCAGTCGGCGAAGAGCGTCTCGAGTTGCGCCGAGGTGGCGGGCGCGGCCTCCCGGCGCGGCGGTTTCAGCGGGAGCGCGTCGCCGCCTCGGACGTTCCACACCTCGTACGCCATGATCGCGACCGCCTGCGCCAGATTGAGCGACGGGTGGCGCGGATCGGTCGCGATGGTGACCAGCGTGCGGCACAGGTCCAGCTCGGCGTTGGTGAGTCCGCTGTCCTCGCGGCCGGCGACGATGGCCACCGGGCCTTCGGCCAGGTCGCGCACCAGCTCGGCCGCCGCCTCGCGCGGGCGCAGGGTGCGGCGCTTGGCGGCGCGCTCGCGGCCGGTGAGGACGAAGCTCGAGACGCAGTCGGCCAGGGCGGCCTCCAGGGTTGGCGGGTGCTCGATGCGCGCGACGTAGTCCGCGGTGTTGTGCGCGATGCCCTCGATGCGCCAGGGGTCGAACAGCTCCGGGTCCACCAGGCGCATCCGCTCGATGCCGAAGTTGTTCGCGATGCGCACCGCGCTCGCGATGTTCACGATGTCCTGGGGATTGACGAGCACGAGGATGGGCGACGCCGCGGGCGGCCGCCGCCCCGCATCATCCCTCGCCGAGGAAGGAGAGGTCATACCGCTTGGCCCTGAGCGCCGCGGCGAACCCGGCCTTCTCGACGGCCTTCATGTACGCCTCCTGAGGCTCCACCTGTTTGGCGTCCACCAGCTCCATCAG
>DASUXW010000208.1:0-8784 GCA_036377715.1 Gemmatimonadales bacterium
CTCACGTCGTCGCGCCGGTCGCGCGGGGCGGGGAACTGGTTGGTGGTCTGCCGGGCCAGCACCTGCTCGGTCGTCGAGCCGGGGAACGGCGGCGTGCCGAGCAGCGCGTAGTAGGCCACCGCGGCCAGGCTGTAGAGGTCCGAGCGCTGGTCCACCCGCTCGCCGAGGAGCTGCTCGGGGCTCGCGAACTGCGGCGTGCCGCTCTGGCTCGTCGCCCCGCCGTAGGTCCCCCGGAGCGCCAGTGCCAGGCCGAAGTCGGTGATCTGCACGCTGCCGCTCGGATCGATCAGCATGTTCTCCGGCTTGATGTCGCGGTGCACCAGCCCCGAGCCGTGAGCGTGCGCCAGCGCGGAGAGCGCCTCGCGCACGAGCCGGAGCACCTGCTCCAGCGGAAGCGGGCCGTTCCGTTCCACGAGCTGCGCCAGGCTGGGCCCGTTGATCAGCTCCATGGTGTACCAGATGAGGCCCGACCGGCCCGCGATGTCGTAGATGTCCACGATGTTCGGGTGGTGCAGCCGCGCCGCGAGCTGGGCCTCGCGCCGGAAGCGCTCAACCACCTCGGGGTCGCGGGTGAGCGCCGGGTGCAGCACCTTGAGCGCCACCTCGCGCTCGAGGTGGAGGTCGCGCACCCGGTACACCCGCCCGAACCCGCCGCTGCCCAGCAGCGCCAGCAGCTCGTAGTCGTCGCCCAGGGCGCGGCGGAGCCACTGCTCCCAGCGTGCGCGGTCCTCCATCCCGTCGAGCGGGCCCTGCACCACGCCTACCGCGCGCGTCTCGAAGGTGCCCGCGTCGGACGCGAGGTCCTCGAGCGCCTCGGCGGCGGTGAGGTAGCGGTCGCCCGGCGCCGGGCGCAGCGCCCGCAGGATGAGCCGCTCGACCGCGCGCGGGCAGGTCGGGCGCAGCTCGGTGGGCCGGCGCAGCTCGCGCGAGTCGAGCGGCGGTGCCTGGCCGGTCACCGCGAAGTAGAGCAGGGCCCCGGCCGTGTAGACGTCCGATGCCGGGTCGCCGGGCGCGCCCTGACGCACTTCGGGCGCCATGTACATCGGCAGGTCGGGCGCGATACCGGACGGGATGGCGGGGAGCACGTAGCTGCTGAAGCGGAGGTCGGTGATGGTGCCCCGGCCGGTCGTGCCCACCAGCACCGTCGCTGGGACGATGCGGCGCACGATGATCCCGCGCAGGTGGGCGTGCTCGAGCGCCCCGAGCAGGTCGCGGGCGAGCGACAGCACCAGCGGGATGATCCGCGGCCCGCGGTGCACCGCCTCCTCGAGTCCCTCGCCCTCGATCCAGGTGCCGATCCGGTAGGCCAGCTCGCCGACCACGCCCGCATCGAAGATGTGCCGGATGGCCGGGTGATCGAGCTGCCCCAGCGCCTCGGCCTCGCGCATGAACCAGCCGCGAATCGCCTCGGTGCGGTAGAAGTTGATCCGGACGCTCACGCGCCGCTTGAGCATCGCGTCGTACGCTTCGAACAGCACGCGGTCGGCGTTCGACGCGACGATCCGCTCGAGCCGGTAGCGCTCGCCGAGCGCGGATCGGGTCCGCTCGAACGCGAGGACCGGATCGGGCGCGGTCACCGCCGGAGGCCCCGGCGCCGCTCGACCCGCACGTCGCGGCCGCAGATCTCCGCGACGCACCAGCGGCGGCTGCCCGTGGGCGTGTCGTCCGCGAAGAAGAGGGAGCACTGCTCGCCCGCGCAGCGCCGGACGGCGGTGCGCGGCTCGGTCAGCGTGGCCGCCGCCGAACGGGCGATCGCCTCGAGCGCCGACGGGGTGCGGCCCGGCGCGAAACGCAGCCGCCACTCGCCGGCGACCCGGGTGAGCTGATGGGTGCCGGCGCTTCGCGCGAGCTGGTCGTTGAGCGACGCGATCGCCGCCGCGGGCGCCTGGAGCCCGGCGTGCAGCGCTTCCGCGAGCGCGGTGAGCCGGTCGCGAAGGCCGCGCACCGCGCCGATCGGGATCGGCTCGCTCTCGGGCTCGAGATGCAGGAGGCGGCACCAGCACTCGAAGGCGTCGATGTCCGGCAGCAGATCGGGGGAAGACGGCGAGCGGCCGCGGGCGGTGTTGACGAAGTCCAGCCAGAGCGCGTCGCCCAGCAGGGTGAACTCATCGAGGCTCATGCGGGACTAGTCGTCCGCGACCTCGACCGTGTTCCGCCCCGCCCGCTTGGCCTTGTACAGGGCGGCGTCGGCGGCGGCCAGCAGGCTGCCGACAGTCGTGCCGTGATGGGGCGATTCCGCGAGCCCCATGCTGAGCGTGCACGGGCCGAGGTCGGGATTGGCCTGCTCCATGACGCGGAGGCTGGCCTGCACCCGGGCCACGAACACCTGCGCCTCGCTGGGCTTGGTCATCGGCAGGATGATCAGGAACTCGTCGCCGCCCAGCCGTCCCACCACGTCGAGTGCCCGGCACTGCTGCCGGAGAATCCGTGCTACTTCGATCAGCAGCCGGTCGCCGGCGGCGTGGCCCAGGGTGTCGTTGATGACCTTGAAGCGGTCGAGGTCGATGAGGAGAACGCTCGTGTGGAGCTGGTGGCGGAGGCTCCGGGAGATCTCCGCCGCGAGGCGCTCCTCGAGCGCGCGGCGGTTGTACAGCCCGGTCAGCTCGTCTGTCGTGGCCGCGCTGTGGAGCTGCTCGACCAGCTCGGAGTTCTTGAGGGCGATCGCCGCCGCGAACGAGAGCGTCCCCGCCAGCTCGAGCTCGGGCCGGGCATAGAGCTTGTCGCTGATGCGCGAGCCGAGCACCAGCACCGCCATCCGCTCGGCACCCGCGTCCAGGGGCACCACCAGCTCCGCGCCGGGTCCCACCAGCGCGGCCACCGAGGCGTCGCCCGCGCCGGTCGCCGCGCTGCCGGTCGGCAGCGCACGGTCGAGCGCGGCGCGGTCCATCGGCGCCGGACGGAGCCGGTCGTTGAGGGAGCGGAACACCTTCGGCGCGTAGGCGTCGCCCTCAGGCCGGTACAGACAGGCCCACCAGGCGAAGAACACCTCCGCCATGAAGTCGAGGATGAGCTGCTCGGTCTCCTCGATCGAGTGCACCGATGACAGCAGCCGCGCCACCTGCCGGAGCGCCCGGAGCTGGAAGACGGCATCGTCCAGCGCCGTCTGGCGCTCCATCAGGATACTCCGCAGCTCGAGCACCACGCTCAGGCCGAGCGCGAGCGGCATGGCCACCGCCCGCATCTCGCCCGCGACGGACGAATCGGCGTGGATCACCACCTCGGTCTCGCCGCTCCCGAGCCGCGCCACCTCGGACGCGTTCTCGAAGCCCGCGGCCGGGCCGACGCGGGGCATCTGCTCCGTCGGCGAGACCAGGGTGAGCCAGATCAGCTCACTCTGAAATCGCCGCACCAGCGCCACGCGGCAGCGCTCGAACAGCTCCCCCTCGGTCCGGGAGAGTCGGCAGGCCGCGGCGAACGCGCTGGGCAGCGTGGTCAGGGCCGTCGGGGAGGTCGAAGCCATTGCCAATAATACCTGAAGGGTAGGGGCCGAGGGGAGTTGCGAGAGGGCGACGACCGGGTTATCCTTCGCCTCAGGTAAAAACAGGACATAGCCCCCAGGGGCCCCAGGGAGTTGGCGTCGCGGCCTGGGTGATCAAACTCGCGAAGCCGCCGGTCCCGGCGAGCAATGCTCAGCCGGGATTTGTGTTTTCCGCCCGGACGATCCGACCGTCCGCCGGTTTCCGGACTTGCCCGCCCAGCGAATCGGCGATGTACCGGATCAGCAAGTCCGCCGCGCGGGGCGCCTGCCCCCTCATCTCGCAGGCGGCGGCGGCTTCCGGGATGTCGTACCCGTCTCCCTTGTCGCACGCGGGATAGACCGGCATCGCCACCCGCACCGTGTCGCCGGCGTCGAGGGTGTCACCGGCCGGGGTCCGGAGTGGTCCCTCCAGCCGGTTCCCCGACGGGCGCCGCGGGTCATAGGTGAACGCCACCCCCGATACCTGCAGGAATCCGCCCTTGCCCAGTGAGCCGTCGGCGACGCCGTGCTCGAGCACCGTGCGGAGCCGTTCGCCGGTCATGGGGACGGTGAGCACTCGGGTCTCGTCGGCGAACAGGAAGATGGACTCGAGCTGGTAGCTGGTCAGCGGGCCGGGCGCGATCACGTCGTCGAGCCGGAGAGTGCCCGCGTTGAGCACCGCCACGTCGGTACCGGTGCCGGCACGCATGGCGTCGGTCACGAGGTCGCCCAGCGGCGACTCGCTCCGTCGGCCCGCGGCGTCGCGCGCATCGATCGGGACGGTGGTGCGGCCGATCTGCCGCTCCGGACCCAGGCGGGCCCGCAGGCTGTCGTCCCAGCGGGCGACGATGGCGGCCACCGCCGTGTCGTCCGGCAGCCGCGAGTCGATCTTCACCAATCCCACCGCCTGTCGCCACTCGCCCTTCCCACCCCACAGGGTCACGAACTGGACGGTGCGTGCGTTGGCGTCGGCCTTGAGCACGTGACGGCCGGAGACGACCGAGTCGTGCGCTTCGTGCTCGTGCCCGCCCAGCACCAGGTCGAGCCGGGGCTCGCGGGCAAGGAGATCCCGGTCGGCTTCGATGGTCTGATGGGTAAGCGCCACTACCAGGTCGGCCCCGGAGGCCACCAGCGTGTCGATGGCCTGCCGCGCGGCGCTGTCCGGGTCGGTGCAGCGGTAGACCTTCCGATAGTCACCCTGCAGGGTGAGACCGAACAGCCCCACCAGGTGGGTCGAGATCCGCACCGTATCCCAGGGGATCACTTTCGGGAACGGCGTACCGTCGGCCCGGCTGCAGTTGGCCGACAGCCACTTGAAGCGCGACTCGGCGATCCGGGCCTCGAGCGTGTCGAGCGGCAGCTCGAACTCGTGATTGCCGAAGGTGGCGTAATCGAGCCCGGCGGCGTTGAACGCCTCCACCATCTGCCGGCCGGAGTAGTACTTGCTCAGGAGACTCGGGCTCAGCACGTCGCCGGCCAGCACGAACAGCACCGGGCCCTGATCGGCCAGGCGGTCGCGGACGGTGGCGACCCGGGCGAGGCCGCCGCTCCCGTCGGCCAGGGTGTCGGCCACGTAGACATCGTTCACCAGGAGGAATCGTACCGGATTGAGCGGCTCGGGCTTGCCCGGCCCGGCGCAGGCGGCGAGCCCCAGGAGTCCGGCCGCGGTGCAGCGCCGGACGCCGCGCGCGCTCACCGTACCTCCTCGTTGTTGCGCAGGCTCCGCACCAGGTCCGCGCTCATCAGCCGGAGCTCGGTGAGCATGTCGCGCCTGGGCCAGTCGGAGCGTGCGGTGAGGATCTCGATCAGTGAGCGGTACCACCAGATCGTCTGGTCCGAGCCCGCGCGCGACACCGTTCGGAGATACTCCACCCCCAGACGGCGGAGCGCCGTCATGGTGGACCCGCAGGCATGAATCTCGTCGGCCACGATGATGTCGAGCGCGCGCGGCTCGGCCGTGGCGAGCTGAGCCAGATATTCCTGTTTGCCGGCCTGCCACGGCCGCTCCGCGCCCCAGCGGTCGACCTTGGGCTCGAGCGCGTCGCGCGCCACCGCGAGCACGACGGGCCCGAACTTCTCCCCGATCTTCTGCTCCAGCTCCGGCCGGCGGTCCGCCGGGCTCTCCTCCAGCACGTGGTGGACGATGCCGGCGACGATGGTCACCTGCTCGCAGCCGTAGCGCGTCAGGATGACGGCGACGTTGGCGGGGTGGGCCAGGTATTCCATCCGGCCGCCGGTGGGCGCGAGGACGTTGTAGTACTTGGCCGCGAACGCGAACGCGTGGTTGATGCGGTCGGAATATCCGTGCATGAATTGTCGGGTCAGGGAATGCCGAGAAGCTTATGCGTCTGCAGGCTCAGCCGCCAGCGCGGATGCGAGAGACAGTACTCCAGCGCGGCGCGGGTGTTCGCGTCGAGCGCGGGCCCGTCCATCGGCTGGAGGAAGAAGTGGCGAAAGGCGAGCCCCTCGTAGCGGGCCGGCTCCGCGCCGTCCTGCGGGTAGACCAGCTTGAGCTCGTCGCCTGCAGTGGCCACCAGGGGCGCGGCGGCCTTGGGGCTCACGCACAGCCAGTCGATGCCGGCGGCCGGCGGCAGCGTCCCATTGGTCTCCACCGCGATCTCGAAGCCCTCGGCGTGAAGCGCATCGAGCAGCGGTTGGTCGAGCTGCAGCATGGGCTCGCCGCCGGTACACACCACCAGCCTCCGCCCCGGCCCCGGCTCGCCCACCGGCCAGGCGGCCGCGACCGAGGCCGCCAGCGCCTCGGCCGAGCGGAACTTCCCCCCGCCGGGTCCATCCGTCCCCACGAAATCGGTGTCGCAGAACCGGCACACCGCCTCGTCCCGGTCGCTCTCGCGTCCGCTCCACAGGTTGCAGCCGGCGAAGCGACAGAACACCGCCGGGCGTCCCGTGTTGGCGCCTTCGCCCTGGAGCGTGTAGAAGATCTCCTTGACCGCGTAGCTCATGCGTGAGCGGCCCGGTACCTCGCGGGATCGGTCAGGCCCGCGGCCTCGAACCCCTGCAGCCGCAGCAGGCAGGCTTCGCACCGGCCGCACGCCGCGCCGTCCGGGGCAGGATCGTAGCAGGTGCTGGTGAGTCCGAGCTCGACGCCGAGCTCGAGGCCCAGCTTCACGATCTCCGCCTTCCGCAGACGAAGCAGCGGCGCGTGAATCGCAAACCGGACGCCGCCCTCCGTGCCCGCGCGGGTGGCGAGGCTCGCCAGACGCTCGAAGGCTGCGAGATACTCGGGCCGGCAGTCGGGATACCCGCTGTAATCCACCGCGTTGGCGCCGATGAAGATGTCGCGGGCGCCGAGGGTCTCTGCGCGGGCGAGCGCAAGCGCGAGAAGGATCGTGTTCCGCGCCGGGACGTAGGTGGCCGGCACCCGCGCGCCGATCTCCGCAAGCGGCGTGTCCCGTGGCACGGCAGCATCCGACGTGAGTGCCGAGCCCCCGAACGCGCGGAGATCGAGCTCGATCACCACGTGGTCGCGAAGGCCGAGGCTCGCCGCCACCCGCTGCGCCGCCTCGAGCTCCACCAGGTGCCGCTGTCCGTACCGCACGCTCAGCGCGTGAACCGCGAACCCGTCCCGCTGGGCCACCGCGGCGGTCACGGCCGAGTCCATTCCTCCGCTGAGGAGGACGATGGCGGGAGGGGAGGGCGGCATGCGTCAAATATAGGACGGAAAGGCGGAGGGGCTGAAAGTCGGAATGCGACGGCACAGCGGGCGGTGTGCCGGTTCCGTTCGACCTTCAGTCGTTCACTCCTTCCGACCCAGCTCGAACCGCAACGCCCTCTCCAGCCCCGGATACCGAAACTCATACCCCGCCTCCCGCAGCCGTTCCGGTACCGCGCGGATACTCGTGAGGAGCGCGACGTCGGCCATCTCGCCGAAGGCCAGCCGGAGGGCGGGCGCGGGCACGGGGAAGACCGCGGGTCGGTGGAGAACCCTGCCGAGCGTCGCGGCGAACTCGCGGTTCGTGACCGGCTCGGGCGAGGTGACGTTGATCGGTCCATCCAGCTCCGCGTCCATGAGTGCGTGATGGAGCGCCCCGACCACGTCGTCCATGGCGATCCAGCTCATCCACTGCCTGCCTCCGCCGAGCGGGCCGCCCGCTCCCGCGAGGAAGGCCGGGAGCATGCGGGCGAGCGCGCCGCCCGCCGGGGTGAGCACCACGCCCTGGCGGGTGCACACGGTGCGGATGCCGGCCCGCCGCGCGGGCTGCGTCGCCGCTTCCCAGTCCCGGCCGACCGCGGTGAGGAAGTCCTCTCGCGCACCGATCACGGGTGTGGCTTCGGTGACCAGTTCATCTCCGTGCTCGCCGTAAATGCCGATACCCGAGGCCGAGACCAGCACCTGGGGCGGACGCCGGAGCCGCGCGAGTGATTCGGCCAGGAACCGCGTTCCGATGACGCGACTCTCGACGATCCGCCGCCGGCGCTCGCGAGTCCAGCGCGCGCCGATGTTCTCCCCGGCGAGGTGGACGACCGCCGAGAGGCCCTCCAGCCCTTCCCGGTCGATGCGCCCCGAGTCGTAGTCCCATCGCACGCCGGTCTTGTCGTGGCCCCGGGTCATCCGCACCACGTCGTGCCCGCCCGTCGTGAGGAAGGGCGTCAGCGCGCGTCCGATGAGGCCGCTCGCTCCCGTGATCGCCACTCTGAGCCTGGGAAGCGCCGCGAAACGGGCGTGTGCCTCGAGATCGTGCCGGACCACCGCCTCGCCGTACGCGAGGAGCCGCTCGAGTCGGGGGCGGATCATCCGCCGGGCGACGGGGCCCGGCAGCCCCGGCGGCGCCGCGTAGTCGAGGCGCTCTTCGACCGTGCAGGCCTCCGATCCGTCCGGCTCGATGCGGCGACGATGCACCCAGCGCCAGCCGAGTGGCGCCCGGATGTGCTCCCCGTCCGGCTCTGCCCCGGTGACCGGCGCCACGAGACGCAGCCGCTCCCACGGCGGCATGAGCCGCTCGAAGGCGCCCGGACGCGCGTACCACGCTCGCACCGTCTCGGCAGGCCACTGGAGCCGTATCGTGTGCTCGACGGCGGCGCTGGGGTCTATCATGGGCACTCCATCACTGTCGAATGCCAAGTATGCGCTCCCCGGTGGACGGACGCAAAAAAGCCCGCGCGGGTCGGCGCGGGCCTCGCTGCGGCGCGTGCGATCCCGTCCGTCAGCTCACGGTCACCGTCTGCATCATTCCGTGCGCGACGTGCGGCTTGCCGTCTCCGGCATCGGGGATGAAGCACAGGAATCCGTAGGTCCCCGGCTCGAACCGCATCGAGAAGTCGCCCACGTCACCCGGCGCGAGCGGCGACATCCCGCCGATGAACTG
>DASUXW010000209.1:0-17768 GCA_036377715.1 Gemmatimonadales bacterium
TCTGGGTGCTGAACCCCGCCGGAAGGAAAATGAGGCCGGGCCCCTTGGTGCCCCAGAAGCGACCCAGAAAGAAGGCGACGGCCCGCTCGTACTGCCGGATCACCCGCAGGCTCAGGACCGAGTAGAGCACGGCCACCAGCAGGAGCGGAAGCAACAGGTCCATGATGACGACTCCTCAGTCGGAGAACGCTTCGACCACGACCGCCGCGCCCTGGCCGCCGCCGATGCAGGCGGCGCCGAGACCGTAGCGGCCGCCGCGGCGGCGCAGCGCGTGGAGCAGATGCAGTGTGATCCGGGCCCCGCTCGCGCCAAGTGGGTGACCGATGGCCACGGCGCCGCCGTCCACGTTGGTGCGCTCGCGGTCGAGCCCCAGCTCCTGCTCCACCGCGAGGTACTGGGCGGCGAACGCCTCGTTGACCTCGATCAGGTCCATGTCGTCGAGCGCGAGCCCCGCGGCGGCGAGCGCGCGCCGCGCCGCCGGCGCCGGCCCGATCCCCATGATCGACGGATCCACGCCTGCCACGCCCCAGGCCACCAGGCGTCCGATGGGCCGGAGCCCGCGCTCCCGCGCGACGCGCTCGGCTGCGACCACCAGCGCGGCCGCGCCGTCGCAGATCCCCGACGCGTTGCCGGCGGTCACCACCCCATCCTTCCGGAAGTAGGGCGGGAGCTTCGCGAGCGCCTCGACCGACGTGGGGCGCATGTGCTCGTCCGCCGCCCAGGGCACGGTCTGCTTCGTCTTCCGGTCCTGGATCGGCACCGGCACGACCTCGTCGGCGAAGACGCCCGCGTCCCACGCCGCCCTGGCGCACGCCTGGCTGCGGGCGGCGTAGCAGTCCACCGCCTCGCGCCGGATACCGTACTGCTCGGCGAGCTTCTCCGCCGTCTCGGCCATCGAGAGGTCGCACTCGGAGTCGCGCAGCGCCTCCCAGAGCGTGTCCTCGAAGCCCGCGGCCGGCCCGAGCCGGAGCCCCCACCGCGCCCCCCGCACCACGTGCGGCGCCTGGCTCATCGATTCGGTGCCACCCGCGAGCACCGCGCGCGACTGGCCGAGCAGGATCTGCTGCGCGCCCTGGATCACGGCCTCGAAGCCCGAACCGCAGAGGCGGTTCACGGTGAGCGCGGGCGTCTCGATGGGAAGTCCGGCCCGCAGGCCGATATGGCGTGCCAGGTAGGGGGCGTCGGCGCTGGTCTGGAGGACGTTGCCGAAGACGACGTGGTCGATGCCCGAGGCGTCGAGCCCGGAGCGCTGGAGCGCGGCTCGCGAGGCAATGGTGCCGAGATCGGTGGCTGAGAGCTCCTTCAGCGCGCCTCCGAACGCGCCGAAGCCCGTGCGCACGCCCGAGAGGAACACGACGCCGCTCTCACGGCCGGGCGAGGTCACGCGGGGGTACTCCGGAAGGGGGAACGGGCGCGGGACATCCTGGGGTGAATATGCCCGCGCCGGGGGGGCACTTCAAGGAAAGGAACGCGCTACTGATACCAGGCCAGGCGGAGAGTGACGCCGTCGCTGTGCGGCTGAGGCCCGGCGCTCGTGGACCCCGGAGGCCCGAACCCGCTGTAGAAGCCGTGGCTGTAGGAGCCCTGGACGGTCCACCCGCCGCCATGATCGCCGGACCGGATCTGCCGCGCCACGTACACCCCGGGCGCGACGACGAACGGGTTCTTGCTCACACGCTCGATGCTGCCGAACCCCGCGCGCAGCAGCGCGCCGGCCTCCCACCCGGACTGCCCGGGCGTGGCCATCCCGAAAAGGCGTGCCCTCGGCTCGGTGAAGAACCACAGCACGTCACGGGAACCGATCTGGCTCTGGTAGCCAATCCCGAACACGCACAGGCTGCCGCCCCGCGGCGGGCGTGCCGAGAAACAGGACTCGACCATCGAGCCGGAGTGGCTCGGGGATGTCGAGAGCCCGTCGGTCTCGTCGGAAAACCCGCCGAGCCAGCTGCCGGCGAGCTCGAATCCGATTCCCCAAGCGGGTCTGGAGAGGACAGCCAGGCGCCGCTTGGATGCGCGCACATCCTTATAGAGGCGCAGCCGCGTCGCGACACCGCCCCCGCTGCCGTCCGCCACCGGTCGGATCTCGTACACGGCGTCGTGATCGGGATAGAGCTCGACCACCGAGGCACCGCTGGGCGAGTCGGGACCCAGCACGGGATAGACCCGGGGCGCCCGAATCCTGCCACCCACGGCGCGGATCACCAGGCTGGCGTCGGACGAATTGAGCTCGGCGCGATAGACCTGCCCGGCCTCGAGCGACACCCGGACGTACTCGCCGCCGCCGCTGACGAAGTCGTAGTCAAGCACCAGAACGTCCGCCGACGTGTCGGCTGGTGCGGCCTGGGCCGGGAGCCGCACGGTCCCGCCGATTGCAAGAGCCGCCGCTGCGAGCAGCGGCCGGATGTTCCTCATGGGCCTCTCTCACCCGGGTGTGGGTCTGCTGGGATGGGAACACCCGGGCGGGAGGCAAGAGCCGTTCCGGTGAGTCGGCGGCCGGGGCAGGATGCCAGCGGTTGTCGCAATGCGAGCGACAGCCGCTGGATTTGCGACAGACTAGATGACGGTGCCGCTCATGACGACGGCGTTTTTGGGGATGACGACCACCCCGTCGCGCACGTAGAAGTTCGGCCCGTCGAAATTGGCCGGCTTCCCGTCGGGCGTGATCCGCACTCCATCCCCGATGCGGGCGTTCTTGTCCACGATGGTCCGCTCGATCACGGTGCCGTGTCCCACGCCCATGGTCGGCGCCCCGGGGATCGGCACGCGGTCGGGGCTGTCGTAGAAGTCCTGCCCCATGATGAGGCTGTCGCGGATGGTGGCCCCGGCCTGAATGCGGCTCCGGATGCCGAGCAGCGAGTGCTCGATCAGCGCATCGTTGATGATGCACCCTTCGGCGATGATCGACCGCTCCACCCGGCTCTTGACGATCTTGCTGGCCGGGAGATAGCGCGCGTGGGTGAAGATGGGCGCGCTCGCGTCGTAGAAATTGAACTGCGGCAGCGGCTCGCACAGGTCCAGGTTGGCCTCGTAGAAGGCGCGGATGGTCCCGATGTCCTCCCAGTAGCCCTCGAACCGGTAGGCATGCACCCGGCGGGTCTCGATGAGATGGGGAATGACGTGCTTCCCGAAGTCCACCTCGTCGCCCGCGAGCGCATCGCCCAGGACGTCGCGGTCGAACACGTAGATGCCCATGGAGGCGGGCAGCGCGTCGGGGAAGCCACGCAGGGTGGCCTGGACCACGGGGTCCTTCGGCTTCTCGACGAAGCGGGTGATCCGCCCGTCCTCCGCCACCTCCATGATCCCGAACGCGCCGGCCACGTCGGCCCGCACCGGCGTCGTCGCCACCGTCACCTCGGCGCCGCTCTCCACGTGCTCCCGGAGCAGCGTGCGGCAGTCGAGCCGGAAGAGCTGGTCGCCCGAGAGGATCAGGACGTAGCGGTGGGGATAGCTGTTCAGGTGCAGCAGGTTCTGGCGTACCGCGTCGGCGGTGCCCTGGTACCAGTCCATCCGGCCCGGCCGCTGCTCGGCCGCGAGGATCTCGACGAATCCGGGCGAGAAGCTGTCGAAGCGGTAGCTCTCCTGGATGTGCCGGTGGAGGGAGCCGCTGTTGAACTGGGTGAGGAGAAAGATCCGGCGCAGGTCGGAGTTGATGCAATTGCTGATGGGGATGTCCACCAGCCGGTACTTCCCGGCGAGAGGAACGGCGGGCTTGGCGCGGTCCTTGGTCAGGGGGAAGAGCCGCGTCCCCGCACCGCCACCCATGATGACCGCCACCACGTCCTGCGGGCGAAGGGTAGAGCCCCAGGGCATGCCGTCACCTCCGTGCTACGTGTCCGCCAGCGGCGCCCCGCACTCGACGCAGTGCCGCCACCCCGGCTCCGCCTCGGTGTGGCAGCGTGGGCATTCGGGCGGGGTCTGCCGCTGCCCGCAGTGGGGACAGAACCGCGCCGGCCGCGCCGCGGGGAGCCCGCCGCCGCAATAGAGGCAGCGGGGGCTGTCGGAAGCTAGCTCCACCGCCTCAGGCTCGTCGTACGCGTCCGTCACCTCGGGTTCCTCGGAAGGCTCGGGCGCGGGCAGTTCGACGGTCGCGAGATCGAGCCCCGGGATGGGAGGGGGCGCCGGCGGCGCGTAGCTCGCATGGGGATCGGCCGGCGGCGCGAGCGCCCGCCGGAGCGGCTCGGTCCGGAGGGAAACCACCGCGTCTTCGAACTGGTGCAGCACCGCGAGGTCGGGGTTCGGGCTCGCCAGCTCCTCCGCGAAGCGGGCGCGCGCCTCCTCCGGATCGGTGCGCACGTAGTTCCCCTCGCCGGCGCAGAGCCGCAGCAGCACCAGCTCGTAGTCCTCGCTGCTCTCGAGCTCCAGCGCCCGTCGGTTCGTGCGGTAGGGGACGATCGACTGGTGAACGTCCTCGAGCGGGATGGGCTGGTCGAGCTGCGCCGGATCGGTGTGAGCCAGGTTGGCGACGAGCCGGCGGAAGAAACGCTCGAGGTCGGTCACGCGGGGCTCATTCCACCACGACTCTGCCGGTCATGGCGTCGCCGTGGATGCCGCACTGGTACGTGTAGGTGCCCGGGGAGTCGAACTTCACCGTCACCTGGGACCCCGCCTCGGAGAACTCGTCGCTGCCGGTGAACGCCGGGCTGCCGGTGGACTCCACCGAGTGCAGTCCGGCCGCCACCCACGTCCAGGTGACGGTGCCGCCGACCCGAACGGTATCGACCGACGGGTTGACCGTCGTGTTCCGGTCGCTGCGGAAGAAGATGTTGCCCACCGAGACGGCGGCGGTGGCAGGCGCCGGCTCCGGCGGACCCTCATCGCTACCGCAGGCGGCCGCGGCGAGCCCGGCGGCCAGGAGAAGACAGGTCGGCCGGAGAGTGCGTCGAAGCGTGGGCACGAATTCCTCCCGAAGCGCAGGTCCTGATCAGAGCACCAACGGAACCGCCGTACCGGCCAGCAGTGTCCGCTCGAGCGCCGCGAAGTCGGCATCTCGATCATAATCCACGAATAATCCCCGTGCCATCTTGCCGGCCAGCCACTCGTCGAACCCCGACTCGACCAGCCCCGCGGAGGCCCGTTGCTCGCGCGCCGCGAGCACCGCCAGGTCGTTGGCGTATTCGTTCTTGGGATGCCCGCGGTGCCCTCGTACCCAGCTCCACTGCACGTCGTGCAGCCGGGCGCTCGCCACGAGCTCCTGCCAAAGCTCGACGTTCTCGATCGGCCCGTCCTTGCGGCGCCAGCCCCGCGCGGCCCAGCCCGACACCCACTCGCGCATGCCCTTGACCAGGTACTGCGAGTCGGAGACGATGAGCACCCGGAGCCGCGCGCCCTTTCCGGCCAGGAGCCGGAGCGCTTCCGCCGCGCCGGCAAGCGCCATGCGGTTGTTGGTCGTGGCGGGCGCGCTGATGTAGAAGTCGCGACGCTGGATCCTGCCGCTTCGGCTTCGCGCCTCCACCAGCCCGCCGCCGCCGCCCGGGTTCTCGCCCTCACGCCCGTTGCCGAGACAGCTCTCATCCAGATGGAGGACGGCAACGCCGCTCACCCGATCACCTGGAAGCTGTCGATCTGATCCAGCCGGAAGGTGAGCTCTTCGCCGGTCATCGGCAGGCGGCCGATCAGCACGTCGTGCCGGTCCTCGGCGGTGACCCGGAGCGCCACCACCACGTACTCGGTCCCGCGCCGCGAGAGCGCCACCCGCTGGCCCCGGCGGGCGGCGCTCTCGAGCTGATCCATGCGCTCGGCGGTCCAGCGGAGCGGAGACACGTCAGGCCGGGATCGGTGCGTCGAGCCGCCGCGTCACGCGAATACCTCCCGCCGGCCCCGCCGTGATCCGTCCGATGACGGCCGCGGCGGGCGTGGCTTCGGCCCGAAGCGCCTCGAGCAGGGCCGGCAGTCGCTCGGGGGCGACCGCGAGCAGCAGCCCGCCCGAGGTCTGCGCGTCCACGCACACCGCGCGGTCCGCCGGCGCGAGGTCGTCGGCCCACTCCACCTGCTCCTCGGTCGCCTGGAGATTGCGCCTGGTCCCGCCGGGGATGACCCCGCGATTGGCCAGGTTCCATGCGTGCGACAGCACCGGCAGCGCTTCGTAGGCCAGCTCGGCGCCCACACCGCTGGCCGCGAGGATGTTGCCCAGGTGGCCGAGCAGGCCGAATCCGGTCACGTCGGTGGCGGCGTGCACGCCGACCGCGAGCGCCGCCCGCGCGGCGCCGTCGTTGAGGGTGGTCATCGAGCGTACCGCTTCGGTCATCCCGGCTGGGATCAGGGCGTCGCGCTTGAGAGCGGTGGACAGGATCCCGGTGCCGAGCGGCTTGGTGAGCACCAGAACGTCGCCCGGCCGCGCGCCGGCATTGGTGAGCATCCGGTCGGGGTGCACTTCGCCGATGACGACCAGGCCGAACAGCGGCTCGAGCACGTCGATGGAGTGACCGCCCAGCATGAGGCAGCCCGCGCGGCGGGTAATCTCGGAGGCGCCGGCCAGCACATCGCCCAGCACCTCGAACGGCACCTTGTCGCGCGGCCAGCCGACGAGGTTGAGCGCGAACAGGGGGGAGCCGCCCATGGCGTACACGTCGCTCAGGGCGTTGGCCGCGGCGATCGCGCCCCAGTCGCGCGGGTCGTCCACGATGGGGGTGAAGAAGTCGGTGGTGGCGACGAGGGCGCGCTCGCCGTCGAGCCGGAAGACCGCCGCGTCGTCGCGCGTGGCGGCGTCCACCAGGACCCGCGGATCGGCCACGTCCGGCAGGTGGCGGAGCACCTCCGTAAGGTCCACCGAGCCGAGCTTGCACGCGCAGCCCGCCCCGTGGGAGAGCGAGGTGAGCCGCGGCGGCTCCGGATGCGCGCTGGCGTCGGTCATGGTCATTGGGGGATCGGGGTGAACGGTGGTAGGATTCCGCTCATGTCGTCCGACGCGATCGTTCTCGCGACCGCCACCATGCTCGGCTCGCTGCACGCGCTCGAGCTGGATCACATCGTGGCGGTCACCACGTTCGTCAGCCGGCGCCCCACGGCCTCCGCGGCGGCCCGGTTCGGGTTCCGCTGGGGACTCGGCCACTCCATCGCCGTGCTGGCGGCCGGTGGCGTCCTGCTCGCGACCGGCGCCCGCTGGCCGGCCCACTATGATGCGCTGGGCGAAGGACTCGTCGGCATCATGCTCATCGGGCTTGGCGCCTGGTCCCTGCGCTCCGCCCGGAAGTTACACCTGCACGGCAGCGAGGAACACGGGGGCCACGCGCACGTGCATCTCCACCACGGCGCCGCAGATCACGCCCACCGGCACGGTCACACGGTGCCGGCACACGAGCCGCACGACCACGGCGGCATTACGCTCGTGGGTCTGCTGCACGGACTCGCGGGCACGGCGGGCGTCGTCGCGCTCGTTCCGGTGACCATGATGGACGGCGTCGGACTTGGCCTGGGCTACCTCGCGTGCTTCGGGCTGGGTGTCACGGTCGCCATGATGGCGTTCGCACTCTCGGCGGCGGGAATCCTGCGGCGGGCGACGGCGGGTTCGCTGGCGTGGGGGCGGCGGGTGGTGCGCGTGGTCGGTGTGAGCGGGATCGCGGTCGGCGCGTGGTGGATGGTGACCGCGCTCGCCGGCTAGGCCCCCGCCCAGACCGCCCCGCGCAGCACGATCAAGGCGCGCTCTTCACGCGCGGTGGCGCCGAAGGAGCCGTCGGGCCGCTGCCGCTCCAACAGCTCCCGTACCGCGCGCCGGACCACGGTTCGTGCATCCGCCAGCCCGGTCGCCGAGAGCGCCTCCACGGTGGCGAACGGATCGGCATTGAGCCAGAGCCCGTGCACCCGCTGGTGCGACAGCACGAGTGAGACCAGCGCTTCCACGGCGCCGGCGTATCGCGGCCCGCCGAGCGCCAGCGCGTGGAGCCCGGCCACGATGGTGTCCGGTGCGTAGTAGCCGTTCCAGTCGGACCATCCCTCCGCCAGATCCCGCAGACTCTCGAGGTGGAGTACGACTACCGCCCTGGTCGCGCCACCCGCCCGGATGGCCGCACGCAGCGCCAGACAGCTCAGCGCAAACCGCGCGGCGGGCTCGGCGCGGAAGGCCTTCCCGTTGGGGAGGGTGATCGGCGCGAGCCGCTCGCCCGGTGGGGCCGGGGCGAAGAACCCGCGCACCCAGTGCTCGCAGGCCCGGTGCGCGTGCCGTGCGCGGTCGCATCCGTCGCCGAAGGCGCCCGGGCGGCCCTGACGCTCGAACAGCCAGTCGAGCGCACGCTGCACCCGCGGATGTCCCGGCGCGCGGCCGAGATCGAGCAGCTCGTGCACCCGCCAGGCGGTGGGCAGGGCCGCGCCGCCCACGCTCCCGTCGGACCGGAGCTCGGCTTCGAGACGGCGGGCCAGGGCATCCGCCAGCTCGGCGTCGTCCGGAGCTGGGGTCCCCAGCGCCGCGCGCGCGAGGATGCCCGGCCGTGTCCGGAGCGAGCTGAAGAACCGCGCCAGCCCTTCTACCACGCGCGCCGGATCGAGTCGGCGGAGAGGAGCGTGCCGCGCACCATGACGCGCTCCACCGAGAGCGTGTTGCCGATGTCGGCGAGCGGGTCCCGGGTGAGCACGACCAGATCGGCGGCCTTGCCCGGAGCGATGAGGCCCAGCGAGTCCACGCCGAGCAGGAGCGCGCCGTTGCGTGTCGCGGCGACGATCGCATCGGCCGGCGACAGCCCCGCGGCCACGAGGAGCTGAAGCTCCCGGTGCTCCGAGTAGCCGGGGATCAGAAGCTGGTTCGAAGCATCGGTGCCGGCGGCCACCGTACCGCCCGCGGCCACGAACCTCCGCACGAAGAGGTCCTGCTGCGGCCGCGCGGCGCGGAAGGCGGCGAAGTCCTGAGGTGTCCAGCCGGCCCGCCGGACCATGTCGGGCACGTTCCATCGCTGCTGCTGGAGCGCGGGGACGGCGTCGAGGAGCGTGTCGTGCAGTACCGCCGAATCATCCATCCGGCTGAAGGTCTCGTGCAGGACCAGCGTCGGCACCAGCGTGACCCGCTGCTCGGCCAGCTCGCGCGCCACCCGGTCGAGCGAGGCGGAATCGAGCCGGCTCCAGCTCCGCTCGAAGGCGGTCCACCCCGGAAACAGGCCACGGTAGTGGGCCGCCAGGAGCGAGGACGCGTCGGGCAGGGCCGACTCGGGCACGCCGCTCAGATGCTCGATCGAGGTGATCCCCGCCCGCGCGGCGGTGACAGCATTGGTCATCCCCAGATGCCCGGCGACGCGGAGGTTGAACGTCTTGGCCTCGTCGAGCACGGCATCCAGCAGGGTGGGGTCGACCCGGGTATAGACCTTGATCAGGTCGGCGCCCGCGTTGACCAGCTGGTCCACCGCCTTCCGGGCGTCGCGCGGAGTGCTGGCGCCGATGGCGTCGGGGTAGGTGGTGGGGAGCCCGTCGATCATGGCGCCGGCGCTGTAGAGGCGCGGGCCCGGGAGGTCGCCGCGCTTCACGCGGTCCCGCAGCCGGAGGGCCGCCGCGAGCTCTCCGTGGACATCGCGAACCGTCGTCACTCCCCACGCGAGGTAGCGTGGCAGTGCCCAGGGCTCAACGTGGCCGTGCGCGTCTATGAGTCCGGGAATGACCCAGCGGCCGTGGAGCTCGACCACGGTCGTGCGCGGGGGAAGCTGGAAGTCCGCGCGGGTCCCGACCGACTCGATCCGCCCGCGCCGCACCACGATCGCCGCGTCCGGCAGGGCCGGACCGCCGCTGCCGTCGATCAGCGTCGCGCCCAGCAGGGCGGTGCCGTCGGGTGGACTGCGGCGGCAGCCCGCCAGGAGGCACGCAGCCGTCAGCAGCCATGCGGCTGCCGGAAGGGCAAGTCGGGTCAGATGCATCTCGATTGGGAGACGGGGGAACAGGAAGGTGGACAGGCGTCCCGTCCCGTGCAAGCTCCCCCGCGGGCCTCGTTATACTTGGAGCCATGACGGACGTGAGCGCCGCCGCCGAACCGGCCCAGGACGCCTCGGGGCGGCGGCCTGCATCCGGCCCGCCGCTGTCGATCTCGGACTATGGGTTGATCGGCGACATGCGCACCGCGGCGCTGGTCGGACGCAACGGCGCCATCGACTGGTGCTGCCTGCCACGCTTCGACAGCGGCAGCGTCTTCGCCGCGCTGCTCGATCCCGAGCGCGGCGGCACCTGGGCGGTGCGCCCGCGCGGCGAGTGGACCTCCACCCAGCGCTATCTGCCGCGGACCAACATCCTCGAGACCACCTTCCGCACGTCCGACGGCGTCGTCGTGGTCACCGACTTCATGCCGGTGGACGAGGACGGCCGACCGTCCGGGCCCCATCCCGAGATCCACCGCCATCTGCGCTGCAGCCGGGGTCGGGTGCCGATGGAGATGACCTTCATGCCGCGCTTCGAGTACGGGGCGCGCACCACGCGACTCGAGCAGCTCCGGGCCGGGCTGTTCGCGACCGACCGCACCGATCAGGTGATCACCCTCTCGAGCGCCAAACCGTTCGAGTGGGCCATCGAGCAGTCCACGGCCACCACCGCCTTCGAGCTGGAGAAGGGCGAGTCGCGCTGGATGGTGCTCCGCTACGACGACGACGACATCCATCCGGTGGACCGCTACGAGAGCGGGCGGAAGCTGGACATCACCGCGACCTTCTGGGCCCGGTGGGCGGCCGGCGTGCGTTACAGCGGCCCGTTCCGCGGCATGGTCAAGCGGTCGGCGCTCGCGCTCAAGCTCCTCACCCACGCAGAGACCGGGGCGATCATCGCCGCACCGACCACCTCGCTGCCCGAGACGATCGGCGGGATCCGCAACTGGGACTACCGCTTCGTCTGGCTGCGCGACGCGGCCTTCACCCTCGCGGCGCTCGACGCGGTCGGCCACCGGCGCGAGGCCGACGCGTTCATGCGCTTCCTCAAGAAGATCTCGCGGCACGAGGGCGGCGGCCACCTGCAGATCATGTACGGGATCGACGGCCGGCGCGACCTGGTCGAGCGCCAGCTCGACCATCTCTCGGGCTACCGCGGCTCACGCCCGGTTCGGGTGGGCAACGGCGCCGTCGGCCAGCTCCAGCTCGACGTCTACGGCGAGGTGATGGAGACCGCCGACATCTGGCGCCGCAACCACGAGATGACCGAGGGTACCTGGCGCGTGCTGCGCGGGCTGGTCGACTGGGTGAGCCGGAACTGGCACCTGCCCGACTCGAGCATCTGGGAGGTGCGCGGCGAGGTGCGGCACTACGTGTTCAGCAAGGTGATGAGCTGGGTGGCGCTCGACCGCGGGATCCGCATGGCCGACGAGCTGGGGCTCGAGTCCAATCGCGACGAGTGGAGCGCCCAGCGCGACCTGCTGCACGAGGAGATCATGGTGCGGGGGTGGAGCGAGCGGCTCCAGTCGTTCACCCAGGCCTACGACGACGACTCACTCGACGCCGCCGCCCTCGCGATCCCCATGGTGCGGTTCCTCCCCTGGAACCACCCGCGGGTCCACTCCACCGTGAACGCCATCGCCCGGGGCCTCACCAGCGCCGACGGGGAGCTGGTGTATCGCTACCGGCACCCCGACGGGCTGGAAGGGGAGGAGGGGGCGTTCTCGATCTGTACGTTCTGGCTGGCCCAGGCGCTCACGATGATCGGCGAGCGGGAGCGGGCCGAACGGGTGTTCCGCCGGATGCTGCGCCACGCCAACCACGTGGGACTCTACTCCGAGGAGATCGATCCGGTGACCGGCGAGTTCCTCGGCAACTTCCCCCAGGCCTTCACCCACATCGCGCTGATCAACTGCGCCGCCGCCCTGGCGCGGACCAAGCCGGCGGGTTAATCGGGCGCTCAGCGCCGACCGCGGCTCCGTCCGCCCTTCCGGCTGGTGCTCTTGCGGCTGGTGCTCTTGCGGCCGGCGCTCTTGCGGCCGGCGCTCTTGCGGCTGGCGCTCTTCCGCGACGCGCCCTTCCGACCGGTGCTCTTGCGACTTGTGCTCTTGCGCGCCGACTTCTTCGGCGCAGCCTTGCGCGTGCTCTTCCGGGAGGCCCCTTTCCGCGCGGCCTTCTTGGTGGCGCCTTTCTTGGACTTCCGGGCGGATTTTCCGGACGATTTTGCCGACGTGGCCGACTTCCGGGTGGATTTCTTCGGAGCGGCCTTCCGTCCGGCGCCGGAGGATTTGCGGCTCGTAGCCGGGGCGCGCTCCCGCCGGGCGGGCTCCTCCCGGGCGGTGCTGGGTGCGGGTGGCTCGGCCGGCGAGGTCGTGGGGGTCGGTGCAGGCGCGGGACCCGGCGGGTATTCGATCGGGAGGGGGTCCATCCAGCCCGATCCGGACCAGCCCATCTCCATATAATGAAGCTCGGCCATGTCGCTCCCTCCGATCACGGGTGAAGACCTCGGTTCAGATATAACTTGCACATCTTCGAGGCTTGTGCAAGACTACGCGCGCGCCCCCTCTCTCTGGACAAAACTGCCGGTGACAGCTCTTCGAACCGAAGCGCACCCCAAGGCGCCGCAGCCCGCGGTGCGGCCCCTGTTCGTGCTGGCGACGCTGGTCTGGCTCGCCCCGCCGCTGGCGGCGCAGTCCGCCAGCGAGGTGCAGGTGACCCCCGAGACCATGACGCTCACGGTCGGCCAGCGGCAGCCGATTTTCGCCGCGGCCTACGACCGCAAGGGTAACCTCATCGCCTCCGCGAAGTTCGCGTTCCGAAGCTCGGACACGTCGATCGCCCGGGTCTCACCGGAAGGGGCGGTCGAAGGAGTGGCGGCCGGACTTGCCAAGATCGAGGCGCGGATCCAGGGGCGGCGGGCGTCGGTCGCCGTCCTCATCACCGGCGCATCCGGCGGCCAGGGCGGCGACGCTGCCGGGGCTCTGCTCACCCTGAGCCCCGCCAGCGCCGTTCTGCTCCCGGGCGAGCCCATCCAGCTCACCCCCCAGGCGCTGAGCGACAGCGGCGCCCCGCCCGAGCTGGGGCAGGTCGCCTGGAAGTCTCTCAAGCCCGAGATCGCGACGGTGGACAGCACCGGCGTCGTGACCGGTGTCGCTCCGGGCAAGACGATCGTGCAGGCCACGGCCGCCGATGGGCTCATGGCCACGGTCCCGATCGATGTCGAACCGGCCGACATCGCGCTCGAGCGTGGCGCCGAGGTCCTGGGGCCTCAGGACGCCGAGACGCTCCACGTGCGGGTGCCATCCCAGAACAACCGCGAGATCTCCGCCGGGCTGGAGTGGCGCTCGGCCGATACCGCCGTGGCGGTGGTCGGGCCTGGCGGGATCGTCGAGGCCAGAGGTCCGGGGCGGACCGAGATCATCGCCTCGGGGTTCGGGCAGGAGCGGCGCATCCCTCTCAGGGTCCATCGGCTGCCGCAGACCCTGGTCGTCACCCCCAAGCCGCTGGCCGAGCCCATCCAGATTCCGCTTCGCGGCACGCGGCAGTTCAGCGCCGCGGCGCTGGCGGCGGACTCGACGCCGATCCCCGAAGCGAGGGTGACCTGGGAGGTCGGCGATACGATGCACGCCGAGTTCGACACCTCGACCGGTACGCTCAGCGCCCGTGACACCGGTACCACGACGCTCACCGCCCGGCTCCGCGGCTTCGAGCCCGTCGTCTGGCACATTCAGGTGGTACCCGGGCTGCTGGCGCTCGACCGCAACCGGCTCGCCCTCAAGCCCGGGGAGTACCTGACGCTCCGGGCCAGCCTCACCGCCGACAGCGCGGCGAGCCTCGGGCCGGCGGAAGGACTGGTCTGGAGCAGCGACCATCCGGAGGTGGCCTCGGTGGGTGGCGCAGTGGTGCGTGGCGTGGCGCCCGGGCACGCGGTGGTGACCGCCACGGCCCCGTGGGGTACGCGGGCCACCGCGGACGTGTACGTGACGGCCGACCTGCTCGTCGCCTCCGACCGGGGCGGCACCTTCGGGTTGTACCAGTTGCGGACCGACGGCGCCGATTCCCTCCTCCCGGTCCTCGCCGACGGGAAGGTGAACGTGCAGGCGGTCCGCTCGCCCGACCGCACCCGCATCGCTTTCAGCTCCAGCCGGGGCGGGAGCTTCGATCTGTTCGTGATGGACGCCGACGGTGCGAACCTCCGCCGGCTCACCCACGACCCCGGCGCCGAGGGCGAGCCCGCCTGGACGCCGGATGGATCGCGGATCGTCTACGTCGCCGCCCAGCCCGGCGGCATGCCCCAGCTCATGAGCATCGGGGCGAACGGCTCCGGCGCGGCACGGCTTACCGACTCCGAAGGCGGCAATCAGTCGCCGGTGGTCTCGCCGGATGGGCGGCGCATCGCGTTCGTATCCACTCGCGACGGCAGGCCCGAGGTGTACGAGATGGACGCTGCGGGCGGCGAGGCGCGCCGAGTCACCCGGAGCTCCGACCGCGAGGTGAGCCCACGCTATCTCCCGAGCGGCGAGCTGATCTTCGTGGTGGACAAGGGCGGCAGCGCGCGGCTGATGCGGGTCCCGAGCGGCGCCGGCACGGCGATGCCGCTGCTCAAGATCGACGACCCGGTCATCGCCCTCGACGTCTCGCGCGAGGGGGGCCGGATCGCCTACGTGGCCGGCAAGCTGGCCTCACCCGGGAAGAAGAACGCCAGGCTTTCGCTCCTCATCCAGCCGCTCGCATCGGGGAGCAAACCGCTGGTGGTGCCGCTCCGCCCCGGCGAGCAGGTGCTGAGCCCGTCGTTCTGAGCGCCGCCCTCCGGTGAAAGCCCTCGCGCTCGAGGCCATCGGCGGGCTCAAGCACCTCGCGGTCGTGGGCTGCCCCATGCCCGAGCTGGAGGCGGCGGACGACGTGCGCGTCCGGGTGCACGCGGCGGCGCTCAACCGGCTCGACCTCTTCGTGGCCCATGGGCTTCCCGGCATCACGCCCATCCTGCCGCACATCGTGGGGTCCGACGGCGCGGGCGTGGTCGAGTCGGTCGGTGCTGCGGTCCGCACCGTCCGGCCGGGGGAGCGGGTGATGATCAACCCCGCGATCTCCTGCGGGCAGTGCCCGGCCTGCCGCGAGGGCGAAGACTCGCTCTGTACCACCATCCGGGTCCTCGGTGAGCACCGCTCCGGCACCGTAGCCGAATACGTGGTCGTGCCCGCCGCCAACCTGGCGGCGGTTCCGCCGGACATGCCGTGGCCCGAGGCCGCCGCGTTCTCGCTGGCGACCCTGACCGCCTGGCACATGCTCAGCACGCGCGCCGCGCTCCGGGCGGGGGAGACGGCGCTCATCTGGGGCATCGGCGGTGGCGTGGCCATGGCCGCGCTGCAGGTGACCAAGCTGCTGGGCGGGCGCGCGCTCGTGACCAGCGGCTCCGATGCCAAGCTCGACGTGGCGCGCCGGCTCGGTGCGGACGAGACGATCAACCACGCCGCCACCGACGTCGTGGCCGAGGTTCGCCGGCTTACCGCCGGGCGCGGCGCCGACGTCGTGGTGGACAGTATCGGGGAGGCGCGCTGGCCGGAATCGCTGCGCGCCCTGCGTCGCGGCGGCCGGCTCGTGGTGTGCGGCGCCACAACCGGTCCGATGGTCTCGCTCGACCTGCGCCGGCTCTTCTGGCATCAGTGGTCCCTGCTCGGCTCGACCCTCGGCAGCCGCGACGAGTACGCCGAGATCGTGAGGCTCGCGCATCAGGGGCGTCTCTGGCCCGTGGTGGACCGGGTGGTCCCGCTCGCCGACGCGGCCCGGGCGTTCGAGCGGCTGGACCGGGGCGAGCAGGTGGGGAAACTCGTCATCGAGGTGGCGACGTGAACGAACTCTGGGATCGCCTGCAGGCAGGCGCCGAGCAGATCGGCGCGGTGGCGCCCGCCCTGCTCGGGGCCGCCGTCATCCTGCTGACCGGCTACTTCCTCGCGCGTCAGATCCAGCGCTGGGCCGACGACACGCTCAAGCGGCTCGATTTCAACAAGGTGGCCGCCGCAGGCGGACTGGACGAGGTGGTGGTGCGCACCGGCTCGCGGCTCGATCCGGTCCGCGCGCTGGCCAAGCTGATCTTCTGGCTGGTCATGCTGGTGGTGATCCTGCTCGCGAGCACGGCACTCGGGCTCGAGAGCATCAACCGGATGTTCGGGACGATGCTCGCCTTCATCCCGACCCTGATCGCCGGGATCGTGATCGTCATCCTCGGCATGATCCTGGGCGAGTTCGTGCGCGGGCTCATCCTGGCCTCCGCGGGCGCGGTCTCGGGTGTTCCCACCGTCGCCAAGATCGCCAAGGGCGCCGTCGTGGTCATCGCCATCTTCATGGCGCTGCAGCAGGTGGGTGTGGCAGAGGAGATCGTCACCGCCGCCTTCACCCTCACGCTGGGCGCCGTGGCGCTGGCAGTGGGTCTGGCCTTCGGCCTGGGCAACCGCGACCTGGCCGGCGAAATCACCCGCCGATGGTACGAGGAGGGCCGCCGCCGCGACCGGCGCCGCAGCGATCGTCAGGGGCCGAACGTGCCGCCGGGCGATGAGCCGCCGATGCTGGACTGAACCGCGGTGAGCGGTGAACGGTGAACGGTGAACGGTGAACGGTGAACGGTGAACAGTAACGGCACACCAGACCACTCCCGGTGTGCTGGTCCCGTTCACCTTTCACCGTTCACTGTTCACCGCAGTTGAAACCTCCCCACCGTCCTCCCATCATCCCCCTCCTTCAGCGACGCGTAGATCGCGCCGTTCTTTCCGAAGCCGGCCAGGCTGGCGCCCTTGGGGAACTCGACGGCGCGCTGCCAGGCGCCTTGGCGGTTGAAGATGTCGTAGGTGTGCGCGGCGTCTTCGTCGGCGCGGGGGCGCTCGAGCCAGACTTCGCCTGTGGGGCGGCCGAGGGCGAAATCGAATGGTGCCTTGGTATCGGCGAACGGATACTGGATGGAGAGGTTCTGCGGCATCCCGAACGCCTTGCCGTGCTCCCGCACCTGCGCGAGGACGCGGTTGCGGTCGTCCTGCGTGACGGGAATCGGCGTGTACTCGTGCGGCTGCCCGAGGCTCCAGGTACCGTCGGGCGCGCGCCAGTCCACCCGATTCTCATGGCCCCGCGCGAGCCACGCCGTGCCGTTCGGGAGGACGCCGAAGAAGTCGTTCGGCGCGAAGATCTTCGCGGCCTGCTGGGTCTGCTCGCCGAACACCGCGTCGCCATACTCCGGCGAGGTCAGGTTCGCGACGGTGTCCACCTCGCCGGTCTTGAGCGCGATCCGGAGCACGGGGATGCTGTCCGGCCGGACCGTCGAGCCCGGCTCGCTCCCGCCGATCACGGCCTGGTAGTCCACCTTGTAGCCGTAGCCCACCGTGTCGTACACCAACACCGGCGTCTTGCCGGCCACCTGCGCGATCGGCAGTACACCGAGGGGCTTGCCGGCTTCGCTCCAGAGCGTGGTCCGGATCCCGCTGAAATCCACCAGCGCGAGGGTGTCGGCGCCCAGGTGGGCCACCCAGCCGGGGAACTTGTACTGCTCGGGCGGAGCGTTGGGCACCAGCGAGTCCACCCGGGTGCCCAGGGTGTCCACTTTGCCGGTCCTGAGGTCGGCGGTGAAGAACAGCTTGGCGCGCGTATCGGCGAAGGCGACGCGGCCGTCGCCCAGCTCGACCACGTTGCTCACCTGGGCAAACGTGCCCGGCAGCTTCTGTTCGAGCGTGAGACCGCCCTGGCTCTCGGCTCGGTTGCAGGCCGCGGCCACCACGGCCAGCGCACACAGGCTCGGGACCAGCTTCATCGGATCACTCCTTGGGGGCACTCGGCGAACGGAATGTGGGCAGCGGGAAACGGATTAGCCGCTCGCCCGCGCGTGACGGTTCGGCGGCCAGTGCGGCATCGGGACCCACGGCGACGACGCGTCCCGTGCCCGGCAGCCGGACCTCGGCGCGCAGT
>DASUXW010000210.1:0-21580 GCA_036377715.1 Gemmatimonadales bacterium
GCCGCCGCGGCGGCCGCCATCATCCTGGTGCCGCTCGCGCTCATGGCCTGGGTGCGCACACCCGCGATCACCGGGCAGCACACCACGCCGGCGCAGCCGATCGCCTTCGATCATCGGATCCACGCCAAAGGCCTCGAGATCGACTGCCGCTACTGCCACAGCTCGGTCGAGCGCTCGGCCGGCGCCGGCATCCCGGCCACGTCCGTGTGCCTCCCGTGCCACAGCCAGGTGTGGCGCGACGGGCCGGACTTCGCGCCAGTGCGCCGGAGCCTGGCGACCGGTACGCCGATTCCCTGGCAGCGGGTCAACGGCCTCCCCGACTACGTGTTCTTCAACCACGCCATCCACGTGAACAAGGGCGTCGGCTGCGAGACCTGTCACGGACGGGTGGACCAGATGCAACGCGTCGAGCAGGCGCAGCCGCTCACGATGGGCTGGTGCCTCGAATGTCACCGGCATCCGGAGCGGTACCTCAGGCCGGTGGAGCAGGTGACCACGATGGGATGGCGCCCCGCGCGCCCGCAGGCGGTGCTTGGCGCCGAGCTCGCCAACAGGTATCACGTGGCGCGGCTCACCAACTGCAGCGCATGCCATCGGTAGGAGGCGACGTGGCGAACGACGGCCGGCACTGGTGGCGGGATCTCGACGAGCTGCTCGATACCCCCGAGTTCCGCGACCAGCTCGCCCGGGAGTTTCCGGCCGGTGCCGCCGAGCTCGGCGGGATGTCGCGCCGGAATTTCGTGCGGCTGCTGGGCGCGTGCGTGGCGCTCGCGGGCGTGGGCGGCTGCTTCGAGCGGCCCCGGGAGAAGATTCTCCCCTATGTCCATTCGCCGCGCGAGGCCGCGCCCGAGCGCGCGCGCCACTACGCCACCTCGTTCACGCTCGGCGGGTACGCCATCGGCCTCCTGGTCGAGAGCCACGTCGGGCGGCCGACAAAGATCGAAGGCAACCCTGACCACCCCGCGAGCCTGGGCGCCGCCGGCGTGTACGAGCAGGCGTCGCTGCTCCAGCTCTACGATCCCGATCGCGCGCGCTCGGCGCAGCTCGACGGTCGCGCCGCCGCCTGGAACGACGTCGCCGCGCTGCTCGCGCCCGGGCGGTTGGCCCCGGCGGTCGGTGCGCGCGGGGCGGGGCTGGCGCTGCTGCTCGAGCCGACCGCTTCGCCGCTCGTGGCGGAGATGCTCGCGCGGGTGCGCGAGCGGTATCCGGACGCGCAGATCCACTTCTACAGTCCCCTGTCTTCCCGCGAGGCAGACCGGGGTGCGGTCACCGCCTTCGGACGCCCGCTCGAGCCAGTGTACGACTTCCGCGCTGCCGACGTGGTGCTCTCGCTCGACGCCGACTTTCTGGCCGGCGGATCGTTCACCCTGCGATACGCCCGCGACTTCGCCGAGCGGCGGCGGGTGTCGAGCCCGTCGGACTCGATGAACCGGCTCTACGCCGCGGAGCCGGGGTTGAGCGTGACCGGTGCCATGGCCGACCACCGGCTTCGGGTGCGCGCATCCGACGTGGGCGTGGTGGCGGAGGCGGTTCTCGCCGCCCTGCTCGGGAGCCGCACCGTCACGGGAATGCCCGAGGAGCTCCGCGCCAGGATGCATCGCGATCGGTCCGCCGGCCCACATGACGTGGTGGCCCAGGCGGTGGCGCGCGACCTCGCGGCGCACGCCGGCCGGTCGGTCGTCGTGGCCGGCGAGCGGCAGCCGGCGCGGGTGCACCTCGTCGCGCAGCTCCTCAACGACGCGCTGGGCAACGTGGGACGGACCGTTCGCTACATCGAGCCGCCGCTGCTCGAGGCGGGAGCGCCGGGCCTCGGGCTCGCGCCACTCGCCGAGTCGATGCTCGCCGGCGGCGTGCGCACGCTGGTCGTGCTCGACGGGAACCCGGTGTACACGGCGCCGCCCGATCTCCAGCTCACGGAGGCCATCGGGCGCGTCCCCGCCACCGTCTATCTCGGGCTCTACCGCAACGAGACCGCCCACGCCTGCCGCGCCTTCGTGCCGGCGCTTCACTATCTCGAGTCATGGGCCGACGGACGCGCCTGCGACGGGACCGCCTCGCTGGTGCAGCCGCTCCTGGCCCCGCTCTACGGAGGGCGAACCGAGGCCGAGGTGCTCGCCGCGCTGGCCGGCCAGCCGGCGGCCGCCGCGCACGACCTGCTGCAGGGCGTCTGGCGCGGCCGCCTGAGCGGCGACTTTGAGGGCGCCTGGGACGAGGCATTGCAGCGGGGCGTCGTGGCGAACACGGCTGCACCGGTGGTCACCCCCGCATGGCGCTGGGACGCGGTCGCCTCCGGGCTCGCGGAGCCCGTCGCACCGGCAACGTCCGATCTCGAGCTGGTGCTGGAGCGCGATCCGAGCGTCTACGACGGCCGATTCGCCAACAACGTCTGGCTGCAGGAGCTTCCCGACCCGCTCACCAAGCTCACCTGGGGCAACGCCGCGCTGCTCGGTCCCGGTGCGGCGGCACGGCTGGGCATCTCCGCGGGCGACGTGGTGGAGCTCTCCGCGCGCAACGGCACGATCCGGCTCCCCGCGTTCGTGCTGCCCGGCCACGGCGACGGCTCCATCACCGTGCGTTTGGGGTATGGACGAGGGAAGGGGGACGAGCGCACGGCCGCCGGGGTCGGCACAAGTGCGTATCCGCTGCTCGCCGCGGACGCGCCGCCGTTCGTTGCCGGCGTGACGGCGAGCGTCGTGCGCGGAGCCGGCGGTCCGGTGCACGAGCAGCTCGCCACCACCCAGGGCCACTGGCGCCTCGACGGCCGTCCGGTCGCGCTCCGGGCCACGCTCGACGAGTACCGCCGCGACCCGGAATTCGCCCGCGAGCAGCGCGGCCGCGTCCTCTCGCTCTACGAGCCGACGTATCCCCCGGGCGACCAGTGGGCGATGGTGATCGACCTCGCCACCTGCTCCGGCTGCAGCGCCTGCGTGGTCGCCTGTCAGGCGGAGAACAACATTCCGGTCGTGGGGAAGGAGGGCGTGCTCGACGGCCGCGAGATGCACTGGCTCCGTATCGACCGCTACTTCGAGGGTAGCGCGGACGATCCCGCCGTGCTCATGCAGCCGATGCTGTGCCAGCACTGCGAGAAGGCGCCCTGCGAATACGTCTGCCCGGTCGCCGCCACGCTGCACAGCCCCGACGGGATCAACGAGATGGTCTACAACCGGTGCGTCGGGACCCGGTTCTGCTCCAACAACTGCCCCTACAAGGTGCGCCGGTTCAACTGGTTCGACTACAACGCGGAGGTCGCCGAGACCGAGCGGATGGCCAAGAACCCGGACGTGACCGTGCGCGCGCGCGGGGTGATGGAGAAGTGCACCTTCTGCGTGCAGCGCATCCGCGAGGCCCAGATCGCAGCCGCGATCGAGGGCGCCCCACGCACCGGCCCGGTCATGACGGCGTGCCAGCAGGCCTGTCCCACCCGCGCGATCACGTTCGGCTCGCTCGGCGATCCCGATTCCGAGGTGGTCCGCCGCCGCGCCGAGCCGCGGCGGTACTCCGCGCTCCACGAGCTCGGCACCGAGCCGCGGGTGCAGTATCTCGCGGCGCTCACCAACCCCAACCCGGAGATGCCTCGTGGCGACGGCGGTGCATAGCCCAGCGGGCGGCCTCACCGACCGGCTGCTCGCGCCCGCCTGGACGCCGTCGCGGGTGTGGTGGGTGCTGTTCGCGGTCTCCGGCGCGGGCACGCTGGTGCTGGGTGGCTCCGTCGCGTACACCGTGGCCACCGGGATCGGGGTGTGGGGGAACAACATCCCCGTCGCGTGGGCCTACGCCATCATCAACTTCGTCTGGTGGATCGGCATCGGGCACGCGGGCACGTTCATCTCGGCGTTTCTGCTGCTGTTCCACCAGCGCTGGCGCTCGTCCATCAATCGTGTCGCCGAGGCGATGACGCTCTTCGCCCTCATCAACGCGGGGATGTTTCCGCTGCTCCATCTCGGGCGGCCGTGGTTCTTCTACTGGCTGCTCCCGTACCCCACGCGGATGGGCGTGTGGCCACAGTTCAAGAGCGCGCTCCCGTGGGATGCGGCCGCGGTGGCCACCTACTTCACGGTCTCGCTGCTCTTCTGGTATCTCGGCCTCGTTCCCGACCTGGCCGCGGCGCGGGACCGCGCGCCGGGCCGCACCCGCCGCCGCATCTACGGCGTGTTCGCGCTAGGTTGGCGCGGGGCAGGGCGGCAGTGGCACCAGTACCAGGCCGCCTATCTGATCCTTGCGGGGCTGGCGGCACCGCTGGTCATCTCGGTGCACAGTATCGTGAGCCTCGATTTCGCCATCAGCCAGCTCCCGGGCTGGCACTCGACGATCTTCCCGCCCTACTTCGTCGTCGGCGCCATCTACTCGGGCTTCGCGATGGTGCTCATCCTCCTGGTGCCGATCCGACGCGTGTTCGGGCTGCAGGACATCGTCACCCAGCGTCACCTCGACAACATGGCCAAGCTGCTGCTGGCGATGGCCTGGATGCTGATCTACGCCTACGTGGTCGAGACGTTCATGGCGTGGTACAGCGGCAACGCCTACGAGCGCTACACCTACCTCGTGGCGCGGCCGCTCGGCCCCTACGCCTGGGTCTTCTGGGCCATGCTCGCCGCCAACTGCCTCGTCCCGCAGCTCTTCTGGTGGCGGCGGCTCCGGGCGAGCCCGCCGGTGCTGTTCGCGGCCTCGCTGCTCATCCTCGCCGGGATGTGGGCTGAACGGTTCGTCATCATCGTGAGCTCGCTCAACCGTGACTTCCTGCCGTCGAGCTGGCACTTCTACTCGCCGACGTGGGTGGACTGGAGCATCCTGTTCGGGAGCGTCTCCTTCTTCTTCCTCCTCTTCTTCCTGTTCCTCCGCTTCGTGCCGATGGTGGCGATCAGCGAGATCAAGGCGGACCGGCACGAGGCGGCGGCCGCGGCCGCCGCGGTGGCGGCGCCGTGAAGTCGGGCGTGCTGGCGGAGTTCGCGAACCCCGAGGAGCTGCTCGACGCCCTCGGCATGCTCCGGCGCGAGGGCTACCGGCGGCTCGAGACGTACACGCCCTATCCGATCGGGCAGGCCGAGGACCGGCTCGCGCTCGGCCGCTCGCGGCTGCCGCGGTTCATCTTCGGCGGTGGGTTGCTCGGCGCCATTCTGGGCTACGGGATCCAGTGGTACGCCGACGTGTGGGCCTATCCCCAGAACGTCGGCGGCCGTCCGGTGCACGCGGCGCCGGCCTTCATCCCCGCCACCTTCGAGGCCACGGTGCTCGGCGCGGCGCTGGTGGCGTTCTTCGGGGTGCTGCTGGCGCTCCGGCTGCCGGAGCTCTGGGCGCCGGTGTTCGAGATCGACGGCTTCGAGCGCTCGTCGGTGGACCGGTACTGGGTCGGGGTGGACGCGCGCGACGACAGGTTCGAGCCCAGGCGCATCCGGCGCCTGCTGGATGCCACGCACCCGCTCCGAGTCGTCCCGCTGCCGGAGGAACAGTGAGGGCGGTCGCGGCTGTGCTCGCGGGCCTGCTCCTCGCCGGCTGCGGCAGCGTGGAGCCCGGGTGGAGCGCCGCGCTCCAGCGCATGAAGCGGCAGCCGCGCTACGACATGTACGAGAGCAGCGCGTTCTTCAAGGATGGAAAGGTGATGCAGACCCCGCCCGCCGGCACCGTGGCTCGGGAGGACGTGCTCCAGCCGTCGGCGCCCGCCGAGACGCCCGAGCTGCTCGCGCTTGGCCGCTCGAAGTTCCGCATCTTCTGCGGCGCCTGCCACGGCGTGGGCGGGTACGGCGGGAGCGTGGTCGCCGCGAACATGACCGAGCGCCGGCCGCCGTCGCTCCGGACCCCGGTCATGGCGGCCCTGCCCGACCAGCTCATCTATACGGTGATCGTGAACGGCTTCGGGCGGATGCCGCCGTATGCGGCGCAGCTCACCGACCGTGAGCGGTGGGCGGTGATCGCGTGGCTGCGCCGGCTGCAACGCACGCCGGCCGCCGCCGCCGATGAGCGCGCGGACTCGGTTCGCGGGGCGCTGATCCGTGCCGAAGACTCGGTGCGTGCCGCCCGGCCGAAGGGCGCGCTGCCATGAACCGGCGCTGGCTCCTCCTCGCGGCCGCGGGGCTGGTGCTGTTCGTGATCGGGCTCCTGGTGGACGCCCGCCAGGCGCTGCTCTCGTATCTCGCGGCGTACGCCGCGGCGTGGAGCATCGCCGTCGGCGCGCTGATCCTGGTGATGACGTGCAACATCACCGGGGCACGATGGTTCGCGCCGTTCCGGCCGTTCGCGGAAACCGTCGCCGCCTCCGGGCCGCTGTTCGCGGTGCTGTTCCTCCCGGTCGCGGTCGGGCTTCCGAGCGTGTACCCCTGGGCGACGCTCGGCACCGGCGACCGGAGCGCCTGGCTGGACCCGGCGTTCTTCCTCGTGCGCGCCGCCGTCTACTTCGCCGTCTGGATCGCTGTGGGCCTGCTGCTCCGCCGCTGGTCGCCGGCCCGCGCCGCCGAGCCCGGCGCCCGACCGGACGGGAGAACGCGCGCGCTCAGCGCGGGCGCGCTCCCGGCGGTGGCATTCGCGCTCAGCTTCGCCGCGTTCGACTGGCTCATGTCGCTCGCCCCCCGATGGTTCTCCACCATCTATGGCGTGTACGTCTTCGCCGGCGGCTTCCTGGCCGCGCTCGCCCTGCTGGCCGTCGCGCTCCCATGGGCGGCGCTCGACGACTATCAGAAGCTCGGCAACCTGATGCTCACCTTCGTGGTGTTCTGGGCGTACATCGCGTTTTCGCAGTTCTTCATCATCTGGATCGCCGACGTGCCGCAGGAGGTGGCCTGGTACGTCCCGCGGATCGCCGGGAGCTGGGGCTGGCTCGCGCTGGTGGTGCTCGTGGGACAGTTCGCGCTGCCGTTCCTGCTGCTGCTGCTCCGGGGCGTGAAGCGGTGGCCCGGCGCGCTGGCGGTGCTCGGCGGCTGGCTGCTGGTGATGCACTACCTGGACGTGTACTGGCTGGTGCTGCCGCAGCTCCATCCGGGCGGGATCGGCGTGCACTGGCTGGACCTGGCGGGAATCGCTCTGGTCGCGGGGGCGGCGCTCGTCTGGGGCGAATGGCAGCTCGGACATGGGGCCGCTCGCCTGCAGCGCTCCCCCGCCGCGTTGCCCCGCGCCCACCCGGTCCAGCCGCACGCCGGGCTCGTCGCGGGGTCGACCGAGCCATGAGCCCCGCCAACGAGCGCGTCGCGCTGCTGCGGCGGGCGGTGCAGGAGGCCGGCGTCGAGGCGCTGGTCTGCGCGCTGCCCGCCAACGTGCTGCTGCTCTCGGGCTACTGGCCCGTGGTCGGTACCGCGGTCGCGATGGTGAACCGGGCCGGACGCGTCGGCGTCGTCGCGCCGGAAGACGAGCGCGACCTGGCCCGGGCAGGCTGGGCGGACGAGCTCCACTCCCTCGGCGCCGGCTCGCTCTCCGACCCGCGCGACGTCCTCGGCCTGCTTCGGGGGCCGCTCGCGCAGTGCGTCCGCGAGCTCGAGCTGGGCTCCGGCACGATCGGCATCGAGATGGGGCCGGTGTTCGAGCCCGCCCCCTACGTCGCGTTCAACGTGTACGGCGAGAGCCTGCACGAGGGGCTCCGCTGGGCGCTCCCGTCGGCAACGTTCGTGTCCGCGGAGGCTCCGCTGGCGCGGCTGCGGGCGGTGCTCACCGCCGCCGAGCTCGACCGCGTGCGCCTCGCCTGCCGCGTGGCGGGCGAGGCATTCGCCCAGGGGAGGTCGCGGATCCGCACGGGCATGACCGAGGCGGAGATCGCCGAGGGGTTTCGGGGCACGCTCGCGTCCCGCGGCGTCGCCGCGCCCGGCGTGCGGCGAGCGGACGGGTTCGTCTTCTGCATGTCCGGCCCCAATTCGGCGCGCGCCTACGGCAGCCACGCGCGCTCCACGGCGAGGGTCGTCGCGCAAGGCGACCTGCTCCTGGTCCACTGCAACTCCTACGTGGACGGCTACTGGACCGACATCACCCGGACGTTCTCGCTGAGCCCGCCCTCCGGTCGGGTGCGCGAGCTGCACGACGCGGTGCTCGCGGCCCGGGCGGCGGCGCTCGCGGTGATCGGTCCCGGCGTCGAGGCCCGGGAGGTGGATCGCGCCGCCCGCGACGCGCTCGCCTCCCGCGGTCTCGGCGATGCGTTCAAGCACTCCACCGGACACGGCGTCGGCTTCGCCGCGATCGACCATACCGCCCAGCCACGGCTCCGGCCCGGCTCGCCCGACGTGCTCGTGCCCGGGATGGTGTGCAACGTGGAGCCCGCCGTGTATCTCGAGGACGCCGGCGGGATCCGGCACTGCGACATGGTGGCGGTCACCGAAGACGGCTTTGAGCTGCTCACGCCCTTCCAGGCCACGCTCGGCGAGCTGATCGCGGGCGAGCGATGACGCCCCCGGGTTGGAGCTACAACCCCTCCACCTGGTCGGAGCGGCTGCCGCTCATCGGCCTCGCGGTCGCGGGCTTCGCCGTCGCCGGCTATCTCGCGCTGGTTCAGCTCGGCGGCATCGCGCGCGCGTGGGAGCCGTTCTTCGGCCGCGGGAGCGAGACCATCCTCCACTCCGGCATCTCCCGCCTGCTGCCCGTGCCCGACGCGGCACTCGGCGCCGCCGGCTACCTGGTCGACGCGGTGAGCGGCGCGATCGGCGGCCGCGAGCGGTGGCGCACGATGCCCTGGATCGTGGTGGTGTTCGGGATCGCCGTCGGCCCGCTCGGCGCGGTAAGCCTGCTGCTCGTGATCCTCCAGCCGGTGCTGTTCCACGCCTGGTGTACGCTCTGCCTCTTATCGGCTTTCATTTCGGTGCTGATGATCGGCCCCGCCATGGACGAGCTGCTCGCGAGCCTGCAGGTGCTCCTGCGGGAGCGGCGGGCGGGACGATCGGTCTGGCGCGCGTTCTGGAAGGGGACCGACTGATGTGGGCCCGCGTGGCCGCCGCCCTCGCCGGCCTCTGGCTCATGGCCGCGCCCTCCGTGCTCGGCTACGCCGGCGCCGCACGGATCAGCGATCTCATCGTCGGGCCGATCGCGGCGAGCCTCTCGATCGTCGCGATGTCCCAGGTGACGCGCTCCGTGCGCTGGGCCACCGTGCCGCTCGGGCTCTGGGCCATCGTGTCGCCCTGGGTGCTGGGCGCGCCCGCCGCCGCGCGGGTGAGCGGGCTCGCGGCGGGGGTGGTGCTCCTGGCGACGCCCTGGGTCGCCGGCCGCCGCACCGCGCGCTTCGGCGGCGGCTGGCGCTCCCTCTGGAGCCCGCGCCATGCGTGACTTCCTCTTCGCGACCGGGATCGAGAACAGCTATCCCACCATTCAGCTTCCCGACGGCAGGATCGAGCGGGTGGACGAGATGGCCAAGTGCGGCCACTACCAGCACTGGCGCGAGGACTTCGGGCTCGTCAAGCAGCTCGGGATCGACTACCTGCGCTACGGACCGCCCTACTATTCGACCCATCTGGGCCCGGGCCGCTACGACTGGAGCTTCGCCGACGAGACCTTCGGCGAGCTGAAGCGGCTCGGCATCACGCCGATCGCCGACCTGTGCCACTTCGGCGTGCCCGACTGGGTGGGAGGCTTCCAGAACCCCGACTGGCCGACGCTGTTCGCCGAGTACGCCCGCGCCTTCGCCGAGCGGTTTCCCTGGGTCGAGTTCTTCACGCCGGTGAATGAGATCTTCGTCGCCGCCACTTTTTCCGCCCAGTACGGCTGGTGGAACGAGCGGCTCACGGGCGACCGGCCGTTCGTCACGGCGCTCAAGCACCTCTGCCAGGCCAACGTGCTCGCGATGAAGGCCATCATCGACGTGCGGCCCGACGCCACCTTCATCCAGAGCGAGGCATCGCAGTACTTCCACGCGGAGGACCCCGGGTGTGAGCGGCTGGCCGGCTTCTACAACGACAAGCGGTTTCTCTCGCTCGACCTCACCTATGGCTACCCGATCTCGGTCACGATGTACGAGTACCTGCTCGATCACGGGATGACGCGCGACGAGTACCACTGGTTCGCGCAGCACTACGTGAAGGCGCACTGCGTGATGGGGACGGACTACTACGTCACCAACGAGCACATCGTGCACGCCGACGATACGGTCACGGACTCGGGCGAGATCTTCGGCTACTACATCATCACGCGCGAGTACTTCCAGCGCTACCGGCTGCCGGTGATGCACACCGAGACCAACTACCGCGAGCCCGGTGCGGTGGACTGGCTCCGGAAGGAGTGGGCCAACATGGTGCGGCTCAAGGAAGACGGGGTGCCGATCGTGGGGTTCACCTGGTACAGCCTGACCGATCAGGTGGACTGGGACACGGCACTCAGGGAAGACAACGGACGCGTGGACCCGCTCGGATTGTGCGACCTCGACCGGAAGGTGCGGCCGGTGGGAGCGGCGTACCAGCGGCTCATCAGCCAGTGGCGGAAGATCCTGCCGACCGGGAGCCTGGTACTCTCGCTCGGCTATTGAGCCAGGTTGCGCGCCGTGACGTAAAAGTTCTCGTCCACCACCAGGCCGGCGCCCCGGGGCGACGGCACCGCCAGTCGCTGCCACCCATCCGTCACCCGCAGCCATCGCTGCCCCAGGCCCGGGATCTGAACCCGCACCGGCATGGCGAACCCTGACACCACGCCCGCCCATCGGTACGAAAGCGTGCCGTTCTCGATCCGGTACTCGAGCTCAGGCACCCTGGTGGTCGTGAGGTACTGGGCGAAGACCCGCCGCAGGTCCAGCCCCGATGCGCGGCTCATGTACTCCTCGATCTCGGCGCCCGTGACCGTCCGATGGCGAAACTCGCGGTTCAGGCCGCGCAGGATCGCGCGCCACCTGGCGTCGTCATCCACCAGTTGCCGGATCGTGTGCAGGACGTTGGCGCCCTTGAAATACATGTCGCCGTTGTACCACCCGGCGACGCCGCGCGGTCCGACGATCGGTCCGGTGTTCTCGATGCCGCGGCGAAGGCCGATGAGGTAGGCGGCGCCGGCGGTGGGGCCGAGCCGGCACTCGGTGTACAGCCCCTCCGCGTAGGTCGCGAACGACTCGTGGACCCAGAGATCGCCCGGCTCCCGGGTTGAGATGCTGTTGCCGAACCACTCGTGGGCGCTCTCGTGGATCACGATGTAGTCCCAGCCGAGTCCGATCCCGGTGCCGGAGAGATCGCGGCCGAGATAGCCGGGCAGGAACTTGTTGCCGTAGGCAATCCCGCTCTGGTGCTCCATCCCCAGGTACGGTGTCTCGATCAGCTTGTACCCGTCGGCGTACCACGGGTACGGGCCGAACCAGTGCTCGAAGCAGGCCAGCATCGGTTTGGCCTGGGCCCACTGCACGCGCGCGGTGTCGAGGTGGGCGGCGAGCGGCCAGAAGTCGAGCGAGAGGCGCCCGCCTTCTCCCTGCAGAGTATCGGCGAAGTGCGCATAGCGCCCCACGTTCGCGGCGACGCCGTAGGTGTTGATCGGCTGGGTGACGAACCACTCGTAGGTGGCCGTGCCGTCGGGGTGGCGCGTCGTCCCGCGGAGACGCCCGTTCGCGACCCCGACGAGCGAGTCGGGCACCGTGAGCGCGATGCGCTGGCTGTCGGGCTCGTCGCCGAGATAATCCTTGAGCGGCCACCAGACGCTGGCGCCGGGCAGCTCGTCCGAGGTCGCGAACCAGGGCGCGCCGAGGCTGTCCTGCGCCCAGACGATGCCGCTCTCGTGCTTCGGCCGCCCGCGGCCCGGCTGGCCGTGGTAGTACGCGGTCAAAGCTCCGGTGTCCCCTGCTCGCGGCCGGCCGGGGACGGTGACGAGCCAGGCGTTGCCGTCGCGGCGCGCCTCGAGCCGCTTGCCTCCCTGCACCACGCTGTCGAGCACCAGCGGCGCCTGCAGGTCGAGCTGCATGGTCCGCCCGGGTCGCACGACCCGGTAGGTGATGCCATTCCAGCCGGCGACGCTGCTGTCGGCCGGGTCCATACGCACGTGGAGGTCGTAGAAGGTCACGTCCCACCACGCGCGCCTGGGATTGTCCGAGCCGCGGACGCTGTCGGCGTGGGTGGGCGTGAACGCGCTGGTCTGCGCGGCGGCCGGACCGGCCGCCGCGAGCAGGAGCACGGCAAGCGAGCGGGCGGTCGGGTTCACCCGAAGCTCGGCCGCTCCCACGTTCTAGTACTTCACCTTGGCGATTTCCTCGTTCGGCGTGAACTCTTCACCGAAGTCCTCGATGTCCATCAGCTTGCGGATCTCGACCTCGGCCTTGCCGTTGGGAGACACGTTTGGTGCGCGCTTGACCCACTCGATCGCTTCTTCCAGCGACTTCACCTGGATGATCGAGAAGCCGGCGATGACTTCCTTCGACTCGGCGAAGGGGCCATCGATGACGATGCGCTCGTCGCCGTCGAACTTCACTCGCGCACCCTTCGAGGTCGCGGTGAGCCCCTCGGCGGCGAGGAGGACGCCGGCCTTCACGGCCGCCTCGTTGTACTCCTGCATCGCGGCGAACGCCTCCGGCTTCGGCGGAGGGGCCGCCTCCGATTCCTTCGTTGCCATGGCCATGACGATGAAGCGCATTGTGCTCTCCTGGAATCGGTTCGTGCCGGTTGCCGCGCGGTTCGCGGCCTCACTCCTACGTCGAACGAGACCGGGCAGAATCGACACGAGCCTCGGGAGGGTCGAGATCCGCGTGAGCCGGCGCGTCCTCACGGCTCGCGCGTGCCCTCCAGGGGGCGCTGCGCCACCGAGTCGCCGCCGGGCAGCTGGTATCGTGCCTCCGTGGTGCCCGTCAACTTGCCTTCCTGGAGCCGGAAAACCATGCGCGCCCGGATCTGCACGCCCTTTCGCAGGGCGCTCGCGTACGGACCGGCTTCCGTGATGACGCTGTCACCTTCGACCGCAACGACTCGCACGGGGACGGTCGTTCGGTCCGGCCTGACCAACGTCCAGCCGGAAGTGTCTGCCGTAGCGGTGAGCTCGGATTCTACGACGTTTCCTCCGGCCGCATCCGTCGTGCGCAGGCTCCATTTCCCGGCAATATCGGCGAGCGAAATCCCGGCTCGGCTCTCGGGGGCCGCGGGAGTCATCGCCGTCGTATCTCTTGTCGTTTGAACGTGGCCTTTTCCGCAGCCCACGAGCAGGATCGCGCAGGAGAAGAAGATCCAGTGGCGCATGCTGGCCTCCGATGCTCTCGGCGTTCAATGGCCGGTCCGGCAAACGCCGGCACGGCGGCGATCTCTGCGACCCGCACCGGCGCACGCTCAGAACATGCTGTTGTCGTTGGCGGAGGTGCCCGGAATGGGCTGCAGCACGTCCCAGTGCTCGATCACCTTGCCGTGCGCATCCAGACGGAAGATGTCGATCCCGGCCCAGTCACGATCCCCAGGCCAGTGCTGGTAGCAGTGCAGGACCACGTAGTCGCCCTCCGCGATTACCCGCTTGAACTCGACGTGCTTACCCGGGTACTCACGCGCCATCCTCTCGAAGTACCCGATGAAGGCCGCTTTGCCATCCGCCACCATCGGGTTGTGCTGAATGTAGGTGGCACCGGCATAGCGCTCCATCGCTTCCGCGGGTCGCGACCGGTTGAACATGAGGTCGTAGAAGGACGTCACCGTTCGCTTGTTGCGTTCGAGGCGATCATCCATTGAGAACCTCACGCTGCGATGATCTTCGTGCCGCGGCTGGCAAATCCTAAAGTACCGCAATCAACGACTTACGCCACCGACGGGCGGGGCCGGTTGGGCACTGACCGCGGGGGCAGCAGCGCCGCACGGGACCCCTTGCCTGCCGGGAGTGTTCGCGTTAAACTGAACCACATGGTTCAGTATACGACGCCTCGGCTTGATACATCGTTCGCCGCGCTCGCGGACCCCACGCGGCGGGGTGTGCTGGAGCAACTCGGACGAGCCGACGCTTCGATCACCGACCTTGCCGAGAAGTTCCGCATGACGCTCACGGGCATGAAGAAGCACGTCGGCGTTCTGGAGCAGGCGGGGCTCGTCACCACGAAAAAGACCGGGCGCGTGCGGACGTGCCGGCTGGGTCCGCGCCGATTGGAGGAGGAGGCGGCGTGGCTCGAGAGGTACCGTCGGCGCTGGGACGAACGTTTCGACGAGTTGGACAAGGTTGTCGAGGAACTCACACGGAAGGAGGCGAACGATGAACGCAAGCATCGAAAGTGACCACGGCGCCGCGAAGAGCCGGACCACGGTGGAACGGACCTCGGACCGCGAGGTGGTGGTCACGCGGACCATCAACGGCCCGGCGCGCATCGTGTTCGAGGCCTTTACCAGGGCCGAGCTGTTCAAGCGGTGGTGGGTGCCCAAGTCGCTGGGAATGACCCTGCTGTCCTGCGAGATGGATGCTCGTGTCGGAGGCAAGTACCGATTGGAATTCGACGTCGGCGGCCCCGAGCCTGCCGCGTTCTTCGGCACGTATGTCGAGGTGCAGCCGTATTCGCGCCTCGCATGGACCAATGACGAAGGTGGCGAGGGAGGGTCCGTCACCACGGTGACGTTCGAGGAAAAGGGCGGCAAGACGCTGGTGGTCCTGCGTGAGCGCTATCCTTCGAAGGAAGCGCTCGACGCTGCCGGCACCGGAGCCGCCGAGGCAATGGTCGAGCAGTTCGATCAGCTGGACGAGCTGCTCGTCGCCCTGGGTGGGAGCTCGGGACAGTAGCGGGGACGTGGATCCGCGGCCGGTCGTCCGATGCTCCCCGCGTCTCTGCCGCCACGCACCATAGCGGTCCATCAGCAGACCCATCAGCAAGGGTCTGAGCAGCAGGCTCAGCCCGCGAATGGGCAACGGTGGCGTGATGTGCCGGCTCCCGCCACAGCCAAGGGGCGGCCGTCGCCCTGGTCCTGGAATGGTCCGAACCCGAGCTCGGCGGCGGCCCCCGCGCGTGCACCTGTTGGCACGTTCCCTTTCCTACCGCTTGGCAGTACCTTGTGCCGCCCGCCAGTTCCCGACGGGTCGTCCCGAACCTGGAGGTTCGTATGGCAAAGGCCCGCCACCCACTCGACGAACTCCACTGCTTTTGAGCGCACCAGCAAGCGGTGGAAGGGCTATCCGTCCGAAACTCGCGTCAAGCGCGGCTACCGCCTGGTGCACGGCGACAAGGAGCTGATCGAGAAGCTCGGCCGCAACGATCTATGCCCCTGCGGCTCCGGACGCCGGTTTTAAGCGCTGCTGCCTTGGCAGCGGTAGCTACGACGGGGTCCATCGGGACTACTACTTTTAGGGACTGATCTGTCAAAGGAGAGCGAGCTCATTCCTCGAGTTCGCTCTCCCCGCTTGAGTCCTCCCAACGGCACGCGAATCAGCTGCAAACGACCTGTTTGCGGGTTGGACGGCGGCCCGGGCTTGCGTCAGTAGCACCGCTGTGCTACTTTGTAGCATTCCCGTGCTACCGAGGCCCTATGGTGCGCGAACTGACGCTCCGACAAGTGGGTGGTTCCATCGGCGCTACCCTGCCCAAGGACATGGCCGAGCGGCTCCGCCTCGCCGCCGGCGATCGTGTGCTCGCGGTCGAAACCGATCGCGGCATCCTGCTCACGCCCTACGACCCCACGACCGAGCGCGCCCTGGAGGTGGCCGCCCGCGCAGCGAAGAAGTACCGCGCGGCGCTCCGCAAGCTCGCCGAATAGGCGGCCCGCGTGCCTCGACGGCCGCCTCCAGCCGAGCCACTCTGGGTCAGCCGCCTCGTGTTGGACGCCGTGCATCTCGATCAGCTGCGGGAGCACGGCGGCCTGCCGGGGGTCCGCGAGGAGAATACCCTGGAGGCCGTGCTCGCGCGCCCGCAGCAGCGCCACCATTATGAACCGCAGAGCGACCTCGCGACCTTAGCCGCCGCGTACGGTTGGGGCCTGGTAACCAGCCACCCCTATCGGGATGGAAACAAGCGCACGGCGTTCCTCGCGGTGGCGATCTTCCTCGGTTTGAATGGCTCCGAGCTCGAAGCCACCCAGGAAGATGTGGTGAGCACCATGCTCGCCGCGGCGGCGGGCCAGCTTACGGAATCCCAACTCGCGGACTGGGTGCGCGACCACGTAGCGAAGCTCGCCTAGAATTCGCCGCCGGCTAACGACTTGCGCATAGCTGCAGGCCTTCATCTCACCGCCCGCACAAACCTAGGGCTTCCTTTGTTCGGCCTGATGGAGGTGGCGCCTGAAGGGAGCTTCGGCCTGCGCCGGCCTGTCGGCTGCATGCGCGGGTTAGGTAGTGCCTGGGTACAGTCTCAACACATGGGTAACCTTAAGTCGCAGGACATGGGTGACACTATCGCCAGGTTTCGGCTTCCTCGAGGAGGTGACGATGCCCTGGCCGGAGGTGATCACCGTGGAGCTGCGCCACCGGTGGCCGGATGGCAGCAAACCCATAATCCAGAAGGCCGCGCCGTCACTGAGCTCGAGATTGGGCAGATCCATGTTGAATGCCGCCGCACAAACCTTCGCCTCGGCTGCCTGGCCACGAGGAGCCCCTGTGCCCGAACGGAGTGCCGGCCCACCGCAGCCTGTCGGCTGCCTGCACGGTTAGGCGGCACGAGGGGGTACGGGATCAGTTCATGGGTGACCCGGAGCATTTCGAGATCCGGCGCGTCTCGACCAACGGCGGCATTCCGTGGAACAAGCGATGGGTGAACGTCTCCCACATTCTTGCCGCGCTGCCCGTCGGCCTCGAGCCGCTGACCTCCGGGATAATGGAATGTGTTCTTCGGCCCCATCCACTCGGGATGGTTCGATGAACGAGACTATCGCATCCACGACCGCCGAGGTCGGATCGAACGCGAACGCCACCTGTTACCCATCAGGTGATGACACGTGTTACCCATCAGCTGAGACGTTGATGCCCAGCCGCGGCGCGCCCGGCGCACAAATACCGCGCGGCTGCCTGCTGCAAGCGCTTGTGGTGCCGCGACACGGAGGTCGAGTGTTCCTGTGTCACCCCGTAACGCTTCATCAGGTGGCTTGTCTGACAGCCCGAAAGCGTACTCGAACGGTGACGGTAACTGAAAGCATTGGTTCGATCTCGCTGTGTGGATGACGGCTGCAGATCCCGCTGCCCTGGGTCTCTCCTTGGATCTCATCGCCCGTGACGGCGGTGATGGTCAGCACTCCCTCAAAGTCCTTGTCTCCATAGCCATTCCCGTAACAGTCGAGTTCATCCTCGTTCGGTGCCCCGAGCTGGACGATGAAGCCACCGGTTACGCGAGCAGGATCTGACGGGCAACCCGTGAACTGGGTCGTGGCATCGAACCTCAAGGTTGCCGGTTCGGCAGGCGAGCACAGATTGAAATCTGCACCATTAAGTGCCTCGGCGTTCCCCATCATATTGAGGGTTGCTCGGTCGAAGCCGATAAATGGCGCAGTTCCAAGCTCGACATACGAGGCTCCTGTGCCCTCGATGCTGCGCTCTACGTCTCCGGTAACCAGCGCCTGGTACTCGCCCGGTGCAAGGGGGCGCTCGAAATCGGGGCCAGTAGGACCGGAATCGTCGCAACCGCAGATGGTGATAGCAGCTGCAAGCAACCCGCAAGTGGCGGTGCGGTTCATGCTGTCCTCCCTGAGGTGGCCTGCCCAACGCTTCCATCGCAGCTCAGCGTACGCCAGCAGGCTACCCGGCGAGGCTCAAGCAAACGTCAAGCCCCCACGGTCGATCGAACTTTCTCCTCCAGCACAGTTCGCTTCTCGCCACTAACGGGATGCCTCTAATATCGAGTCCCGTTGTGCGGGCCTCGGTCCAAATCTGAGCCACTGCAGCCCGAGGTCCCAAGGTCAGGAGGTCACGTTGACTAACCAAAGCCTTGGTCTCCAATCCCGGTTCGTCCCGCGGACTCTGATTCCCAGCCGGGTTTGCCCGCTGTCCCGGGGGTATGCATCTACGCGTGATTCACCGCCGCCGAGGGTTGGTGGGGTTCGGGTGAACCATTCGTGTAAACCGGCTCCGTGCCCTTGCCAGATCCCCCGGCCTCGGCTGATAGCAGGAGAGCACCGATCCTGAATTGGAGAGTAGGCTACGCCCGCGCATGCAGCCATCGGGAGGGATTCACCTGGCCGTCGGGGCAACCCCCCTGTTCGGCCTAACGAAAAGCAAACCAACTGCAAACGACCTGAGAGAACTTATGGTCCTTTGTCGCCACGAGGAGCGACTCGGGCAGCGGAGCCCCGGCCCGCCCGCGGTCGTCGGCTGCATTTGCGGGTTAGACCGCAGCCCCGCGCGATCGGCTCAGCGCCGTCGCTGCCAGCGTCGGGCGTGCCGGCGCAGGTGCGTACAGGCGATCACCCGGAGTTCGTTCGGCAGCAGGCGAAAGTACAGCGCGTAGGGAAAGCGGCCCAACAAGCACCGACGTACGTCGCGCTGGACCACCGGAAACGCGGTCGGGCTGTGTTCGATGCGGGCCAGATTCGCGGCCAGCGTGTCGCGAAACGCGACGGCCACATCGGGATTGCGTGTGCGATACCAGGCATCCGCCTCGGCGATGTCGCGCGCGGCGGCGGGCCGGATGACCGGGATCAGCCGTCCTGCCCGCTTTCCAGTCGGTGGCGGAGCTCTGCCCAGGTCACCCCGGGGCGCGGATCGGCCTCGTCTTCGGCGATGCGCCGATCGAGCTCCGCCCGTTCTTCGTCGGTGAGCGGGAAGAGTTCGGCTTGGCCCTCGAGGCTGTCCCAGAGCTCGCCGATCGCTTCGAGGCGCTCCGCCGGCGGGAGCCGGAGCAGCTCATCGAGATGGGGGTTAGTCATAGCTAAAAGCTGTAAGTCGGTGCGTGGTGGCGCAAGCGCGATCTGTATGGCTGCGGCATAACGGAATGCAAATCAGCTGCAGGCGATCAGCTTCCCGCCCGCACCAATGAACGCTTCCACTGTTTGGCCACGAGGAGGTCCGCGCCCGCCAGGAGCCCCGGCCCACCCCGGCCTGTCGGCTGCATTTGCGGGTTAGGCGGCGCCGGGGGTACAGTCTCAACACATGGGTAACACTTAAGTCGCAGGACATGGGTGACACTATCGCCAGGTTTCGGCTTCCTCAAGGAGGCGACGATGCCCTGGCCGGAGGTGATCACCGTGGAGCTGCGCCACCAGTTCGTTCAGGATGCCTTACGCCGGCGCGTGCCGGTCGTCGAGCTCTGTGCCGCGTACGGAATCAGTCGGAAGACCGGCTATAAGTTCCTGGCTCGCTATCGCGCCGAAGGGGCCCCCGGCCTGGCGGATCAGTCGCGCCGGCCCCACCGCTCGCCCGCGGTCCTCGAGCCCGTCCTGCTCGCCCGCTTGCTCGACGCGCACCAGCATCATCCTTTCTGGGGGCCGCGCAAGCTGCTCCGCCTCGTCCAGCGGCAATGGCCCGCGGCGCCGTGGCCCGCGCGCTGCACCGTCGCCCGGCACTTCGACCGACTCGGCCTCGTCACCGCCCGACGGCGGGGGCGCCGGCCTGGGCCCGCCGGCCCACCCCACGCGGCGATGGACGCGCCCAATGCGGTCTGGACGGCAGACTACAAGGGGCAGTTCAAGCTGGGGTCGGGCGCGTACTGCTATCCCCTGACGATTGCCGATGGCTATAGCCGGATGCTGCTCGCCTGTCAGGGGCTCGCCAGCACGCAGCTCGCCGAGGCGCGGCCGATCTTCGAGCGGCTCTTCGGCACCTACGGGCTCCCGGTGCGGATCCGCTCGGATAACGGAGTCCCGTTTGCCACCCAGGCGCTCGGCCGCCTCTCACGGCTCCCGGTCTGGTGGATCCGACTCGGGATCCTGCCCGATCTGATGACCCCGGCCTCGCCCCAGGAGAATGCCCGCCACGAGCGCATGCACCGCACCCTCAAGCGCGAGTGCACCCGGCCGCCCGAGCGCACCGCCCGCGCCCAGCAACGACGCTTCGACCGCTGGCGCACGGAATACAACACGGTGCGCCCGCATGAGTCGCTCATGGACGCGACGCCGGCCAGCTGCTACACGCCCTCGTCACGGCCCTATCCGCGTCACCTCCCGCCGCTCGAGTACCCTGGCCATTATGAAGTACGCCGGGTGAGTCGGAATGGCGGCATCCGCTGGCACAAACAGTGGGTCAATGTCAGTCAGACGCTGGGGGAGGAGGTCGTCGGCCTCACCGAGATCGACGACGGGGAGTGGGATCGCTACTTCGGCCCCCTGCGCCTCGGCCGCCTGCACGAACGGACGATGCAGGTGGAGGACGCCTTGGGTCGGACCCACCGCCGGCCCTATTAACCACTGTCACCCATGTCCTGCGACTTAAGTGTTACCTATGTCTTGGACTGTTCACCCGCGAGATGGTCGCGGTACTGTGGGTGGCAATCGTCCACTCGCAACCGAGCCAATCCCCCACGCGGACTGTGGCGAAACGCTCGGGCGTAAGTCGGCAGAGCGAGCCGTCGTCCCCGACGGCCTCGGTCGGTTGTTGCTTGGCGCGAACCTGCTTGATGGCGGAGCCAGGCTGGGCTCCGGAGCTCCCAGTAACCAGGCGGCCTGGAGCCACGAAGACGCGGTCGGCGCGGGAGGCGCAGCCAGTTAGAAGCGCCGCAAGGGCTAGGAGCAGAGGAGTATGACGCATACGTATTCCCCCTGGGAACCACACGGGAGACGCCATGCCAGGGCCGCGGCCACACGGGGCGGTGCGCGGCGTGCCTAACGGATAGCAAATCAGCTGCAAACGACTCGAGAGAACGGATGGTCCTTTGTCGCCGCTGGGAGCGACTCTTTCACCAGAACTCTGGCCCGCCCGCGTTTGTCGGCTGCATTTGCGGGTTAGGCTTCGGCCCGCTCAGAAGGGTGGCAAAACGATCGCCGCAGCCTGGACCACAACAGGAGTAGCCCCCACCGGCCGGATCTCCAGCGTGGCTTGGACGCTGTCGCTCGCGCCGCGCGTCCCGTCCGGTGATCCAGGCGGAGGTGGCAAGACCGCACGTACCCAGACCGTGACGGTGTCCGGCCCCGTGGTCGGGACCGCGCCGGCCATGCGGATCGCGCGAACCTGGTACGCGCCCGCGGTGCTCGACGGCACGGGGCCGGACACCAACACGATCTCGCGTGCGGGGTCCACCGCCCTTTGAACGGTGACGAGGGCCCCGCTTGCGGCGCTCCCACCCGCGTCGGTCACCAGGCCCGCCACCTCACCACAACCGGTGTTTCCGAACTCGCCCGTCGGACCGCAGCGGGCCGTGTCCTCCGAGGGCTCGCTCCCGCCGCATCCGAGACCAAGAGCTAGCAGCGTCGTGAAGACCAGTCCGCGTGGCATCGTGCCTCCGTGCCGCAAGCCTAACTACCATATGGACCTGCAAACCCCACCCCTCAATAACCCGGAAACCCTGCATTCTCTGCAGTCTAAGCCAGCCCCCCCACGAATTAGACTGCGAAGCTCGCAGCATAACACGCCCTGCCCGCAGCCGCAGCATTGCAGCCTAATTCATGCGGTCTGCCCGTATACCAAATTTGTCCGCCGCCCGTGTCAGAGCGTAAGGCCCCATGTGCGACACGCTAGGGCGCGTTTGCGACAGCGCCAGCCCCTGCCCGTCCTGCCGAGTGCATTCTCATGCACGCCTGGTCCGCCCGGAAGCCCGGGAGGCCAACCCCGGCCGGATGGCAGTCCTCATGCGGCCCGAACGGGGGACCGAGCCGAGATGTCCCTTCCCTTGGCTTCCACTGCGCCCGAAGTTGTACCT
>DASUXW010000211.1:0-5498 GCA_036377715.1 Gemmatimonadales bacterium
TCGGGACGGCGGTGATGCTGGCGCCGCACTCGCTGGTGCTGCTTGCGCGGCGGTAGGGACTCAACTCTTCCCGTCGGCCCCCACGATGATGAAGGTCAGGGTGCCGCCGACGTTCACGAACGGCCCCTTGTTGCCGAGAGTCTGGGCCAGGGCGTTCTGCAGCCGGGGGTCCGACGCCGTGACCACCACGCCGAGCTGCATCCCCCCGCTCGGACCGCCGTCCGGCGGGACGAAGTTCTCCCAGTCGAGCGTGTACTCGGGCTTGTCGAAGCGGAAGTTGGCCGGCAGATACTGCACCAGACCCGGGGGTACGATGCCGGGTCCCACTTCCCCGGGCCAGGCGCCGGTCTCGTACCACGCACCATAGGCCGCGAGCCGCACCGCCTGGAGGTCGGCCGCGGCCTCCGCTGCGCGCGCCCGGTGCCGGAGATCGATGTAGCGCAGGAGCGCCATCCCCGCGAGCAGGCCCAGCACGATCATGACCGTGAGCAGCTCGATCAGCGTGAACCCCGAGCGGCGGCGGCGGGCCTTCACTTCGGTCTCCGCGAAATGATGTCGAAGCTGTTGCCGACGAATCGGGCGAGCGGCTCGGAGGAATCGAGCCGCAGACGCACCGGGCCGCTCTGCCCCTGCAGGCGGTACCCGGTCGCGGTGCGCTCGTAGAACACGCCCGGTCCGTGCGCGCCGGCCTCCTCGAGTGACGCGGGCCACCGGCCGGTCTGGTGGCGGAAGCGGTCGAGGTGCTGGGCGGCGTTGGCCATCATGATTCGGAGACTCGCCTCGCGGACGGCCTGCGATTCGGGGGGCGGCGGGGCGGGGAACACCCACTCCGGTCGCTCGACGTAGAGGTAGACCGCCAGGAATACCACGATCGTGGTGCAGAGCACCATGAGCAGCCGCGACGCGCCGCGGTTGCGTAGTGCGGCGGCCGCCGCCCGCTCGGCTTCGCGCTCGGCTGCCTGGGTCTTGAGCACCGTGTCGAAAGCGTCGAGCAGTGCCTTCTTTCCGGCGAGCTCTGGAGCGCTGGGGACGGGGCTGGTGTCTTGGCTCATGATCTCGGAGAGGTCGCCCTCGGGGCGGCAAGATCTACGCCAGTGAACGGCCCTGGCGCGCCGAACGCGGCGGCGGGGGGGGCACCAAAGCGAGAGGCAAGTGGTTGCCCGACCGGCTGTTGTCCCGGCCGAGCGTTGAGAATCGGCCCGCCTCGCGGTACAATGCGAGCCGTTCTCGGCCCGGTCGCCCGGGCACCCCGATACTCTCGCGAATGGAACCTGATCGTGCGGCCCTCGTCGCTGGCGGTGATCGGCCTCGGCGCCATCGGCGGCTCGCTGGCCTGGCAGGCACGCCTGGCGGGAGTGCCGCGCGTGGTGGGATTCTCGCCGTCGCGTGCGGACGGGGTGGATGCGCTTCGCGCGGGGGCCGTCACCGAGCTGGCCGACAGCGCACCGCGCGCGCTGCGAGGTGCCGACTTCGTCGTGCTGGCGGTCCCCGCGCGCGTTACCATCGAGCTGATCGGCACGCTGCACCCGTCGCTCGAGCCGGACGCGGTCCTGACCGACGTCTGCAGCGTGAAGGCGCCCGTGCTCGAGCGGGCCGCCGCGGCGCACCTGGGCGATCGGTTCGCGGGCGGACACCCGCTCGCCGGCACGCACGCGTCGGGGTTCGCGGCGGCCCGGCCCGATCGCCTCCGGGGCTGCGTGGTGTACGTGTGCGAGACCGGCGCCCCTGGGGGCGATCGCGCGGCGCGCGCGGTGATGGGCTTCTGGCAGCGGACGCTCGACGCGCAGCCGGTGCTCATCGGCGCGGAGGCGCACGATCGCCAGCTCGCCTGGACCAGCCACCTGCCGCAGGCGGTCGCGTCCGCGCTCGCCAAGGTCCTGGCCGACCGGGGGCTCGGAGGGGTGAGCTTCGGCGCCGGCGCCCGCGACACCACCCGCCTCGCGGCCAGCAGCCCCGAGATGTGGCTCGACATTCTCCTCTACAATCGCGCGGCGGTGACCGAGGCGCTGACCTCCGCTGAGGCGGGGCTCGCCGAGCTGCGGCGCCTGCTGGCGGCGGGCGACGCCGACGGGCTCCGGCGCTACCTCGCCGCCGCGCAGCAGTTCCGGGAAGGGTTGGACCGATGATCGTGGGCGGGACCGCCCGGGTGCCGGGCGACAAGAGCATTACGCACCGGGCGCTCCTCCTGGCCGGGATGGCGCGCGGCGCGAGCCGGATCGGCGGCGCGCTAACCTCGCTGGACGCCCGCAGCACCGCGCGGGTCCTGCGCCAGCTCGGCGCGAGCGTGTCGCCGCTCCGGCCGGGCAGCGTGGTGACGGTCGAGGGCCGCGGGCGGCTGCGCCGTCCCGAGGAGACACTGAACTGCGGAAATTCCGGAACCAGCGCCCGGCTCCTGCTCGGGTTGCTGGCCGGTCACCGGTTCGCCGCCACGCTGACCGGGGACGCGTCGCTCCGCCGGCGACCCATGCGCCGCGTCACCGGACCGCTCTCGCAGATGGGCGCACGCTTCACCGAGGACGCCGGCGACGGGCTCCCGCTCACCGTGCGGGGCGGCCCGCTCACGCCGCTCCGGTACGAGATGCCGGTCTCGAGTGCGCAGGTGAAGAGCGCGCTGCTCCTGGCCGGGACGGCGGGCGCGGTCGAGGTCGAGATCCGCGAGCCGCACGGCCGCTCGCGCGACCACACGGAACGGCTGCTGCGCGCATTCGGCTACCGGGTGGACGACGATGCGGACGGATGGATCCGCCTGGCCCCCACCGGTTCGCTCACTCCCTTCCAGTTCGACGTGCCCGGCGATCCCTCTTCGGCCGCGTTTCTCGTGGGAGCGGCGGCGCTGGCCGAAGGCGGCGAGCTTCGGATCGCGGAGGTGGGCGTGAACCCGACCCGGATCGGCTTCCTCGCGGTGCTCGAGCGCATGGGCGCGCGGGTGCCGATGGAGAACGCGGGCGAGCGCTTCGGCGAGCCGGTCGCCGATCTGGTGGCGCGTCCCGCGCGGCTCCGCGCCACGGAGGTGCACGCGGACGAGATCCCGGGTCTGATCGACGAGATTCCCCTCCTCGCGGTGCTCGCGTCCCGGGCCGAAGGGACCACGGTGTTCCGACAGGTCGGCGAGCTGCGGGTCAAAGAGAGCGACCGGCTGGGTCTCATCGCCGAGAACCTTCGGTCGGTCGGCGGCCGAGCCGAGGTCGTGGGCGACGACCTGCACGTGGAGGGCGTCGAGGAGCCGCCGCGCGGTCCGGTCCGAAGCGCCGGCGACCACCGCCTGGCGATGGCCTTCGCGGTGCTCGGCACGGTGGCGGGCGCCAGAATCCGGGTGGACGACATGGCGTGCGCCGCGGTGAGCTTCCCGCGCTTTCCCGAGGTGCTCCGCGGCGTGGCGCGCCGCCCCCGATCGTGAAGGGGGGCGTCGTCGCGATCGACGGCCCCGCGGCCTCGGGGAAGTCGAGCACCGCCCGCGCCGTGGCGGAGGCGCTTGGCTTCGCTCACCTGGATTCGGGGGCGCTCTATCGCGGGGTGACGCTGGTGGCGTTGCGCGAGGCCGCCCGGCGCGGCCGCCAGGACGAGGACCCGCTCACCGCTCTCGACCCCGAAACCATCCTTCGGACGGCCGAGGACCGCGGGCTCATGCTCCAGCCCGACGGCGCGGGGTTCGCGGCCTACCTCGAGGGTGAGCCGGTGGACGCGGAGATCCGCGGGCCCGTGGTCACCCGCCATGTCTCGGCAGTGTCCGCCGTGCCGGTGGTGCGGGAGTGGGTCAACTCGCGGCTCCGAGCCATGGTCCGTACCGGCCGCGACGTGGTCGTGGATGGGCGGGACATCGGGACGGTGGTGTTCCCCGACGCCGATCTCAAGGTGTACCTCACCGCGACGCCCGAGGCCCGGGCCCGGCGCCGGCTGAGCCAGCAGGGTATCCCATCCGAGCCCGCCCGGCTGGCCCAGGAGACGGCCGCGCTCGCCGCCCGCGACCATGCCGATTCCACCCGTCCCGTGGCCCCGCTCCGGGTGGCCGACGATGCCGTCCGGCTCGACACCACGGCGCTGGCCTTTCCCGATCAGGTGGCGGCGATCGTAGCCCTGGCCCGGCCGCGCTTTATGACCTCGTAGGCCCGCAATCCAACCGCTTGCGCCGCCTTGCCTTGGCCCGGGGGCGGCATTATCCTATGGGGTTCCCTTGTCCCGGCACTTCGGCCGGACAAGGCGCTTACTCTCTCCCGCGGCCCTCATGGCGCGGTAGTACAAAGGATGGCCGGCACCGCATGCTCGATCAACTTCAACCCTCTTCCCACCAGCTCACCTCGCCCACGGGCCTCCGCGTCCGGCAGGACCTCTACGACGAAGCGTACTCCGACGAAGACTACGAGCAGATGCTCTCGATGTACGAGGGCACCATGGCGCAGATCGTCGAGGGCGAGATCGTCAAGTCGAAGGTCCTCCGCGTCACCGACAACGCCGTCATTCTCGACGTCGGCTTCAAGTCGGAGGGCTCGGTCCCGCTCGATGAGTTCAAGGACCCCCAGTCCCTGAAGGAAGGCGACGAGGTCGAGGTCTTCCTGGAGCACCTGGAAGACCAGGAGGGGGCCGTCGTCCTCTCCAAGAAGAAGGCCGACTTCATGCGGGTCTGGGAGAAGATCCGTGTCGCGCACGAGAGCGATCAGCCGGTCGAAGGTACCCTGGTCAAGAAGATCAAGGGCGGCGTGGTCGTGAACCTGATGGGCGTGGACGCCTTCCTCCCCGGAAGCCAGATCGCGCTCCGGCGGGTGCCCAACATCGACGAGCTGCTCGGGCAAACCTACGAGTTCAAGATCATCAAGCTCAACAAGCGTCGCCGGAACATCGTGGTGAGCCGCCGGGTCATCCTCGAGAACGAGCGGGCCCACAAGCGCGAGCACCTGATGAAGGAGCTGGCGGTCGGCCAGGTGCGGAAAGGCGTGGTCAAGAACATCACCGACTTCGGCGCCTTCATCGACCTCGGGGGCGTGGACGGCCTGCTCCACATCACCGACATGTCCTACGGCCGGGTGTCGCACCCGACCGAGATGGTCGCCATCGGCAAGGAAGTCGAGGTCAAGATTCTCGACATCGACTGGCAGCGCGAGCGCATCAGCCTGGGCATGAAGCAGCTCCAGTCGTATCCCTGGCAGAACGTGGCCGCCAAATACCCGGTGGGCACGCGGGTGCAGGGCAAGGTGGTCTCGATCACCAACTACGGCGCCTTCGTCGAGATCGAGCCCGGGATCGAGGGGCTGGTCCACATCTCCGAGATGAGCTGGACCCGCAACGTGCGCCACCCGTCCAAGATCGTGAGCATCGGCGAAACGATCGAAGCCGTGGTGCTCAAGGTGGACGAGGCCGAGGAGAAGATCTCCCTCGGCATGAAGCAGACCGAGCAGGACCCGTGGATGGTGCTCCCGCTCAAGTATCCGGTGGGCACCCGCATCCAGGGCAAGGTGCGCAACCTCCCCAGCTTCGGTGCCTTCGTCGAGATCGAGCCCGGCATC
>DASUXW010000212.1:0-6433 GCA_036377715.1 Gemmatimonadales bacterium
TGGTAAGGGGAACGGAATGAGCCTGACAGATCCCGTCGCGGACATGCTCACCCGCATCCGGAACGCCTGCTCGGCAGGCCACCGGCGGGTGGACATGCCGGTGAGCAAGCTGAAGACCGAGGTGGCCCGGCTGCTCCGCGACAACCACTACATCGCGGACTACAAGGTGCTCGACGACGGCGCGCACGGCGTGCTGCGCCTGTACCTGAAGTATCACAACGAGCTCCCCGTGATCCGCGAGCTCCGCCGCGTCTCGACCCCCGGCCTCCGGCGCTACGTCAAGTGCCGCGAGCTGCCCCGGGTCAAGAACGGCCTCGGCATGGCGATCGTCTCGACGCCGCGCGGGCTCATGAGCGATCGCGACGCGCGGAGCGCAAACCTGGGCGGCGAGCTCCTCGCCGTGGTGTGGTAGGAGGTCCGATGTCGCGAATCGGCAAGAAGCCGGTCACGGTGCCCGCCGGCGTCACGCTGACGCTCCAGGGGCACGAGGTGGCGGTGAAGGGGCCGAAGGGCGAGCTCCGCCGCCGGCTCCATCCCGAGATGCAGCTCGCGATGAACGACGGCTCGTTCACCGTGAGCCGGCCGAGCGACGAGCCGCGCCACAAGGCGCTGCACGGGCTCACCCGCACCCTGGTCCAGAACATGGTGGACGGGGTCTCGAAGGGATTCAGCAAGACGCTCGAGATTCAGGGCGTGGGCTACAAGGCCGAGGCCAAGCCCTATGGCGTGAACCTGGTGGTCGGGTTCTCGCACCCGGTCAAGTACGAGGCGCCCCAGGGGATCAAGATCACGGTGGAGAACAACACCGTCGTGAAGATCGAGGGCGCCGACAAGGAAGCGGTGGGCCAGGTGGCCGCCGAGCTGCGCCAGGTGCGTCCGCCCGAGCCCTACAAGGGCAAGGGCGTCCGCTACCAGGGCGAGCAGGTCCGCCGCAAGGCCGGCAAGACGGGAGCCAAGTAACCGATGCGCACCATTCACGCGCCCAAGGGCCGGAGCCAGCTCCGCTATCGCCGTCACCTCCGGGTCCGCCAGAAGCTGGCCGGGACCGCGGAGCGCCCGCGGCTGGTGGTGTTCCGCTCGCTCAAGCACATCTACGCTCAGCTGGTGGACGACGACCGCGGGGTGACCCTGATGGGCCTGGGCGACACCAGCGAAGGCGTGCAGGTCGAGGGGAACGGCAAGGTCGCCCGCGGCAAGGCCGTGGGCAAGCTGCTGGCAGAGAGGGCCAAGGCCGCCGGGATCACCCGGGTGGTGTTCGACCGCGCCGGCTATCGTTACCATGGTCGCGTGCAGGCCGTCGCCGACGGCGCGCGCGAAGGCGGACTGGAGTTCTAAATGGCAGACGAGACGACAGGCACCCCGACCGGCACCGCCCCCGAGGGCGGCGCCCCCGACAGCGGCCGTCCCGCCGACGGAGCGCCCGCGAGCCGGCCGGGTGGTGATCGCCCGCGCGGCCGCGGGGGCCGGGGTGGCGGCGACCGGGGCCGCGGCCCCCGCCGAGACCGCGGCGACCGCGAGCACCAGAGCGACCACGTCGAGAACGTGATCGCCATCAACCGCGTGGCCAAGGTAGTGAAGGGCGGGCGCCGGTTCTCGTTCAACGCGCTGGTCGCGGTGGGCGACGGCAAGACCCGCGTCGGCGTCGCGACGGGCAAGGCGAACGAGGTGAGCGAGGCGGTGCGGAAGGCCGTGGATGCGGCCAAGCGCTCGATGGTGGAGCTTCCGCGCACCGGTTCGACCATCCCCCACGAGGTCGTGGGCGAGCACGGCGCGGGCCGAGTGCTCCTCAAGCCCGCGGCGACCGGTACCGGCGTCATCGCCGGCGGGCCGGTGCGTGCGGTGCTCGAGTGCGCCGGAATCACCGACATTCTCACCAAGAGCCTCGGCAGCTCGAACGCGCACAACATGGTGCGCGCCACGATGAATGGGCTCACCCGGCTGGTGAGCGCCCGGCAGGTGGCGCGCGAGCGGGGCGTCGAGGTGGATCAGATCGCCTACAAGCCCCGGCAGGAGGGCTGACATGGGCCGCAATCCCGCCGTGGGGCGTCAGGGCCCCGAGTATCATGCCGCGACGGTGCCCGGCGAGCAGGAGGCCGGGACCATCGCGATCAAGCAAATCCGCTCGGAGATCGGGCATCCGGAGACGATGCGCCGCACCCTTCGGGCTCTTGGCCTCCGCCATCATCAGCAGGTGGTGCAGGTGAAGAACACGGTGTCGGCAAGGGGCATGATCTACAAGGTGCGACACCTCGTGGAGGTCACTCCGGTGAACGGTGAACAGTGAACGGTGAACGGGACCTGCACACCGGGAGGCGTTCTGGTGTGCCGTTCCCGTTCACCGTTCACTGTTCACCGTTCACCGCCTAGGAGCACCGCATGACAGACAAGACCATCACCCTCTCCAATCTCGCCCCCGCCCCCGGCTCGCATCGGGCCCGCAAGCGGGTCGGCCGCGGCCCGGGTTCCGGGCTCGGCAAGACGGCGGGGAAGGGCCACAAGGGCCACAAGGCCCGCACCGGCGGCAGTACCAACCCCGGGTTCGAAGGCGGCCAGATGCCGATGTACCGGCGGCTGCCCAAGCGCGGGTTCACCAACCCGTTCCGGGTGGAGAACCAGCCGGTCAACCTGGGTCAACTGAAGAAGCTGGGCGGCACCGACGTCAGTCCCGAGACGCTGTACTCGGCGGGGCTGGTCGGGAAGCCCGACGCTCCGGTCAAGCTCCTCGGCACCGGCGACGCCGACCGGGCCTACACCGTCCGGGGTGTATCTCTGTCCGCGTCGGCGCGCGCCAAGATCGAGGCGGCCGGCGGTAGCATCGAGGGGTAAGTGACCGCACCACGCGTCCCCGGCATGGCCATGGACGAGGAGCTGAAGCGCAAGCTCCTCTTCACCCTGCTCGCGCTCGTCATCTACCGGGTCGGCGCCCACATCGCCGCCCCGGGCGTGAACGTCACCGCGCTGGCCGACTTCATCCGGAACTCCGCCGCCGCCGGGTTCTTCGGGCTGTATGACGCTCTGGGCGGCGGCCTGTCCCGGGCCACGGTGTTCGCGCTCGGGATCATGCCCTACATCTCGGCCTCCATCATCTTCCAGCTGGCCGGCGGCGTCGCGCCGTCGGTCGGCAAGATGCAGAAGGACGAGGAGGGCAAGAAGAAGATCACGCAGTGGACCCGGTATCTCACCGTGTTCATCTCGCTGTCGCAGGCCTATACCTTCGCACTCTTCACCGAGTCCATTCCGGGCGCGGTGCAGAACCCGGGGCTCGCCTCGCGGCTCATCATGGTGGTGACCCTCACCACGGGCGCCATCTTCGTCATGTGGCTCGGCGAGCAGATCACCGAGCGCGGGATCGGGAACGGGATGAGCCTGCTCATCACCTTCTCCATCCTCGAGCGGCTGTGGCCGGGCTCGGTCCAGCTGGTGCAGTTCATGCGGAGCGGCGTGGTCAGCGGGCCCGAGGTGGTGCTGTTCCTGGCCATCCTGGTGGCGGTCGTAGCCGCGGTCGTGGCCATGACGATCGCCGCGCGGCGGATCCCCATCCAGATCCCCCGCAAGGTCATGGGCCGGGGCCGGATCCGCGAGGGGCAGAAGACCTTCATCCCCATCCGGCTCATCACCGCCGGCGTGATGCCGATCATCTTCGCCCAGACGATCATCATCGTCCCCGGCACCATCGCCAGCTTCACCAAGAATCCGGTGCTGACCGAGGTCGCGAGCTTCTTCCAGCCCGGCGATCTGCCCTACGACATCACCTTCGCCGTGCTGATCCTGCTGTTCAGCTACTTCTACACGTCCATCATCTTCAACTCGGTGGACCTGGCGGAGAACCTGAAGAAGCAGGGCGGGTTCATCCCCGGCGTAAAGCCGGGCGCGAGCACGGCCGACTACATCGACGGCGTGCTGTCCCGGATCACCTTCCCGGGCGGCCTCTTCCTGGCCGGCGTAGCGCTGCTGCCGATCCTGGTCTCCAAGGCGCTCAACATCCCCACCCAGGGCTACGGCGGGACGTCGGTCCTGATCGTGGTCGGCGTGCTCCTCGACACCATCGCGCAGATCGAGCAGCACCGCACCCTGCGCCGGTACGACGGATTCATGAAGAGCGGACGGGTGAAGTTCAGGGGACGGCAGCAGCGGTACATGTAGGCGGTGAACGGTGAACGGTGAACGGTGAACGGTAACGGCACACCAGAGCGACTCCCGGTGTGCTGGTCCCGTTCACCGTTCACTGTTCACCGTTCACCGTTCACCTCAAGAATCGGTTGATTAGTGGACATTCTCCTCATGGGCCCGCCCGGCGCGGGCAAAGGCACCCAGGGCGCGCTCCTCGCGGAGCGGCTCGGGCTGCCCAAGTTCGCCACCGGCGACCTGCTCCGCGACGCGGTGAAGCGCGGGACGCCGCTCGGCCTCCGCGCCAAAGCGGTGATGGAGGCGGGTCAGCTCGTCAGCGACGAGATCATCCTCGGGGTGGTGCGCGAGGAGCTGGCCAAGCGCGAGGCCGCCAACGGCGTCATCTTCGACGGGGTGGTGCGCACCATCCCGCAGGCCGAAGGGATGGAGCGGCTGCTGGCCGAGAAGGGGCGCCGGATGGACGCGGTGCTGTTCTTCGACGTGACCGACGCGGAGATCCTGGGACGGCTCCGGCGGCGCCTCGAGCTCGAGCACCGCACCGACGACAATCCTGCCACGGTGGCCACCCGGCTCGAGGCGTACCGCGAGCAGACCGCGCCGGTGCTGGCCTGGTACGAGGCGCGCGACGGGGTCCACCGCATTCCCGCGGTCGGCACGATCGAGGAGATCGCCGGCCGCGTGCGGAAGGCGCTTGGCCGGTAGCATGATCACCATCAAGTCGCCCCGGGAAGTCGAGATCATGGCCCGGGCGGGGAAGATCGTCGCGGAGACGCTCGCGCTCATGCGGGACATCGTGCGCCCAGGGCTCAGCACCGAGGACCTCGACCGGGCCGCCGAGGAGTTCATCCGGAGCCACGAGGGCGCCACTCCCTCGTTCAAGGGCCTCTACGGCTTCCCCAAGACGCTCTGCACCTCGATCGACGTGGAGATCGTGCACGGCATCCCGTCGCACAAGCGGATGCTCGACGAGGGGAGCATCGTGAGCGTGGACGTGGGGGTGCAGCTCGAGGGGCTGCACGCCGACTCGGCCACCACGCTCGGCGTCGGCGGGATCGCGCCCGAGGTCGAGCGGCTGCTCGAGGTGACGCAGGAGTGTCTGGCGGCCGGGATCGCGCAGGCCAGGGTGGGGAACCACGTGGGCGACATCGGACACGCGGTGCAGCAGGTGGCGGAGGGAGCGGGATACGGCGTGGTGCGCGAGCTGGTGGGGCACGGGATCGGCGCCCGGTTCCATGAGGAGCCGCAGGTCCCGAACTACGGCAGCCCCAAGCGCGGCCCGCGGCTGCTCGAGGGAATGACGCTCGCGATCGAGCCGATGATCACGATGGGCAACCCGACCACGAAGACCCTGGCCGACAAGTGGACCGTGGTCACGGCCGACGGGAGCCTCTCGGCCCATTTCGAGCACACTGTCGCCATCACCGGGAACGGACCGCGGATCCTCACCGCGGCCTGAGCCTCACCCCGCCCGTTCCTCCAGGAGCGCCAGCACTCCGCGCTCCGCCGCCTCCACCCGCTCCAACAGGTCCTTCGCCCGCGCGACGTCGTTCCGTGCCGCCGCATCCGTCGCGCCCGCGAGGTTGCTGCGCACCGCCCAGCCCGCGCTCCGGCCCGCCGCGGCGGCCAGGAGGGCGCCGGTAGCGGCGTCGCCGGCGGCACCGGCCACGCCGCGCTCCGCCATGGCAAGGGCGAGTTCGCCGACCTCCACCAGCGCGTCGAGCAGCTCGAGCTGCACCGCCGTTCCCCCCCTCAGCGCCCGGTCCTGGGCCGCCCGACGGGACGCCTGCTCGTCCGCGGTCGCTTTGGGCATCGAGAGTGCCGCGGTAAACCCGGCGAACGCTTCCGCGTCCTGCACCGCCAGAGCGGGGAGGCGCTCGCGGAGCCGGGCCGCGCGTGCAACGGCGTCTCTCGCCTCCGCGTGCACCGCGGCGTACTTCTCCCGCCGCCCCGTCAGTCCCGCCACCATCTCGACCAGCGCCGCGCCGAGCGCTCCCGCCACCGCCGCCGCCGAGCCTCCCGCGTATTCGGGCGTGGCGGCGGCGATCGCGGCGAGCCAGTCGTCCAGCGGCGATCCAGGATTCGGCATTGGTGCCCCCGTCATCGTTCTCTCGTCTTCGGCCACGCTCAGTGCTGCTGGCCGGCTTCGCTCGCCGTGTTCACCACGGAAACACGGAGGGCACGGAAACAGCGACGGAGGGATTCGGGTTCGGAAGGGTCCCCCGGGCCCGGACCACAACAAATTGTTGGTGTTGGCTCCGCTCGCCGAACCCCTCCGCTCTCCGTGTCACTTTCGTGCCTTCCGTGC
>DASUXW010000213.1:0-25351 GCA_036377715.1 Gemmatimonadales bacterium
GTGGTGTGCTGGCGCTGGGCCACGTCGCCGACGAATCCGCTGCCGAGCGGGACCTCCGCGCCCACGAGCTGCTGCCCCCGGCCGCCAACCGCGATCCGGCAGCGCAGCACCTCACCGTGGGCGATCCAGATCGAGCCACCCTCGGCACCGAGCGCCGCGAGCACCCGGTGGAACACGCGGGGGAGCAGCTCGTCGAAGTCGAGCGATGCACCGAACTCCAGGCTGATCGACTGGAGCAGCCGGAGGCGCTCGACTTCTTCGCGCAGTGCGTCGGTGGTGGAGGTGGTGGGAGCGCTCATCTGGTCCGGGGTGACAGACCCTCAACAGCGACGGGCCCCGGCTTCTGCGAGACCTGGAAGCCGGAGCCCGGAGCGGCGCCTCCGAAGGCGCGCCGCGGAGATGAAACCCCGCCTAGCTGAGCTTCATCGGCGAGATCTTCTCTTCGAGCTCTTCGACACCCAGCTCCACGTCCTTCGCCGGAACGGGCTTCTTGGGCTGCTGTTCAGGAGTCTTGGTCCGGGACTGCTCGTCGTGCTTGCTCATGATAGCGCTCGTTTCGTTGAAGGTCGAGAGGTCGGGGGCCGTACGCCTGGGCTTACTTGCCGCGGTTGAAAACCTGGCTCGGGGCGATCCGGGCCTCGAGCTCTTCCACCGAAAACTCCACCGCCTCGGCGTCCTTGCCGGTCGCGTTGCGGATGGTGGCCTTCTGCTCGGGGGTCAACTCGATGCGGAGATGGTCCTTGGCGTTCGACATGGCGGGCTCCTGAAGAAGTAGAGGACGGGTGCGAAGAACTGAACGCGAAGCTAGACCGCTACCGTGAAAAGATCGTGAATCCGTACTTGCCCTCCCGGGAATTACCGGTACGTTGGAACTGTCCTTCCCGGGGATCACCGCTGCCACGCTTCGCGCTCCGCCTGCTCGGGGTTCCGGCCCTTCTGCCACTCGAGGGGGCCTCACCCGCCCCTACACTCGGCGCCAAGTCATTGGCGCTGCTTGCGTTCCTGGTGCTCGAGCCTCGACCCCACGGTCGCGAGTCGCTGGCCGGCCTGCTCTGGGGGGAGTCGCCCGAGACCGAGGCCAGGGCCTCGCTGCGGCAGGCGTTGAAGCAGTTGCGCGAGGTGTTGGGCGACGGCCTGCGCGCCGAGCGCACCGCCATTGACTTGGCCGATCCTCCCGCCTGCGACGCGCTCGAGTTCCGCCGGGCCGCCGCGGCCGACCCTGCGCGGGCCGCCGGCTACCCGGTCCCGGCCTTCCTGGCAGGGTTCTCGGTGCGCCACGCCCCCGCCTTCGAAGAGTGGGCCTGGGCGACTCGAGCCGCGCTGGTCCGGGAATACCACCAGGTACTGGGTGTGCTCGCCCGGGACGCCATGGATCAACGGCGCTGGCGCGAGGCGGCCGAGCTGGCCGACCGCTGGCTTGCGAACGAGCCCGTCTCCGAGGAGGCCGCCCTGCTTGCGGTCGAGGCGCGCTATCTCTCCGGCGATCGCGGTGCGGCCCTGGCCCGCTACGCCGAGTACCGGGCGGTGCTGGCCCGGGAAGCCGCCTGCGAGCCGAGCCGGGCGCTTCAGGCGCTTTCCCGGCGGATCGAGGCCGATCGCGGGTCCGGAGAGATCCGCCAGATCACCGACGAATGGTATGCGCACGCGCCGAAGTTCGAATCCAGCCTGGTCGGACGCGAGGCGGAGTGGGGCCGGCTGCGCGAGGCATGGAAACGCACGGTTCACGGGCGAGGCGGCATCGTGCTCGTCGAGGGCGAGTCGGGCGTGGGCAAGTCCCGGCTGTCCGACGAGTTCCTCCGCTGGACCGGTGCGGAAGGCGCGACGGTGCTCAGGGGCAGGTGTCACGATGGGGGTCCCGGGATCCCCTACGAACCGGTAGTCGAGGCCGTGCGATCGGCCCTGGATGCGCCCGGCGTGGCCGGGACGGCGAGCGAGTGGCTGGCCGAGGTCGCGCGCATGGTTCCCGAGCTGCACACGCGCTTCCCCGGACTCGCCGGGGTGGCCAGCCCGAATGCCGGCGAGGCCTGGCGGGTCTTCGAGGGCGTGGCGCAGCTGCTGACCGCCGCGTCGGCCGAGCGCCCGCTGGTCATCCTGGTGGACGACCTCCAGTGGTGCGACGAGGACGGCTGCAACCTGCTCCGATTCCTCATCCGCCGGCTGGAACAGGCGCCGGTGCTCTGGCTGGGGCTCGTGACGCTCGGTGAGGCCGAGCGGGATGCGCCGGCGGCACGGCTGTGCCGATTCCTGCGCGCCCGGGCCCACGCGGGCGTCATCGCCCTCGCGCCGCTCAGCGAGGAGCAGCTCTGGACGATGGTGCGCGAGATGGGGCATCTGAGCACGCCGGGCACCGGCCGCCGGTTCGCCGCGCGCCTCCACCGCATCACCGGCGGCAATCCGTTTTACGCCACGGAACTGCTGAAGACGATGTTCGCCCAGGGACTGCTCGCCATGGACGAGGCGACGGGCGAATGGACCGTGTCGGCGGAGGCGGTCGGCGGCGGGTGCGAGCTGCCCGTGTCGCGCACCGTGCAGGACGTGATCGCCGAACGGGTCGAGCGCCTGCCCGGCGAGCTGCGCGACGTGCTGATCACGCTCGCGGTGAGCGGGAGCGGGTGTCGCCCCGACGTGCTCTCGCACGTCCACGGGATCTCCCGCCTGCACGCGGCCGCGCTCGGTGAGTCGCTGGTCGAGCGCCATCTCGCGGTCGAGGAGCGGGGCACCTTCCGGTGCGCGCACCCTGTCATCGGGCACCTGGTCCGCGATGGGCTCACGGCGCCGCGCCGGCAGGAGGTGCATCGGAGTCTGGCGCTCGCGCTCGGTCTGGTCGTGCCGCCGGACGAGGTCCCGGCGGCCGCGGCCGAGATGGCGCGGCACGCCGACCGGGGGCGCGAGCCCGGGCTCGCCTATCGCTATTCGCTGCTGGCGGCGGAGGGCGCGATGTCACGGTTCGCGTACACCGAGGCGCTCTCCTGGCTCGACCTGGCCGCCTCCCACGCGCGCGACGGCGGTGAGAGCGACGCGGTGGATCGCCGGACGGCCGACGTGCTGGAGCAGGCGGGGTGGAGTGAGGTACCGAGACTGTCCGGACGCTCGCTGACTCGGGAGATCGTCACCGAAGACCTCGACCTGCGAGTGCGCGGATGAGCGGACGAGAGGAACCACAGATGTCCCTCAAGGCACGCATGCTGGCCGAGCTGGGGCAGGAAATGACCACGACACGGCGGCTGCTCGAGCGAGTGCCCGAGAAGCGCGCGGCGTGGCAGCCGCACCCGAAGTCGAAGACCCTGGGCGAGCTTGCCGTGCACCTGGCCCGCATCCCCGGCTGGATTGCGTCCGTGGCCGACGTACCCTCCTTCGACATGGCTCCTCCAGGCGGCCGGCCGCCCGATCCCGCGTTCGAGTCCAGTGCGCGACTCCTTCAGACGTTCGACGACAACGTGGCGGCCGTGCGCTCGGCGCTGGCCAGGACGAGCGAGGACGACCTCGCGACGCCCTGGACGATGCAGCGCGGCGGCAAGGACATGTTGCGGATCACGCGCGCGGATCTGTTCCGGATCCTGCTGCTCAACCACATGATCCATCATCGCGGGCAGCTCTCGGTGTACCTCCGTCTGAACGACGTGCCGCTCCCCATCGTCTACGGCCGCACGGCCGACGAGCAGCCGTGATGCCGCGCGCCACTGCCTTTGCGCTGGGCTGCCTGCTCGCGACGGCCGGGTGTGATTCCTTCAACTTCCCGGCGCCGCCCGCGCGGGGTGCCGCGGTGCACGACAGCGCCGCGGCCACGACCGCCGCCAAGCCCAGGCGCGCGGGCAAGCCCGAGGGCGATCCCAGGGCCGAGGCCGGTCGCTTCGATCAAATTCGCCGCGGACTCCGCCGACTGGTCGTGGCTGAAGAAGCCTTCTTCGCCGAGAACGGGGTGTACACGCAGGACCTCGGCCGGGTGGGATTCGCGCCCGAGGGCGAGACCCGCATCCGCTTCCTCTGGCTTTCGCGGGACGGCTGGGCGGCGAGCGGCACCCATCCGGAGATGCTGGGCCGCGATTGCGTGATCTACGTGGGCCGCGCGCATGGCGCGCCGACCACGCTCAAGTACGTGCGATCGGGCAGGGAAGGGGTGCCGGTGTGCGATGCGACCGCGGCGACTCGGCAGGTAGCGGCGGCGCCGGCCGAGTCGACGCCTGCGGCCGCCTCCGCGCCGGCGCCTGCCCCGTCGATTCCCGACACGGGCAGCGCGCTCGACGCGGTGGAGCCGACGGTGTCGATGAAGGTGGACCTTCGCAACCTGATCCGGTCGCAGGACAGCTATTTCGGGACGCAGGGCATCTATGCCCGGCGGACGGAGCCGTTCGCGCTGCAGTACCTGTGGCACCGGGGGGTCACGGTCACGATCCTGACCGCCGACGGGCAGTCATGGTCGGCGCGGGCTACCCATGCCAGGCGCCCCGGCAAGAGCTGTGTCATATGGATGGGACCGGTCCCGCACCGGCCGGCGACGCAGGCGCAGAACCGGGTGCCGGCTCAGCCGGGGACACCGGCCTGCGACGACTGACGCCGGGCCGCCGCGCCGCCGTACCGCACCGCCGTCACCTCCGCCAGAATCGCGAGGGCCGTCTCGGCCGGACCGCGCCCGCCGAGCTCGAGCCCGATGGGCCCGTGTACCCGGGCGATCTCCTGCTCGGTGAATCCGGCCTCGCGCAGCCGCTCGCGGCGGGACGCCTGCGTTTTCCGTGAGCCGATCGCGCCGATGTAGCGCGCGGGCGAGCGGAGCGCGATCTGCAGCGCGGGCTCGTCGAACTTGGGGTCGTGCGAGAGGATGCAGACGTAGCACGAGGCATCGAGCCCGATCCGCTCGAACGCCTCCTCGGGCCAGGCCAGGATCAACTCGTCGGCGTCGGGAAAGCGCTCGCGGGTGAGAAACGCGGCGCGGCCATCGGCCACGATGGTGCGATACCCGAGCGCCCTGGCGAGCGGCACCAGCGCCACCGCGATATGCACACCGCCGAAGATCACGAGCCGCGGTGAGCGGGGGAACACTTCCAGGAACACGGCGGCAGGGCCGGCCGGTGTCTCCACGGTCACCGTCCCCGCCGCCTCTCGGCCGAGCGCGGCGAGCGCGCCCTCGCGCACCGGGTCCACCGGGACTCCGCCGCCCAGATCCCCATCGAGATGGCCCTGTTCGTCTATCCGCACGCTCTGTCCGGTGCCAGGACCCTCCACCACGGTCGCCACCACCTCGCCGCCCGACCCGCGCGCGGCGGCAAGAATCTCGGGCCGTACCGAGGGCTCGACGAACACCTTGATGGTTCCACCGCAGGCGAGTCCGACCTCCCATGCGCGCTCGTGGGACACGCCGAAGGTCACCAGCTTCGGCGTCCCGCGCCGGATGGCCGCCCCGATCTCTTCCGCTGTGGCCGACTCGACGCAGCCGCCGGACACCGATCCGGCCATGGTCCCTTCGGCATCGGCCAGCATCGACGACCCTTCGGCTCGGGGCGCCGAGCCCCAGACGCTGGTCACCACCGCGCGCCCGATCGGGCGCCCGGCGGCACTCAGACGGTAGTAGTCTGCGAGCAGATCACGCATCGTTCGTCCCTCTCATAACGTTCTCAGCCGCGCCGCCAGCTCCTGCAGCGATGCCACGCTGGCGGCCGGCACCAGTTCGTCCACGTGCGGCAATGCGGCGCGGAGCCCCACCGTGCTCGGCTCGAAGCCGGGCCGCGCGGCGAGGGGATCGATCCACAGCAGGCGGTGACACGAGCGCCGGAGCGTGGCCATCTCGCGGGCCAGGAGCGCCGGGTCTCCGCGCTCCCATCCATCCGAGACCAGCAGCACCACCGCGCCGCTCCGGACGGTCCGGCGGACCCAGCGGCGGTTGAGCTCGTGCAGGCTCTCGCCGATCCGCGTCCCACCGCTCCAGTCTACCACTTTCTCCGCCACCCGACGGAGCGCCGCGTCCGGGCTCCGGGTGCGGAGCTGACGCGTGATGCGCGTGAGACGGGTGCCGAACACGAACACCTCGAGCGGCGCCCCGCTTCGCTGGAGCGCATGGGCAAAGCGCAGCATGAACCGGCTGTAGCGCTCCATGCTGCCGCTGATGTCGCAGATGAGCACGATGGGCCGGGGGCGCCGGGTGCGCCGGAGCCAGCGCCAGCGGATCGCCTCGCCGCCGGTGCTCATCGCGTGCCGCAGCATGGCCCGCGCGGCGGGCCGCTGGCCACGGCGTGCAAGGCGGCCGCGCCGCGCGGGGCGCAGGGGAAGCCTGGGTCGCAACGCCTCGAGCATCGCCTGCGCGTCGCGGGCTTCGTCGGCGGTCAGGGTACCGAAGTCGGCGGTGCGGAGCTCGTCCAGGGCGCTCGCCGTCGTCGGCCGCACCGCGGAGAGCAGCTCGTCGGCGCCGGCGGTGTCGGAGTCGGCATTCGCCGGATCGGCCGGGCGCTCGCGGGGCGTCTCCTGCCGAAGCCGGGGAAGGCGAGAGCTGACGCCCGCGCCCGCGCGGCGGCGCCAGAAGAGGTCGAACGCCGCCTCGTACAGGCGGATCTCCTCGCGCCGACGGACGAAGATGGCGCGTCCGGCCGCCCGCACGTCGGCCCGCCGCGCGAAGCCGAGCAGCACCAGCGCCCGCAGGAATGCCGCGGTCTGGCTACTGTCGGCGTCGAGCCCCGCGCGCCGGAGTATCCGCCCGAAGCGGGCGACGTTGGCCATGAGCACGCCACCATCGACCACCGCCGGCCCGAGCGCGGTCTCGACCTCAAACCCGCTCACCATTCACCGTTCACGGTTCACCGTTCACTGTTCACCACGGCTCACCGCAGCCATCATCCCTCTCGCCCCGCCCGCCCTGAGCGCCGCGACATCCTCCTGATACTTGAGCAGCACGCCGAGCGTCTGTTCCACCTGTGCCGGCTCGAGCTGCTTCGCGCCGAGCGCGAGCAGCGCCGCCGCCCAGTCCAGCGTTTCAGCCACGCCGGGCGCCTTGGTGAGGTCGGCAGTGCGAAGCCGCTGCACGAAGCTCACCACCTCCCGCGCGAGGGCCTCGGGTACCTGCGGCAGTCGGGCGTGCAGGATGGCGAGCTCACGCTTCGCGTCCGGATAGTCGATCCAGTGATACAGGCAGCGGCGCTTGAGCGCGTCGTGCACCTCGCGCGTGCGATTGCTCGTCAGGATCACGCGGGGCGGACGCTCCGCCCGGATCGTGCCGATCTCGGGAATGCTTACGGCGAAGTCGCTCAGGATCTCGAGCAGGAAGGCCTCGAATTCCTCGTCCGCCCGGTCCACCTCGTCGATCAGGAGCACCGGCGGCTCGGCGGCGCGGCTCTCGAGCGCCTGCAGCAGCGGGCGCCGGATGAGAAACTCCTCGCTGAAGATGTCGCGCGCCGCCGCCGAGCGGGCCTCGCCGCGCGCCTCGAGCAGCCGGATCTCCAGCATCTGCCGCGGGTAGTCCCACTCGTACACCGCGGTGTTGACGTCGATTCCCTCGTAGCACTGCAGCCGGATCAGCTCCGCGCCCAGCGCGCGCGACAGGGTGCGGGCCACCTCGGTCTTGCCCACACCCGCCTCGCCCTCGAGCAGCAACGGCCGGCCGAGCGCAAGGGAGAGAAACACGGCGGTGGCGAGATCGCGGTCGGCCACGTAGCCCTGGGCGGCGAACGCGGACTGGACGGCGTCGATGTCGGCGAGCACACTCACGGCTCCGGCGGCCTCGGCTGAACGGACCCCCGGAATATCGCCGGGTCCGGCGGCAATCCCTACACGGTTCGTGAGTAGCGCTGGGGCGACGCGCCGGCCGCGTACGCGTCGAGCTCCATGGCAAGGTTGCGGAGGAAGAAACGGCCGGTGGTGGTCACGACGAGCCGATCCGATTCGAAGCGGACGAGGCCGTCCTCCTCGAACGGGCGGAACCGGGCGGATGGGTCATCCATGTCATCGAGATCGTCGAGCAAGGCGTAGGGCAGCTCGGCCGTGCAGAGCAGCCGCTCGATGGCCGCGCGGCGAGCCCGGTCGTCGCCGGTCAGCACGTGACCGCGGACCACCGGCAGGGCGCCGGCGTCTATGGTGCGCTGATAGCCGCCGAGGTGCGGATCGTTCTGCACGAACCGCCCGTCCACCTCGCCGATCGCGCTGGTCCCGAAGCCGAGCAGATGAGGCGCGGGCGCGGGAACGTAGCCCATGAAGTTCCGGTGGAGGCGGCCCTCGCCGAGCGCGATCGCGAGCTCGTCCTCCGGACGCGCGAAGTGGTCGAGCCCGATCCAGCGGTAGCCGGCTCCCGTCAGCATCTCCACCGCCAGCCCAAACAGGCCGAACCGTCCGTGGCGGTCGGGGAGTGCCGCGGTGTCGATCCGCCGCTGATTGGCCCGGGCCCAGGGGACGTGCGCGTACCCGAAGCAGGCAATCCGGTCGGGCCGCATCGCGATCACCCGCTCGACCGTGCGGGCGAACGATCGCTCGGTCTGCCTGGGCAGGCCGTAAATGAGGTCGAAGTTGACGCTGCCGAAGCCGAGCTCGCGCGCGGCCTCGCGCAGCTCGCCGATGACGGCCTCGGACTGCTCCCGTCCGATCGCGCGCTGCACGTCGGGGTCGAAGTCCTGGACGCCCAGGCTCAGCCGGTTGAAGCCGAGGGCGCGGAGGCGGCCGAGTTGTTCCACGGAGGCGACCCGCGGATCCACCTCGATCGCCATGGAGGCACCGGGCAGCGGCTTGAACCGCTCGAGCACCCCCTCGACCAGCCGTGCCATCGCGGTCGGCCCGAGAAAGTTCGGCGTGCCGCCGCCCCAGTGCATCTCCTGCAGCAGCCGGGGCCCGCCGAATGCCTCGCACACCGTGCCGATCTCCCGGATCATCCGGGCGACGTAGGCCTCCTGCACATGATCGTGCCGGGTCACGGTGGCATTGCAGCCGCAGTACCAGCATCGGGCCACGCAGAACGGCAGATGGAGATAGAGGGCGATCGGATCGTCGGGGAGCCGGCCGAGATCACCGAGCGCCTCGCGATACTCGGCCTCGCCGAAGCCGGCCGTCCAGCTCGGGATCGGTGGGTAGCTCGTGTACCGCGGACCAGGCCGGTCGTAGCGGTCGAGCAGCTCGGGCGGAACGTGAAGGGTCTCGGGCACCCTCCGAGCTTACACCGCCAGGCGCAAGTTTCCGTGAAGGCTGGATGAAACTGTCGAAACGGCCGCGCCCTCCTGTCCGCGAAGGGACGGGAGGGCGCGGGGAGAGCCGGACCGGCTCAATTCGGAAAGTGGCGGGTCATGGGGGCGATCCGCTCCTCCAGCTCCTCGACGCCGAGCTCCAGCGCCCGGGCGTCCTTCCCCGTGGCGGCCTTGATCTGCGCCTTCTGCTCCTCAGTGAGCTCGATCCGGATCTGGTTCTTCTCGGACATGGTCTGCTCCTGGCGTGGGTGGCGGGACGACTGCGAAGGGGAGTCTAGGGTGCCGGCGTGAATTTCCCGTGAATCGGGCTGGCCCCCCGCCCACCCTCGCCCTCCCTAGCCCTCTGGCGCCCGGAGGTCCCGGGCATAGTCGGGAAAACGGAACCGCATCTCGGGCCCGAGCACGCCCCCGTGGCCCATGTCGGCCAGCTCGGCGGCAGTGAGACGCTCCCCCGTAAGGAGACGCGGCAGAACGAGATCCGCCGCCGTGGCCATGGTGAACATCCCGCACTGCGGCAGGCCGAGGAGGCGGCTGTCTTTCAGCTCGGCCAGCCAGATCATCGACCCCGGATGGGCAGGCACCCCGCGCCTCACCACCCGGCCACCCAGCGCTTCGAGGGCAGCGAAGAACGGGGAGAGCGGATCGCCCGCCGAGACGCCGCCCACCAGGACGATCGGCAGCCGGCGCCGGCGGATGGTCTCCTCGAGCGCGGCACGGGCCTCGTCCTCGGCGGCCGTCGGGTCCGGGTCTCCCACCACCAGCGTGCCGGCGAACCGGGACCCGAGCGCTTCGACCTTGCGCCGGGCCACGTCCTCGAACCGGGCCAACGCTTCGGGGGTGAGCGTCTCCTCTGCAATGGCGCCTACGTCGAGCGCGCGGTAGGGGTGCACGTCCACCAGCGGTGCCGTCTCGTGGGCCAGCCGCTCGCCGGCTTCGACCAACTCGCGCGGGATGACGTGCGGGGCCACCTTGACCGAGGCCACCGTTTCCCCGGCCACCACCGCCTGGCCGTGAAACAGCGTGAAGACCTCGAGCGGGTCGAGCGCGTTGAGCCGGGTAAGCTCGGGAACTTTGACGTGGACCACGCCGTCCCACCGGGCCGTGAGATCGAGCCGGCTCTGCCGCGGACGTCCCGCCGCGACGCCGGGGCCGCCTACCGCCCGCGCGAGCCGCTCGGCGGCCTCGTCCTCGTGCAGGTCGTCGGGCCCAGGCCACGCGAGCGGCACCGCCCGGTCCAGGGTGCCCGCGCGGGCCGCGGCGGTGAGCCGCTCGATGGCGGGGGGGTCGAGCCTGGCGCCCTTCGGCAAACGGCCCCCGTCGAGCCGCACGGGGGCCAGCAGCACCGCGCCGAGAAGTTCGCCCGGAGCGGCGGCGGCGAGCTCGGCCGGGGTGAAACGCCTTGCCCGCATCCCGCCTCAGCTCTCGCCGACCCGCCGGGCGAAGTCGGTCCAGAACTGCTCGGTGAGCCGCCGCGCAGTTCCCTCGAGCAGCCGCGCGCCCACGCTCGCCACGGTGCCGCTGATGTCGCTGGTGGCGGTCCAATTGAGACGGGTCCGGCCATCGCCCGCGTCCTCCAGCCGCAGCGCCGAGAGGACGTCCACTGCCGAGCCCGGCGCCTTCCCCCGGGCGCGCATCTTGAGCGCCTGTCCCTCGATGATATCGAACAGCTCGACGTCCAGCTTGAACCTGACCTTCACCGCGCCCACGCCGAGCCCGGAGATCACCTTGAAGTGGGTCGGGTCCACCGTCTCCACCGACTCCACACCGGGTCCGGACGCCGCGACGAACTCCGGGTCCCGCAGCTTCTCCCAGACCTTCTCGCGCGGGGCCGCGATGTCGGGCGCGCCGGCGAACTCGAGCTTCATGGGGCGGATCCTTCGAGCGAGTGAAGATCGGCGGGCGTGTCCACATCGGGATTGCCGCCCGTGACGTCGATGAGGGTGACACCCGGCGCGCCGACCGGAAGGGCGGCCCCGAACCCGGCCTCGCCCTGGAGCCGTTCGGCCAGTGGCCACACCGAGCGGTCGGCGAGCACCGGATGGCCGGGCTCCGCGGAGGCGTCGGCGTATCGCGGCCGGATCAACACCCCGGCGCCCGCACGCCACGCCGTGACCAGGGCCTCGAGCACCTCCAGTCGGACCAGCGGCTGGTCGCCCAGCAGGACGAGCACGGCGTCGATCCCCCCCGGGAGGGCGTCGAGCCCGAGCCGGAGCGAGCTCGAGAGGCCGCGCTCCGGTTCGGGATTTCGGACCGGCGGGTGCCCGGTGGACTCGGCCAGCGCGGCGGCGGTGTCGTCGCTGCCCGCGACGACGACGCGCGAGGTCGCAACGAGGCCCGCTGATTCCGCGCGTCCGGCCGCTTCGAGCACGTGCGTCAGCAGCGGCTTGCCGCGGAACGGCGCCAGCAACTTGGCACCCCCGAACCGCCGCCCGCTTCCGGCGGCGAGCACCAGCGCGCCCACCGCTTCGCGAGGCAGAGGGGGGTCCGGCTAGCTGGCGCGCCCGAGCGCCGTCTCGAGCGCCCGGCGGAGGACGACCTGCGCCAGGTGCCGGCGGTACGCCGCCGACGCGTGAATGTCGCCCTGGACGTCCAGCCCCTCGACCGCCGCGGCCGCCACGCGGTCCAGCACTTCCGGCTCGGCCTTGGTGCCGACGAGCTGATCGGCGGCGCTCACGAGCCGCGCCATCTCGGCCACGCCGACCAGCGCCACGGCGGCGTGGCTCACGGTCTTGCGCGTGCGCGCCACGACGGCCGCCGCGCCCGCCAGCGCGTACCCCGAGGCGGCCTGGTCCCGGCTGACATACGCCGTCCCGGCGCCCCTCGGCAGCCCCGGAAGGACGATGTCGAGCAGCAGCTCGTCCTCCGCGAGCGCCGTGGCGAACGGCCCCTGAAAGAACTCCCGCGCCGCCACCGCGCGGCGCCCACGCTTGGAGCGCATGCTGAAGCTGGCGTCGAGCGCGAGCATGACCGCGGGCATGTCCGACGCGGGATCGGCGTGGGCCAGGCTCCCGCCGATGGTCCCGCGGTTCCGCACCTGGAGATCGCCGATGTTCTCGGTGCACTCCGCCACGATCGGGAAGCGCTCGCGGAGCAGGTCGCTCTCGAGCAGCTCGCGGTAGGTGGTGAGCGCGCCGATGCGCACACCCTTCCGGTACTCGGCCACGCCGCGCAGCTCGTCGAGGCCGCCGATGTCGAGCAGCCTGGGCGGCTGCGCCAGTCGGAACTTCATCATCGGGAGGAGGCTGTGCCCGCCGGCGAGCACCTTGGTGCCGTCCTCCTGCGACAGCTGCTTGAGGGCGTCGCGCAGCGACGTGGCGCGGACGTACTGAAAGGCCGCGGGAATCATTGGACGTTCTCCTTGCCGCCCACGGCGCCGGGTACCACCTGGGCATCGGCCGGAGTCGCGCCCGGCTTCACGCCGGGGTGCCCGCCGCCATTCCCGCCGCCGCCCGCGCGCGCCGCCTGGATCGCGGCCCATACCCGCGCCGGCGTGAGCGGCTTGTCGATGTGCACGATCCCGAACGGCGCGAGCGCGTCGCACACCGCGTTCACCAGGCAGGCGGCGGACGCGATCGTGCCGGCCTCGCCGCACCCCTTGATGCCGAGCGGGTTCACCGGCGACGGCGTGACGGTATGATCGAGCTCGAGCTTCGGCATCTGGCTCGCCTTGGGGACGGCGTAGTCCATCATGGTGCCGGTGATGAGCTGGCCGTCGTCGTCGTAGAGCGCGATCTCCTGGAGGCCCTCACCCAGGCCCTGGATCACGCCGCCGTGGATCTGCCCCTCGACGATCATGGGATTGATGTGCGGTCCGCAGTCATCCACCGCGATGTAGCGGAGGATCCTGACCTCGCCGGTGTCCACGTCCACGTCGACGGTGCACACGTGGCTCCCGAAGGGGTACACGAAGTTGCTCGGGTCGAAGAAGGCCGAGGCTTCGAGGCCGGGTTCCACCCCCTGCGGCATGTTCCAGGCGACGTTGGCCATGAGCGCCACCTCGGCGAAGTTCTTGGCCTGGTCGGGCGAGCCGCGCACCCGGAACGCGTCGTCCTTCCACTCGATGTCCTGCTCGTTGGCCTCGAGCAGATGCGCCGCGATCTTCTTCGCCTTCTCCTTGACCCGCTGCGCCGCCACCTTCACCGCCGAGCCGCACACCGCCGTCGAGCGGCTGCCGTAGGTGCCCCAGCCCTGCGGCGTGGTCTCGGTATCGCCGTGCACGATCTCGACGTTCTCCACGGGATAGCCGAACTCCTCCGCCACGATCTGCGCGAATGTCGTCTCCTCGCCCTGGCCGTGCGGGCTCGCGCCGATGTAGACCCGCACCACGCCGGTGGGATACACTCGCACCACGGCGGAATCGTACAGTCCGCCGCCGAAACCGACCGCGCCGGCCACCTGCGAGGGTCCGAGTCCGCAGATCTCGATGTAGCTGATCACGCCCACGCCCAGGTAGCGGCCCTCCTTCCGGGCCTCCTCCTGCTGGCGGCGGAACGCCGGGTAGTCGAGGATGCGGAGCGCCTTGTCGAGCGCGGGCTCGTAGTCGCCCGAGTCGTAGGTGATCCCGGTGGCCACGGTGTAGGGAAACTGGTCTTTGGGGATGAAGTTCTTCCGCCGCACGTCGGTCGGATCCATCCCGATCTTGCGGGCGTAGATGTCCACCAGGCGTTCGACCAGATACGCCGCCTCGGGCCGCCCGGCGCCGCGGTAAGCGTCCACCGGCGCGCCGCTGGTGTACACCCCGTAGACCGTGCCGTGAATGTTGGGGATGCGGTACGCGCCCGAGTACACCAGGCCGTGGAGAATGGTCGGGATGCCGGGAGCGGCGGTGGAGGCGTACGCGCCCAGCCCGGCATACACCTTGGTGCGGATCCCGGTGATCGTACCGTCCCGGGTCCCCGCCATCTCGACGTACTCCACGTGGTCGCGGCCGTGGATGGTCACCTTGTAGTTCTCGGAGCGGTCCTCGGTCCACTTGACCGGGACGCCGAGGTCCATCGCCGCGAAGCTCACCAGCGCCTCGTCGGGGTAGGCGGGGATCTTGCTCCCGAAGCCGCCGCCCACCTCGGGCGCGATCACCCGGATCCGGTGCTCGGGGAGCTTCAGCATGACCGAGCAGAGGAAGCGATGGATGTGCGGGTTCTGGCTGGTTGCCCACAAGGTGAGCTGGCCGGTGCCCTTGTTGTAGGTGGCCACGGCGGCGCGCGGCTCCATGGCGGTCGGCAGCAGCCGCTGCTGGACGATCCGCTGCTTGACGGTGACCTCGGCGGCGTTGAACGCCTGCTCGGCGTCCCCGCCGGCCACCACCCAGGTGAAGCCGACGTTGTCGGGGACCTCGTCGTGGAGCTGGGGCGCACCCGACTGCGCCATCTTCTCGGGATCGACGCCGCCCGGGAGCGGATCGTAGTCCACATCGATCAGATCGATCGCATCCCGCGCGGCCGCGCGCGACTCGGCCACGACCATCGCCACCCCGTCGCCCACATAGCGCACCTTGTCGTAGGCGAGCAGCGGGTGCGGCGGGACCTTGAGATCGCAATTGGGGACGTTCCAGGCGCAGGGGACCGGGACCACCTTGTCCTTGATGTCGGCCCCGGTATAGACGGCGATGACGCCCGGCGCCGTGCGCGCCGCGCTCACGTCGATCGACGTGATGCGCGCGTGGGCGTACGGGCTCCGGAGGATGGCCGCGTAGGTGAGGCCGGGGAGCTTGACGTCGTCCACGTAGGTGGCCGCACCGGTGATGAGCCGCGGGTCTTCGCGGCGCTTGATGGCCGAACCGAACAGCGTGGGCATGGCGATATCCTCAGGCGCGGAGCGTCGCGGCGGCCGACTGGATGGCCGCGACGATGTTCTGGTAGCCGGTGCAGCGGCACAGGTTGCCTTCGATGGCGTGCCTAATCTCGGCTTCCGAGGGGTCGGGATTGGCGGCGAGCAGGTCCACCGCGGTCATGATCATCCCCGGGGTGCAGAAGCCGCACTGGAGGCCGTGCTTGTCCCAGAATGCCTGCTGAAGCGGATGCAGCCCGCCATTGGCGCCGAGCCCCTCGATCGTGGTGATCGCGTGCCCCTCGGCCTGCACGGCAAGGACGGTGCAGCTCTTGACCGCCTTTCCGTCCAGCAGCACGGTGCACGCTCCGCACTGGCTGGTGTCGCAGCCGATGTGGGTACCGGTGAGATTGAGCTCGTCGCGGAGCGCGTGCACGAGGAGCGTGCGCGACTCCACCTGCGCGGTGCGGTCGGTGCCGTTGATGGTGAGTGTGACGGGACGTTTCATCGGCGGGGACTCCGAAGGGTGTCGGCGGGAACGTTGGCTCCCTAAGCTTGCCGCGCCCAGGGAAGGGGTCAAGTCTGCATGGCGCACCGGGCTTGACCCTTCATCCCGCTCTCGGTAAAGTGACTGTCCCCAACGCACCAGGCCGTCTCTTTGGGGTGTAGCTCAATCGGCAGAGCGCCCGGCTGTTAACCGGGAGGTTGCTGGTTCGACCCCAGCCGCCCCAGTATAGTCGTCAGTCGTTAGTCGTCAGCCTCAACTCGTTACCTTCGGTCCGCCCGTCCGCCCGTCCGCCCGTCCTCAAGCCACATGCAACACCATGAAGGTGAAGTGGCACCCGCTGCCGACCAGTACCAGTAGATGCCAGATCTCGTGGTGGCCGAACACGCCGGGGAACGGGTCGGGGCGCTCGCGGGCGAAGATGATCGCGCCGACCGTGTAGGCGATCCCACCGGCCACCAGCCACGCCAGCCCGCCCAGGCCTACCGTCGAAGCGAGCGGCGCCGCGGCGACCAGAGCCATATAGCCCATGCAGAGGTAGATGGCGGTCGAGAGCCACACCGGGGCGTCGAGCCACCAGATCTTGAAGGGAATTCCCGCCGCCGCGATGGCCCACGCCGTGCCGAGCAGGAAGAGCGCCAGACGCCCGTGCAGGAGCAGCGCCACGGGCGTATAGGTTCCCGCGATCAGGAAGTAGATGGCGATGTGATCCAGGGTCCGGAGCGGCCGGAGCCGCTGGCTCGGAAGCGGCAGGGCATGGTACAGCGTGCTGGCTGCGTAGAGCAGCACGAGCGAGCCGCCGTAGACCGTGAACGCGACCGCCTGCGCTCGGCTGTGCGCCATCCGGAGCAGCACCACCGTTCCTGCCGTGGCGAGCACCAGGCCGACGAAGTGCGACCAGGCATTGACCGGCTCGCGGATGCGCATGGGCGGAATGTAACGGGCGGACGGGCGGACGGAGCTCGGGCCGTCCGCCTGTCCGCCCTTGTCGCCCGCCTGCGCCGGGCCTAGGGTTGAAGCGTGCGGATCGCGCTCTTCTCGGAAGTTTACTGGCCGATGGTGAGTGGGGTGGGGGTCACGCTCCTCCGGCTCGCCGACGCGCTCGAAGCGCGGGGGCACGCGGTGCGCGTGTACAGCGCGACCTACGCGCTGCCGCCCGGCGTCCCGGACCGGCCCGAGGTGCACCGCTCGCCCAGCGTCCCCTTCTTCCTCTATCCGGACGTGCAGTGGGCCTTTCCCCGGATGCGGGACGTGGTGGAAGACCTGTCGCAGTTCCGGCCCGACGTGGTCCACGTCGCCACCGAATTCTCGCTCGGGATTGCCGGCGTGAAGGCCGCCCGCCAGCTCGGCATCCCCCTCATCGCCTCGGCCCACACCAACTACGACCGGTATGCGGCGCGCTACGGTGTCACCTGGGCCCTCCGCGCCGGCTGGCATTATCTCCGCTGGTTCTATGGCCAGGCGCACCGGGTGCTCTGTCCGTCGCGGATCTACGAGGCCACCGTGCACCGCCACGGCGTGACCCACACCGGGATCTGGAGCCGCGGGGTGGACGCCGCGGTCTTCTCGCCGGCGTTCCGGAGCGAGGAGTACCGCGCCGGCTTCGGCTTGGGCCCGGATGACCTGTTGGTGACCTATATCGGCCGGATCGCGCGGGAAAAGAACCTGATGCTGCTGCTCCAGGCATGGGAGCGGCTCGCGCCCCAGCGGGGCGGGGCCAGGCTGGTTCTGGTGGGCCGCGGGCCTCTGGAAGACGAGATCAGGCGGCGCGGGATCCCGGGCGTCCACGTCACCGGGCTGCTGCAGGGCAGCGCGCTCTCGGCGGCCTATGCGTCGGCCGACGTCTTCGTCTTTCCCTCGACGACAGAGACGTTCGGCAACTCGCTGCTGGAAGCGATGGGATCGGGGCTGCCGTCGTTGGTGGCGGCCTCGGGCGGGGTGCTCGAATTCGCCGAGCACGGGGCCAATGCGTTGCTGGTCGAGCCCGACAGCGCATCGGCGATCGCGGTCGGGCTCGGGCGTCTGCTGCACGATCCCGTCCTTCGCCGCCGCCTGGCGGATGGCGCGCTCCGGACCGCCGCCGCCCGCGACTGGGCGACCGTCTACGACCGGCTCATCGACGACTACCAGGCCGCGGTGGCCGCCCGGGCCGAGACCCGGGCGGCCTGACCCCGGCCGGCTATTTCCGCAGGATCAGGTAGGCCACCGCGGCGATCGCCGCGCTCATCGGGATGGTCAGAATCCACGCCCACACGATGCGCGTGGCCACGCCCCAGCGCACCGCCGAGATTCGGGTGGCGGAGCCGACGCCCACGATGGCGCCCGTGATGGTATGCGTGGTGCTCACCGGCACGCCCAGCTGCGACGCCACCAGGATCGAGAGCCCGCCGGCCGTTTCCGCGCAGAACCCGCCGAATGGTCGGAGCTTGGTGATCCGGCTGCCCATCGTCTTCACGATCCGCCACCCGCCCAACGCCGTACCCATGCCGATCGCGGTGTAGGCGGCCATCTCGACCCAGAGCGGGATGTGGTTGGCGTTGGGGACGTGCAGGTGCCGGAGCCAGCCGCTCTCGTGCGCGAACAGCGCCTGGCTGGACGCGAGGAGCCCGACGATGATGCCCATCGTCTTCTGCGCGTCGTTGGCGCCGTGACTCAGCGAGTAGAGCGCGGCCGAGACGAGCTGGAGCCGGCGAAACACCCGGTCCACCGGTCCCGGCCGCGCGCTCTGCAGCAGCCACGAGAGGATGACCGTAAGGATGAGCGCCAGGATCATTCCCAGCAGCGGCGACAGGAAGATGAACAGGATCGGCAGGATCCAGCCGCCGAGCTGGAGTGCCGGAAACCCGGCCTTCGCGATCGCCGCGCCACCCAGGCCCCCCATCAGCGCATGGCTCGACGAGCTGGGCAGGCCGAAATACCAGGTGACGAGGTTCCAGGCAATGGCGCCGATCAGCGCGCCGAGGATGAGGTCCGGGTCCACCACCGAGGGCTCGACTAGGCCGGCGCCGATCGTCTTGGCCACCGCGGTGCCCACCACGAACACCGCCGCGACGTTGAACGCGGCGGCCCAGAGCACCGCGACGCCCGGCGAGAGCACCCGGGTCGAGACGACGGTCGCGATGGAGTTGGCGCTGTCGTGAAACCCGTTGATGAAGTCGAAAACCAGCGCGACGACTACGATCGCCAGGACGTACAGCACATCGTGGGACATGCTCAGGCGTGCTTGATGGAGATCGACTCCAGCACGTTCCCGGCATCCTCGATGTTGTCCAGCGTCTTCTCCAGGTTGTCGTAGATCTCCTTCCACTTGATGACCTGCAGCGCGTCGGGCTGGCCCTCGAACAGCCGGCCGAGCCATTCATGGTAGAGCGAATCGCCTTCCTCTTCGAGACGCTTCACCTGGATGCAGGCCTCGAGCACGGTTCCACCCTTGTTCTTTTCCAGCGCGCCCACGGCCACCTGGAGCTGCAGGCTGGCCCGGACGATCACCTCGGCGATCAGGTGGGCGCCTTCGGGTGCCGTGCCCGCCCGGAACATCTGCAGCCGGCGGGCGGTGCCGTCGATCAGGTCGATGACGTCATCGAGCCGCGAGGCCAGCATGTGAATGTCCTCGCGGTCGAGCGGCGTGATGAATACCCGGTCCAGCCGGCTCACCACGTCGTGAGTCACCTGGTCGGCCTGGTGCTCGAGGCGCTTGATCTGGTCGACGATGGCGCCCCGGCGGCTCTGGTCGGACCGGAGGAGCTCCTCCTGCAGCTTGGCGGCCTCGACGGTGAACTCGGCCACGGAGCTGAAGAGATCGAAGAATTTCTCGTCGCGGGGCAGCAGGCGCATGACGAATCCATGTGACGGGCGGCGTGAAGATAACGCCCCGCTTCCTTGACGGCCATCATTTCCGGCCCAGATTTTCGGGGGTGACCCGGGCCAGCACGGCAGTGATGCTCGACTCCTCACCGGAGGAGGCGTTCGACCGCCTCACCCGGCTGGCGGCGCGTCTGCTGGGCACGCCCGCCGCCATGATCACGCTCGCCCGCCCCGATCGCACCGACGTGAAGAGCGCCGTGGGGCTTCCCGAGCCCTGGGCGGGGCAGCGCAGCCTCCCGCTCTCGCACTCATTCTGCCGCCACGTGGTGGCCCTCGGCAAACCCCTGGTGGTGGACGACGCCCGCCGGCATCCGCTGGTCCGCTCCAGTCCGGCCATCCGGGAGCTGGGCTGGGTGTCGTACGCCGGGGTGCCGCTGGTCGAGCCCGGAGGCGAGCCGCTCGGCGCGCTCGGCGTCGCCGACGCGCTCCCGCGCCTCTGGTCCCCGCGCGACATCGCGTTGCTCGAAGACCTCGCCGCCTCCGTGATGGCCGAGATCGAGCTCCGCGCCGCCCCCCGTGTGCCCGGCGAGACGGCGCCCCTGCCGCCGGACCCCGCCGCTGGCATCTTCGAGGCGACGGCCGTCCCCATGGGCCTTCTGCTGCCCGACGGCCGCTGGCTCACGGTCAACCGCGCCCTGGCCCGGCTGCTCGGCACCACGCCCGAGGCGCTGGCGGGCCGTCAGGCGGAAGCGTTTACCCATCCCGCCGACCGCCCCGCCGACCGCGAGGCCCTCCGCCTGCTCGGCGCCGGCGAGTGCGCCAGCTACACCTCCGAGAAGCGCCTGTTGCGCGAGGGCGAGTCACCCGTTTGGGTGGCCTCCACGGTGACCCTCCTGCCGCGCCTGAACGGCGGGCCGCCGCGCCTTCACGTCGCGTGGCACGACATCACCGACCGGAAGCTCGCCGAGCAGGAGCTTCGCGCGCGCGAGGAGCGCTACCGGCTGGTCGCCGAGACCACGCAGGATGTGGTCTGGGACTGGGACCTGCTCACCGACCGGATCTTCTGGAGCGAACGGGAGTCGTCCGGCTTCGGCTACCACCGCCACGGTGCGGCCGCGTCGGCGGCGTGGTGGTTCGAGCGCCTCCACCCGGACGAGCGCGAGCGTGTCGTCGGGGCAATGCAGGCCGCGATCGCCCAGGGGCGAACCGACTGGACCGACGAGTACCGCTTCCGCCGCGCCGACGGAAGCTACGCGCTGGTCGGAAGCCGGGTCGCAATCGTGCGCGACGGTGCGGGCGACGCGGTCCGCGTGGTCGGCGCGGTCGTGGACACGGGCCAGGAGAGCCGCGCGCGGCTGGTGGCGGCCGGGCAGGCGCGTCTGCTCGAGCAGATCGCGGTCGGGCTGGACCTCCCGGCGGTGCTGGAGCGGGTCGCCCGGTTCACCGAGGCGCACGCCGATGATGTGGTCGCGTGCGTCCTGCTGCTCGATGCCGAGACCGGGGTGCTCCGCTCCGCCGCGGCGCCGAGCCTCCCGGCCGATCTGCGCGGCGCGCTCGCGCGCCCGGCGACCGGTCGCGAGCCGGTCGTCGTGCTCGACATCGAGGGCGACGCTGCCGCGGCGCCGTGGCGGCCTTTGCTGGAGCACGGGATCCGGGCGGTGTGGTCCACGCCGCTCATCGCCGCCGACGGCGCGCTGCTCGGCGCCCTCGACCTGTACTCCCGCGAGCCGCGCGGCCCCGCCGACGCCGATCGCGCGCTCGCCGAGATCGCAGGACATGTGGCGGAGATCGCGATCGAGCGCGAGCGGAGCCATGAAGCGCTGGCCCGCGGCAACCGGGTGCTCGAGCAGGTGCTCGACAGCCTGCCCATCGGGGTCTGGGTACTCGAGGGCGACGGACGGCTGGTGTTCGGCAACCCGGCGGCCCGGGCCATCTGGGGCGGGGCGCGGTACGTCGGGCTCGATGGCCTGGGCGAGTACCGCGGCTGGTGGGCAGAGACCGGCGAGCCGCTCGCGCCGGGCGACTGGGGCGCGGCCCGCGCCATCACCAAGGGAGAGACGTCGCTCAACGAGATGGTGCGGATCGAAACCTTCGATGGCGTGGAGAAAACCATCCTCGGGTCCGCCGTGCCGCTCCGGAGTCTGACCGGCGACGTGATCGGCGCGATCGTGCTGCACCAGGACATCACCGACCAGCGGAAGGGCGAAGAGGCACTCCGGCGGAGCGAGGCCCACCTCCGGCATGCCCAGAAGATGGAGGCGGTGGGTCAGCTGGCCGGCGGCATCGCGCACGACTTCAACAATCTCCTGACCGGCATCCTCAGCTACACCGACCTGGTGATCGAGGAGCTTCGCGCAGGCGACCCGGTCGTCGCCGATCTGGAGCAGATCCGCCACGCCGGCCAGCGCGCCGCCGCGCTCACCCGGCAGCTCCTGGCGTTCAGCCGGCGCCAGGTGCTCCAGCCGCATGTGCTCTCGCTCAACAACTCCGTCACCGAGCTGGATGCGATGCTGCGGCGCCTGCTCGGTGCCGACGTCACTCTCGACACCGAGCTCGACCCCGGCTTGTGGGACGTGCTGGCCGACCCGGGACAGCTCGAGCAGGTGCTGGTGAACCTGATCGTGAACGCGCGTGACGCCCTGCCGAACGGCGGCCGGGTCATCGTCGCGACTGCCAACGCCGGGAGCCACGTGACGCTCACCGTGAGCGACACCGGCGTCGGAATGGACCTGGCCACGCAGGCCCGGATCTTCGATCCGTTCTTCACGACCAAGGAGCCCGGCAAGGGCACGGGCCTCGGCCTCTCCACCGTGTACGGGATCGTGGAGCAGAGCGGCGGGTACATCACCGTCGAAAGCGCGCCGGCCCAGGGCGCGACCTTCACCATCTACCTCCCGCGGCACACCGGACCGGTGGAGGACACGCCCGCGGATGCCGAGCGGCGAAGCCTCCCCGCCGGCACCGAGACGCTGCTCCTCGTCGAGGACGAGACGGCGGTACGCGCGTCGACCCGGCGGCTGCTCGAGCGCCAGGGATATACCGTGATCGAGGCGCGTCACGGCGCCGACGCGCTTCGCATCTTCGAGGAGCGCACGCGCCGGATCGATCTGGTGCTGACCGATCTGGTCATGCCGGAGATGGGCGGCCGTGAGCTGGTGGACCGGCTGCGCGCGCTCCACCCGGGCGTGAAGGTGCTCTACATGTCGGGATACAGCGAGCGCGCGGTGACGGTGAACGGGGTGATGCCGCCGCGTACCGGCTTCGTCGAGAAGCCGTTCACCGTCGAGCAGCTCGTCCGCGGGACGCGGGAGCTGCTCGACGGCTAGCCCGCGAGGGCGATGAGGTCGCCCGGCGTCTCCAGCCAGTAGTCGGGCGTGGCGCCCTCGAGATGCGCCCGACCGAACGGCCCCCACAGCGCCGCGGCGGTCCGAACACCCGCCGCGCGGCCCGACCGCATGTCATGGATGCTGTCGCCCACGTAGACGGTGGTCGCCGGATCGGCCCCGAGGAGCGCGAGCGCCTTCTCCACCGGCTCGGGGTGGGGTTTCGGGTTGGTCACCTCGTCGGCGCACACCAGCACGTCCATCATCTCCGCCAGCCCGGCCAGCGCCAACCCTCGTACCGCGCCGCCCCGGTTCTTGCTCGTGACCAGCCCGGTGCGCCGGCCGGCCGCCCGAATGCGGCTGACCGCCGCGGCCACGCCGGGATAGACGGTCACCATCCGATCGTGATGCGCCGAGTTGTACTCGCGGTAGGTGGCGATGAGCGCGGCGAGCAGCTCCTGATCGTCGCAGCACTCCGCGAACTGCACCGTGAGCGGGGTGCCCACCCCCCGCAGCCAGTCCTCGTCCGTGCGCGGCGGCAGCCCGTGCGCGGCGAGGGTATGATGGTAGCTGTCCAGGATCAGACGGACCGAGTCGATGAGCGTGCCGTCGAGGTCGAACAGCACCGTGTCGAGAGCCTGCATGCACGAAAGCTAGCCGGAACGAGCGTGTTCATGAACAGCACGAGCCCGGTCAGGCGCGCCTCGACCGATTCCCAGCGAGGCGTCGGCGCGGGCATCCACGCCAGACGTCGTACCAGCACGACCGGGTCGGCCGCGGCGAGGCGCCGCACCAGTTCCGCCTCGCCGGCGGTGTGCCCGCCCGTCACGAAGGCCAGCGCCCGCTCGAGCCGCGCGAGCTGCGCGACGTCCCGCTCTCTGGCCGCGATCCGCACCAGCCCGTGCAGCCGCACGGCAAGCCGCCGGGCCTCCGTGTCGGGCTCGATCGCGGTCCACCGGCTGGCGCCGACCGCGGCCAGTCGCTCGCGGACCGGACCGGCGAGCCGATCGAGCGTCCTGGCGACCGCTGCCGCCGGCGCGGGTCCGTCGTCCGAGGCTTGCGCCGCTTCCAGCAGCCGTCGTGTGACGGTCTCGGGCTCGTCGGTCCAGCGTCCGCCCGCATCGAGCCATACGACGGCCGAGGCGAGCCGCTCGGCGGCGCCGCAGCGGCGGGCCACCAGCTCGAACCCGGCGAGCACGCCGCGGCTCCCGCCTCGTACGATGGCCGTGCCCGACGCCGCGGCGCCGGGCCCCAGCCGGTCGGCGAGCGCCCCGCGCCAGCGCCAGAGCCGCGTGCCTTCGGCGCCGAGTCCGGCCAGGCCGGGCAACACGGCCTTGAGCGCGAGCCGCTCGCCGACGCGAAGCGCGGCTTCCAGCGAGGGCGGCGGATCGAGCCGCACCACCTCGACGCTCGCGTGCACGGAGCCGAGCCGCACCGCGCGGCCCTCCCGCTGTTCCAGGCGCATCGGCGTCCACGGCAGATCGTAGTGCACCACCCGCGCGGCCCGGCGCAGGTCGAGCCCCTCGGCCGCCACGTCGGTGACGACGAGACAGTGCGGTGCTCGGCCGGCCACCTTGGGGGAGGGCTCCTCGCGGAACCACGACAACACCGCGCTCCTCGAAAGCGCCGTCCGCCCGAGACCGGAGCGTTCGCCGGTACACCACGCCACGGCAGGCGGCCCGAGGCGCTCGCGGAGGTGGCGCACCGTCTCGCGTCGCATGGTGAAGACCAGCGTGGGCGCGCCGTCGCGCAGGAGCGCTCGGAGGCGCTCGAGCTTGGGATCGTCGCCCGCGGCGAGCGCCCGCGCTTCACGGAGCGCACGCTCGAGCTCGTCGAGGTCCTCGAGCGCGAGCTCCGTCTGGGAATCGCCGTTGCCGGCCACGAGCGGCCACATCACGAGCTGCTCGTCGAGCTCGCCGGCGAAACGCCGGAGGGCCGCCCGGGAAAGCGTGCGGCCAGCCTCCCGCGCATCGTGCGCGTGGAGCAGGAGGCCGCGGTACCGGCGGAGGGCGCCCGCGAGCGCGGCCGGGCTCGACGCGGCAGCCCGTTGGAGCACGGCGCGCACGAGCGCCGCGGTCGGAGGGTGACGCGAGAGCCTGAGCCGGTCTACCACCGCGAGCGCTCGGCCGGCGGTGATACACTCCGCGGCATCGGCGGTGCTGATCCCGTGGGTGCGCGCGGGGCGCGTCGCGGCGGGGCCAGTGTCTTCCACCACCAGTCGGCCGAGGGCCGGGGTGCCCGCTCCGGTGGTCAGGGCCGTGCGAAGGGAAGGCACGCCGTCGGCCAGCAGCGCGTCGTCGCGAACCCCGAGCAGGAGCTGGTGCGCGAGATCGTCGAGCCGGTTCACCACGGGGGTGGCGCTCAGCAGGAGCACCGGCCGGCCGAGCAGCCAGGGGGCGATGTGGCCGTAGCGGAGCGTGGCTGGATTCCGGAAATGATGGCTCTCGTCGATCACCACCAGACCGGTCGTGCCGGATGGGAGCCGGCCCCGACTCGCCTGCTGGTGGGTCCCCACCGCGACGCGCACGCCGAGCTGGTCGGCGACTCGCCGCCATTGCGACGCCACGCCGGCCGGGACGATGCACGCGGTGGGACGGATCCGCTGCAGCTCGGCGGCCGCGGCGAGCGCCACGTAGGTCTTGCCGCTGCCAACCGGGTCGGCGAGCAGCGCGCCGCCGAAGCGCGCGAGCGCGCCCAGAACCCGCCGGTAACTCCGCACCTGCCCCGGAAGGAGCCAGCTCGGCGGCTCGGCGCCGCTCTCCGCGGGCAGAATGCTCCTGACCAGTGCCCGCGCCACCGCTGCG
>DASUXW010000214.1:0-10313 GCA_036377715.1 Gemmatimonadales bacterium
CGGGGATCGTTTCGGTGCACGATCCCCGCGGGCGCTTCGTCGGCCAGGCCCTGCACTCGCCGGCATCGGAGATCCGGCTCCGCCTGCTCGAGCGCACGGATCGGCCGATCGACGCGGGCTGGTGGATCGAGCGCCTGACCGCCGCGGGCGCGAGACGAGAGGGAATCGACGCGACCGGCTACCGGCTGGTGCACGCGGAAGGCGACGGCCTCCCGTCGCTCGTCGTGGACCGATACGACCGCTGGATCGTGGCCCAGTTCCTCTCGGCGGGACTCGAAAGCGTGCGTGCCGACGTGCTGGACGCCGTGCAGACCGCCTTCGAGCCCCAAGGGATCCTGCTCCGAAATGATGGGCCGGTCCGGCGCCGCGAAGGGCTCGAGCAAACGGTGACGCTCGCGCGCGGTCACGTGCCGCGCACGGTCGAGGTGAGGGAAGACGGGGTTCGCTATCTCGCTGCCCCGTGGGATGGTCAGAAGACCGGCGCGTTCCTCGACCAGCGCCCCAACCGCCTGCTCGCGGGAGCGCTGGCCCGGCCCGGTGGGCGAGCCCTCGATTGCTTCGCCTACCACGGCTCGTTCGCGATCCACCTGGCTCGTCGCTCGGCCAGCGTGCTCGCGCTCGACGCGAGCGCCGACGCGCTCGCCCGGGGCGCGGAGAACGCGGCGCTCAACGGCCTGGGCAACATCGACTGGCGCGAGGCCGACGCCTTCGAGACCCTCCGGACCTTGGCCCGTGCGCGCGAGCGTTTCGACACCATCGTGCTCGATCCTCCCGCCTTCGCGAAGCATCGCGGTGCCGTGGCCGCCGCGCTCCGCGGCTATCGTGAGATCAATCTGCGCGCCATGCGCAGCCTCGCGCCCGGCGGCATCCTGCTCACCGCGAGCTGCTCCTTCCACGTCGGCCTCCCCGACTTCCTCGGCATGCTCACCGAAGCCGCCGCCGACAGCGGCCGGAGAATTCATCTCCGCCGCATTCTGGGACAGGGTGAGGATCATCCCGAAGTCCTCACGATTCCGGAGACGAGCTACCTGAAAGGCGCAGTCCTCCAAGCAGAGTGAGCGGGCACCGTCCGCCTGACCGCCCGCCCGCCTTTCCGTCTTTCTTCGCGTTGACACCACCGCCCCCGCTTACGAATTTGGAGAGCGATGCTCGCGAGCCGTCCTCTCTCCCTCCCAATCCGCCGCACCCTGACGCCGCGCCCCGCCGGCGCCGAGGTGGGATGCTGACGGTCGGGCAGCTGCGCAAGGCGCAGCCGCGGCGGCGGGCACCCTACTCCGACCGGCAGCACTATCACGAGTACATCCTGCAGCGCATCGAGGGCTACAAGAACTCGATCGGCCGCGACGAGCTCCTGCGCCTCGGCGACGAAGCGGCCGCCGAGCTGCAGGCCGCCGCCGAGGGCCAGCTCGTGCTCACCGAGGTGCTCATGCTGGACTCGGTGGACCGCCTGATCATGAAGCGGCTGGCGCTCCGGCCGTACAACCGGTGGCGCCGCCAGTTCGTCAAGCTGCGCGAGGCGCAGCGCACGCCGACGCACTGGGGAATGGATCCCGCCTGCTCGCTCGCGCGGCTCCTGCCCCGGATCGAGCCGGGCGACTCCACCCTCGTGATCGGGACCGGTGCCGAGGCGGCCGCGTTTCTGCTCGCCGCGCATGAGGCGGCCGTGGCCTTCGTCGCCGGCGACCTGGGCTGCATCGAGCGGGTGGAGTCGCGCATGGCCGTCGAGGCGCTGGGCGCGAGCTTCTACGGCTACGTAGCGGAGGTCGGGCCCTGCGTGACGGAGTTCCTCAACCTCGACTCCGAATTTCACCTGGTGGTGCTCGATCCCGGCGCCATTCTCGACCTGAGCGCGGCCTGCCGGTGCGAGCTCGTGCGCGAGCTGCAGCGGCGGACCCGCCCCGGGGGGGTTCACGTCGTCCTCCCCACCTGCCCTTCGCTCGCGCCGGCCGCGCTGCTCGGCTTCTACGACCGGTGGGTAGTCGAGGAAGAAAGCCGGCGCCGCCGTCGAGGCGGGGGCGGCCGCACCCCCGATGGCCTGGTCTTCTCCCGTCCGGCGTGTCTCGACGACACAGCCAGCTGACCCACCGCGTCGAAACGACGCGTCCCCGCCTGTTGGCCAGTTTCCAAAGCCTTGCACAGACTTGAGTTCCAGAACGGCCGTGGGCGGCACGATGGCTGCGCCATGGACGGCGCCCTCGAGACTACCATGGAGCACGAGGATGGCCGCCATGACTTCCCCATCGCCCGCTGCAGACGCACCAGCCGTCGGGATCATCATCCGGAGCGGGGCGCCGGCACCGAAGCCCGCCCGGTTCTGGGCCTACCTGTGGGCGGCGGACGAGGAGAACTCGAGCAACGAACACTGGCACCAGCGGGTGCCGACTGAGCACGCCGCCTGACCGATAAAAGAGGACCAGCGGGGCGCCCGCCGTCCCGCGGCCCGAAACGCCCCCGGACTCCGGTCCGGGGGTGTTTGTATCTTCGGCACCCACACTTGCCCCCGTTCCCAGAGGGGTCTATTCTCGAAGGAGATCCTCCCTCCGACCGCAGAATTGGTTACCATGCCGAATCTTACGCTCAACGGTGCCAGCGTCCCCTTCCAGCCCGGGGCCACGATCCTCGAGGCGGCCCGAACCGCCGGCATCGACATCCCCACCCTCTGTTGGTATCCCAAGCTCCCCATCGTCGGTAATTGTCGCATCTGCCTGGTCTCTGTCGAGGGCCAGGCCAAACTGGTTCCGGCCTGCGCGACGCCGGCCACCGAGGGAATGGTGGTGCAGACGGAGTCCGAGGATGCGGTCGAGACCCGGCGCGGCGTGCTCGGACTGCTGCTCGAGCGCTACCCGGGCGAGCACCTGACGAACGGGGGCCGGGCGCACCCGCGGAACGAGTTCGAGCGCTACGTCGTCCGGTACGACGTGCCCGTGCGCGACTCCCGCGAGCTCCCGCTCCGCGAAGGCGACGAGCGGCCGGGCGACGTGATGATCCAGCACGACATGAGCACCTGCATCCTGTGCACCCGCTGCGTCAGGGCATGCGAGGACATCCAGGAGGTCGGGGTGCTCGATGTCGGGCTCCGCGGCGAGCACGCGCAGATCATCGTCGGCGGCGACGGCGATCCCGATCACGCGGGCTGCACCTGGTGCGGCGAGTGCGTCCGGGTGTGTCCCACGGGCGCGATCTTCGAGTTCATCCCCAAGCAGCGGTTCGGCTCGGAGGCGGTGCGCGAGCCGGACAAGGTGGTGCGCTCGGTCTGTCCCTACTGCGGCGTCGGGTGCCAGATCGACATGCACGTGAAGGACGGCGAGATCATGCGGGTCACCTCGCCCTCGATCGAGGAGTACACGCCGAACCAGGGCTCCACCTGCGTGAAGGGCCGGTTCGGGTACGACTTCCCGATGCATCGCGATCGGCTCAAGGCGCCGCTGATCCGCAAGGGCTGGATGAACGACGGGACGCGCTGGGTCTGGACGGGCGAGTGGCCGCGCTACCGCGAGGGCCCGTGGCACACGGTCGAGGAGATGGGGAAGAAGAACAAGCCGCGCCCCCCGCGCCGCAGCGTCGGCAAGCCACCCCAGACCGGCATCCCGCGCGAGGAGGAGTTCGACGTGCGCGACCGCGCGGCGACCCCGCCGGCGTGGTACAGCGCCTTCCGCGAGGCCACGTGGGAGGAGGCGATGAGCCTCGTCACCCAGGAGCTGCTGCGGATCCGCGACATCCATGGGCCAAGGGCGCTTGCGGGGCTCTCCTCCGCCAAATGCACCAACGAGGAGAACTACGCCTTCATGCGGATGGTCCGCGCCGCGCTCCGCACCAACAGCGTAGACCACTGCACCCGGCTGTGCCACTCGAGCTCGGTGGCCGCCATGAGCCGCGCGCTCGCCACCTCGGCCGCGTCGGGCTCGATGCGCGAGCTGGAGGAGGCGACCGACGTGATCTTCATCTCGGGCGCCAATACCACGGAGACCCATCCGGTCTTCGGCGCGCTCATCAAGCGCTGCGTGAGCAAGGGCGCCCGGCTGATCGTGGCCGATGTGCGGCGCACGGAGCTGGCCGAGCTGGCCGACGTCCACCTGCAGATGCTTCCCGGCACCGACGTCGCGCTGTACAACAGCATGCTCAACCACATCATCGCGGCCGGGCTGTACGACGAGAAGTTCATCGCGCAGCGGATGCACGATTTCGAGAAGGTGAAGGCGAGCGTGGCAGCCTACACGCCCGAAATGGGCGCGCGGATCACCGGGATCCCGGCGGAGACGATCCGCGAGGCCGCCGAACTGTACGCACGGGGTCCCCGCACCTCGACCCTCTGGGCGATGGGCCTGACCCAGCACAACACCGGCACCGACATCGTCGCCAGCCTGCTCAACATGATGCTGGCCTGCGGAATGATCGGGAAGTGGGGCGCCGCGATGATGCCGATCCGCGGCCAGAACAACGTCCAGGGCGCCAGCGACGTGGGCGCCATCCCCTACTCCTACACTGACTACCGTCCGGTGACCAATCCCGCGAACCGGGCCGAGTACGCCCGAGCGTGGGGCGTCCCCGAGGAGTCGCTGTCGCTCGAGGAAGGGCTGATGGTCACGCAGATGGTGCAGGACGACAGCCCCATCCGCGGGATGTACATCTTCGGCGAGAACCCGGTCATCTCCGACCCCAACATCTCCCACGCCGAGCACTGGGTGCGGACCCTCGAGTTCCTGGCGGTGCAGGACCTGTTCGTCACCGAGACGGCACGGTGGGCCGACGTGGTGCTCCCCGGCTCATCGTTCGCCGAGAAGTCGGGCACGTTCGTCAACACCGACCGGCACATCCAGCTGACCGACGCGGCGATCGTGCCGCCGGGGCAGGCGCGCCGCGATCTGGACATCCTGGTCGAGCTGAGCATCCGGCTCGGCCTCCCGACGCCCTGGCAGGGACCGGGCGACGTGATGCGCGAGATCGCATCGGTCACCCCGTCCTGGCGTGGCGTGAGCTACGAGCGGCTGCGGAAGCGCCGCGCCATTCAGTATCCGGTCCCCACGGCCGACTCCGAAGGGACCTCGTTCCTCTTCGCGGACGGGTTCCCGACGGCCGACGGGCGGGGCCGGTTCGTTCCGGTCGAGTTCCTCCCGCCCGACGAGCTGCCGAGCGAGGAGTACCCCTTCTTCCTGAACACCGGCCGCCAGATGTACCACTGGCACACCGGCACCATGACCCGGCGCTCGGAGGGGCTCGACTCCCGCGAGCCGGTGCCGATCATGGAGATGAACCCGTTCGACGCACTCGAGATGGGCGTCGCCGACGGGGAGCAGGTCCGGGTCACCTCCCGCCGCGCCGGCATCCTGATCAGCGTCCGCATATCCGACCGGCAGGCGCGCGGCCAGGTGTTCATTCCGATGCACTTCCGCGAGGCTGCCGCCAACCTGCTCACCAATCCGCAGCTCGATCCGTACGCCCGCATCGCGTCGTTCAAGGTGAGCGCGGTGCGGATCGAGCCGGTGCGGGAAGCGGTACCGCGGTGAACAGTGAACGGTGAACGGTGAACGGGACCAGCACACCAGACTACTCCCGGTGTGCTGGTCCCGTTCACCGTTCACCGTTCACCGTTCACCGTTCACGTTGGTCACCTTCGAGCCCCAATGCGCGCACTCGTGAAGGCAGCACCGGGCGTGGGAATGGTCCTGCAGGACGTTCCCATCCCGGCCTGCGGGCCTTCCGACGTGCTGATCCGGGTGCACCATGCGGGCGTCTGCGGCACCGATCTTCACATCTGGGAATGGGATCACTGGGCGAGCGGCCGGCTCAAGCCGCCGGTGATCGTGGGCCACGAGTTCGCGGGCGAGATCGTCGAGCTCGGCCGCGAGGCCGCCGGCGGCGATCTGCTCGCCGTGGGCGACCTGGTCACCGCCGAGGGTCACATCGTCTGCGGCCACTGCCTCCAGTGCCGGCTCGGCGCGGCGCACCTCTGCCAGCGCACCCAGATCATCGGAGTAGATCGCGACGGCGCCTTCGCCGAGTACATCGCGATGCCCGCCACCAACGTGATCCGGCTCGACGGGATTCCCACCGAGATCGGCGCCATCATGGACCCGCTCGGCAACGCGGTCCATACCGTGCTCGAGTCGTCCGTGCCGGGCAGCGCGGTGCCGGGAAGCACCGTGCTGGTGCTCGGCTGCGGGCCCATCGGATGCTTCGCGGTCGGCGTGGCGCGTGCGGCCGGTGCCTCGCTGGTGGTCGCGAGCGACTTCAACCCGATGCGGCTCGAGCTGGCCCGGCAGATGGGCGCGCACCAGACGCTCAACCCGGCGACCGACGACGTGCTGGCACGGGTGCGCGAGCTCACCGGCGGGGACGGCGTGGACCTGGTCTGCGAGATGAGCGGCCACCCGAGCGGCCACGCCACGGCGTTCGCGGCCGCGCGGCTCGGCGGGCGCGTCAATCTGCTGGGCACCCCCAGCCGCACGACCGAAGTGGACTTCGCCCGCGACGTGATCTTCAAGGGCCTCACGCTCTATGGCGTCACCGGCCGCAAGATGTACCAGACCTGGCAGCAGATGCGCCGCTTCCTGCGCGCCGGGCAGCTCGATCCCCGTCCCGTCATCACCCACCGCTACCCGCTCGAGTGCATCGCCGAGGCGATTCAGGTCATCAAGGCCGGCCAGGCGGGGAAGGTGATCCTGGAGATCGGCGCATGAGCAGCCGCTTCGAGGAGCGACTCGAGCAGGAGCTCGAGCGATTCATCAGTGAAGGCGTCTACAAGCGGCTCAACCATCTGGAGACGCCGCAGGACGCGCGGGTCCGGATGGAGGATCGGGGCGAGGTGATCATCCTCTCCTCCAACAACTATCTGGGGCTGTGCAACGAGCCCGACATCATCGCGGCCGGGAAGGCCGGGCTCGACCGCTACGGGGCCGGCACCGCCTCGGTCCGGTTCATCTGCGGCACGTATACCGTGCACCGGGCGCTCGAGGCCGCCTGCGCGCGGCTGGTGGGAACCGGCGCGGCGCTCAGCTTCGTGAGCGCGTGGAACGCCAACGAGGCGCTCCCCGCGACGGTGCTGGGCGAACAGGACATCGTCCTCAGCGATCAGCTCAACCATGCCTCGATCATCGACGCGGCGCGGCTCGCGAAATCCATCACCAAATGCCGCACCGCCGTCTACCAGCACGCCGACATGGCCGACCTCGAGCGGCAGCTCGAGGCGGCGCGGGACTGCCGCACCCGCATGGTGATCAGCGACGGCGTGTTCTCGATGGAGGGCTCGATCGCGCCGCTCCCCGATCTGGTGGAGCTGTGCCGGAAGCACGATGCCGTGCTGGTGATCGACGACTCCCACGGTACCGGTGTGCTCGGCGAACACGGCCGCGGGACGCCGGAGCATTTCGGTCTGCTCGGCGAGGTGGACATCATCACGTCCACGCTGGGCAAGGCGCTGGGCGGGGCGGCGGGCGGGTTCGTGGCCGGCTCCGCGGCGCTGTGCGACTATCTCACCCAGCGGGCCCGCCCGCAGCTCTTCTCCAACGCGCTCCCGCCCACGGTCGCGACGAGCGCGCTCGCCAGCATCGAGTTCCTCGAGGCCCATCCGGAGCGCGTGGAGACGCTGCGCGAGAACGCGCGCTACTTCCGCGAGCAGCTCCGCGAGCTCGGCTTCAAACCCCTCCCGGGCGAGACCCCCATCATCCCCGTGATCCTCGGTGAAACCGCCGCCGCCATCCGCATGAGCGAGCTCCTCCTGGCCGAGGGCGTCTTCGTCACCGGCTTCGGCTTTCCGGTGGTCCCCCAGGGTGAAGCCCGCGTCCGCTGCCAGATCTCCGCCGCCCATACGAGGGACGATCTCGACCAGGCGCTGGCGGCATTCAAGAAGGTGGGGGAGAGGCTGAAGCTGATCTAAGGCTGTGAGCAGTGAGCGGTGAGCGGTGAGCGGGAGCGGCACACCGGGCTGGCCTGGTGTGCTGCTCCTGCTCACCGCTCACTGCTTACCGCCTCCTTGGCCCCGACCTTGCACCTCCCCCCCATCCGACGGGTGGGGACGGCCCGCTAGCGGCTTACATAAGCTGCCACGCAGCAAGCAGTTAGTCGGGCCACTGCTCCCCTTCCCTTCCCGCGATTTCCCGCACCGCCCCGCATTTTGACGGACCGTGCCGACCGGGGCCGCGGCAGCCGCCGGACCATCCCGGCGGGGACACCCTACGGAGGTAGTCTGTGATGCGCACGCTCATCCGAAGCATCCCGGCCGCCGCGCTGATTCTCGGTCTGGGGACCGCCGCCCTGGCGGCCCAGCAGCCCGGCAACGGCAACTTCCAGTGGTACATCGGCGGGCAGGGCGGCGCCATGTTCTTCAAGACGCCCACCCAGGGTCGCTCCGGGATTCCGACCTTCGGCGGCCACGCGCTCATCGTGGCCAAGCGGACCGGGCTCATGCTGTCGGTCGAGGAGGGCATCGGCGACGCGGAGACCAGCGCCTATACCGATGGTAGCGGCGTGCAGGCCGTGACCTTCAACGACATCCGGAAGTACTCCGGCATGCTGATGGCGTTCCCGATCCGTGCCGCCGCCCAGCCGTATCTCGGGGTCGGCTACGGGATCCTGCACGTGGTGAATCCGAGTCCGGCGAGCGCGGGCGCCTTCCAGAGCGACGCCGCTGAGCTCGGCTCATTCGGCTTCGGCAGCTTCCTGGGCGGCGTGCAGTTCCAGGTGGGACGGTTCATGGCCTTCGGCCAGTACCAGATCACCACCAGCCCCTCGCAGAAGGTGGTGACCGCGGGCGACGGCACCCCGCTCGCGGTGGGCCGCCTGCTCGACGGGCCGACGCACACCTTCAGCGGCGGCCTGCGCATCGGCCTCGGCAGCGCGCGCGAGAACGTCCGCGGCGGAGGCTACTGAGCCCGGGAGGTCCAGGGCGAGCCGTCGATCACGAACCGGAGCGGCCAGTCGGCCGCCTTCGTGATCCCGATTCGGGGCGTGGCCACCGTGGCTGGTGGCCGCGCCCCGCTTCGTTGGAAGACCTTCACGTCCGAGCGGCGCATCGGAGCCCCGTCGATGTCGCGGGTGATCGCGAGCGCCTGACAGAGCTTCCCCGGTCCCGAGCAGAGCTGGCGGTCGGCGACGCCGCCGCGGCGGTCGCGCATGAGCTCGAGCCCTGTCACCGGCTCGAGCGCGCGAAGCAGCACCGCACCCGCCTCTCCCACCTTGCCGCACACCAGGTTGGCGCACCAGTGCACGCCGTAGGAGAGATAGACGTACCAGGTCCCGGCGGGCCCGAACAGCGCCTGGTTCCGGGCGTTGCGGCGGTGGCGGTACCCATGCGACGCCGGGTCGTGGTAGCCGAGATAGGCCTCGGTCTCCACGATGATCCCGGCCGTGCGGCCGCCTTCCGCGTTGGATACGACCAGCGCGCCGAGCAGCTCCCGCGCGACGGTTTCCACCGGGCGGTCGAAAAAGGAGACGGGCAGCAGCGCTGCCCGTCGGGTCGTGCTCACTCGGCCTTCTTCTTGGCCCGGGAGCGGGTTCGCTTGGGGGCCGTACCCTCGGCCGGTTCGGCCGCCGCCTTCTTCCTGGGCGCGCGGGCACGGGTGGTCTTCTTGGCGGCCTTGGGCTCGGGTGCGGGCTCCGCTTCGGCCACGGCCGCGGCGGCGGCCGCGGGCTGCTGCGGTGCGGTCTCGATCTGGACCACTCCCACGAGCGGGACCTCGCCAGGCCGGGCGGGCCCGCGGGAGCCCCGCCGGAACCGGAGCCCCAGCCGCTGGCCATTTTCGCGCCCCGCGGCCTCGCCCGGGACGTCCACCCCGACCGCCGCCGGCTCCTCGACGGGCGCAGTCGGCGGAGGCGGCGTGGAAGGCGCCGGCGGGAGCACCCCAGTCCGGTGCGGCGAGATCTCGTACTCGTCCTCACCCACCTTGCGCACGTCGGCGATCTCGGCGTCGTTGGCCTGGCGAAGCAGTCGCGGAAAGCGGCCGGCCTCGAGCAGCGGATCTTCCCGTCCGTGCAGCGCCGCCATCCGCAGGCGCAGCGCCTCGTGCGCCACCGGCGCCCGGAGCTCGGCAAGCGCGCGCGTCATCAACTCGAAGGCGCGCGCCAGGGACAGCGCACCAGTCTGCACTGCCTCGGCGGCAGCCTCGCGCGCCGGTGGCCGTTCACGCTCACGCTCGCGCTCACGCTCACGGCCACGGCCGCGGCGGCCGCGACCGCGGCGGCCGTTCTCCTCCCGCCCGGGCTCGGGCGCCTCGCGCGGCGGGCGGCCGGGGGCGGTCGCGGCCGCCGGGGCGGCGCCGCCATCCGGCGGCGCCACCTCGTACTGGCCGTTCTCCAGCTTGAGCACCCGCACGACGCCC
>DASUXW010000215.1:0-8138 GCA_036377715.1 Gemmatimonadales bacterium
CACCTGGGGCATGATGCTGGCCAGGTTGGCGTTCATGAGCCGGCCGTAGAGGCTGTTGCGCGAGCTCTTGGTGACGAGATCGAGGATGCCGACGCGGCGTCGGCGAGGGGCTGGAGCGGCATGAGCGGACATCGAGGCACCTTTCCTGGACGGCAGGGCACTCGAATCGCTGGGTCCCGGAGGCGGGGCGAAACAATTGGAGTGGGGAGCACCATTCGGCCTGGTTCGACATGGCCGGGAATGCAGCAGCAGTGTATCCTGCGGCGGTACATGTCGCAAGGCTGCACCCCGCGGGGCGCGGCATCTCGGCGTACGCGCTGAGCCGCGGCGCGGGGATCAGCTATCCCAGCGCGCACCGCCTGTCACGGGCGGGCGGGCCGTTCGGGCGGATGCACGCGGACACGCTGGACTGGCTGTGCACGTTCTTCCGGGTGCAACCCGGGGCGTTGATGGAGTGGGCTCCGGGGCGACGGCGCCACTAGGGGACGTACTGCAGGTTGTTTCCGGGCCGGGCGCCCCCCACCACCTCCAACCGGGCCGTGCCGTTCACGACGACGCGGCCGGCGGCCATGCAGCAGCGAGCCGCGGGCATCGGCGCGATCCGGTGCCAGCTGTCCGTCGCGGGATCGTAAACGTTCGCGGTCGCCACATACGGGCCGAGCGGCCAGCGCGATGCCCCTCCAATGACGTACAACTTGCCCGCCAGTGCCGTCCCCGCGGCGTCCGCCCGGTAGGTGCCGATCCCGGCCCTCGTGGTCCAGCTGTTGGTCGCCGGATCATACACGTAGGTGCGCGGACTGGTGGCAATGTACAGCTTCTTCCCGATGGTGCCCGCCACCTCCCTGAATGGGTCCAGCGGCGGGATGCCGAGATCGGTCCAGGTGTCCGTGGCGGGATCGTAGCGGAACACACGCCGGTCCGGAAACAGATCGAGACCATAGTCGCCGTAATCACAGTCTTCCTGGTGATCGCAGCTCGTGACCACGTACAGCTTATCGTCGATGACGCCGGTGACACCGTCGAACGTGGTCATCGGCATGTCGCGCTTGCGCGTCCAGGTGTCGGTGGCAGGGTCATACATCAGGAGCCAGTTGGAGTACCCCTTGTATCTGAAGCATCCACCGGAAACGTAGATTTTGCCCTTGATGACCCCGGTGCCGTTCGTGTGGGAGAGTTGCCTCGGGAGCGGAGCTACCCGACGCCAAGTGTCCGTTGCCGGGTTGTACGCCTGGACCGTGCTCACGCCTCCGCTGCAGAACGTTGCGTTCGGGTCCTGGCCGCCGATGACGTACAGGATGGTTTGCTTCTGCGCGTCGGGGACGACCGCGGCGGTTGGACTCAGCCGGTCGCTGGGCATGTTGGCCCGGGTGTGCCAGATGTTGGGGGCAAGTGCGAGGTCGGGACCGGGCCCGGGAGCCGCCGGCGCGGGCGCACTGGGCATCCCGCTCTCACCTCCGCAGCCGAGTGCGCACACCAGCACCCCGTTCGCCATCAAAAAGGTACGTATATGCATGGGACACCTCCGGCGCCGAATAGTGGAGCGCGCACCATAGGGCGGAGGAGTCAAGGCGATCTCAAGAGCGGAGTTGGGTCTGACGCCGGTCACGGTGCGAATCCGCATCGGATGGAAGTCCGAGCGCACCGACATCGCCGAACCGGGCCACGAGCGAAGCCGCGGAAAAGCGGACTGCTCTTCGCGCAGGCGGCCGCTGGCTGCAGCGCGCCGCGCAAGCTACCAGAACGCCGGCCTCGCTCCAGCCGGCGCACCGCACCGGCACACCGCCTCCGTGCGGCCGTCGCGGAGCTCGTGGCACTCCGCACACCGGATCCAGAGCTCGCCCAGCCGGTCGAGACTCCACGAGCTGGCGTGAAACGCCTGGCCCATTCCGCCGGCGAACATGTCGTGCGAGGCCTGTTTGTGGTTGGCCTCCCGCATCACCTGGCGCTGCGCGTCGCGGCTTTCCCACAGGGTCACCGTCGTGAGCCGCCGGCCGATGACCGCGCCCTGAAAGCCCAGGAACCCCGGCATGCCGCAGAGCTGCAGCATGATCCGGCGACTGATGTCCCTGATCTCCTGGACCTCGGCGTCGCTCCGCGCCTCGATCATCGTGAGCGATAGGGCGCCCGGCGCAGTCGGGCTGGCGGACTTGACCGAGGTGCACGCGCCGAAGCGCACCGGACCCGCGGCGTACGGCTGCACGTGAACCTGGACGCCGAGCTGCTCCATAAGGGTCGTGCGGTCGAAGTAGCCTTGGACCCGTTCGACGCCGTCCGCGCGCGCGGTGACGATGTCCATGCCGGGAAGCGCGACGGTGGCGCCGGTCGGCGGGAGTCCGCGCAGCGAGCCCCGGTTGGTGCCCCGCATGAGCCAGCGAAAGACGACGTCGCCCCGCGCGGTCGCCTGATAATCCACTTCCTCGAATGTGAGATCGGGAAACGCGCTCCATAGCGCGCCGGCGTACTGGGCCAGTGCGCCGGTGCCGATCGGCCCGCCGGTGCTCGGGTCCTCGTAGGTGCCGCCGGGCAGGAAGGCGTCCGCGAGGCGGGCCGCGTCACGCGAATTCCACGCTGCCGCGTAGCGCCGGGTGGCTTCCAGTTCGCTCATGGTGCCGTCCCCTCGTTCGGGTCCTCGAGCCCCAGGTGTCGAAGCGCGTCCCGATAGCGCGCGTTCGGCCAGAGCCAGTTCACGTGAGTGTCGATGCCGATCCAGACGGCCACGCCGCTGTGCTCGGCCAGGCTCGCCTCGAGCTGGTCCAGCGCGGCGTCCACGTTGCGCAGCCCGTAGTGCACGTTGGCGAAGTGGAAGCGCGGGACGTAGCGGTCGCGGGCCTGCGCCTCGAGCTCGGCCAGGATCGCTTCGGCCTCAGCTCGCTTCCCCGCGGCGCCGAGCGCGTATCCGAGCGCGCTCAGCAGCAGCGACCAGCGCCCCGAGCGGGCCACGCCCTCGCGGGCATAGGCCTCGGCGTCGGCCAACCGGCCGAGCGAGCAGAGCGGACGTGTGATGGTCTCGTAGCCCGTGACGAACGAAGGGTCCATCTCCAGCAGCCGCCGGCAGTGACTCACCGCTTCCTCGTGCCGCCCGGCGGAGTGCAGGCTCCGGGCGACGGACTGGTGGACGATCAGCGCCAGCGGCTCGGCCTCAGCCGCGTGCCGGACGGCGGCGAGGCTCTCCTCGTGACGCCCCTGAATGCTGAGCAGGAACGAGTACCACAGGAGCGCCGGCACGTAGTCGGGCTTGAGCTCGAGCGACCGGCGGAAACAGCGCTCGGCCGCGGCCCAGTCCCGATCCCACAGCATCGCCACGACGCCGAGCGGGGAGTAGCCCTCGGCGAGCGAGTCGTCGAGCTCGAGTGCGCGCCGTGCGGCGGCCTTCGCGCGCGGCATGCCTTCGCCGGGCGGGACCCCGCCGAAGTAGTCGAAGCCGAGCATGGCCCAGCAGTCCGCGATGCCGGTGTAGGGCAGCGCGAAGCCGGGGTCGCGGGCACGGGCCGCTTCGAACATCTCGATGCCGGTTCGGTAGCCGTTGAGCGTGCGGGTGTGCCAGAAGAAGCGGCCCTTGAGGTACGCCGTGTAGGCGTCCAGGTCGGCGGTCGCCGGCACCACCAGCGGGCCGGAGGTGGTGGCCGCGCCCGAGGGCGAGCCCGCGCCCGTCAACCTGGGCCGCAGCCTGCTCACGATGGAGCGCGACAGCTCGTCCTGCACGTCGAATACGTCGGCCAGCTCGCGGTCGTAGGTCTCGGACCAGAGATGATACCCGTCCGACGCGTTGATGAGCTGGGCCGTCACGCGCAGGCGGTTGCCCGCCTTTCGCACGCTGCCTTCCAGCACGGTGCCCACGTTGAGCCGCCGGCCGATCTCGCGCACGTCGGTGTCGCGTCCCTTGAAGGCGAACGCCGACGTGCGCGACGCCACCCGGAGTCCCTCCACCCGGGTCAGCGCGTTGATCAGCTCCTCCGTCATCCCGTCGCTGAAGAACTCGTTCTCGGGATCGGCGCTCATGTTGACGAACGGGAGGACGGCGACCGAGGCCACGCGTGCGACGGCCTGGGTGACCGATGGCACCGGCGTCGGCCGGCTCTGGCCCGCTTCGGCATCGGCCAGCGCCTGCGCCAGATCGGCCGCGGTCGGGAAGCGGTCCTCGGGCTCCCGGGCCAGCGCCCGGGCTACCAGCGACTCGACCGCCGGCGGCGTCGCGACGCCCGCCTGGCGCAGCGTCCGCGCGGGCCCGGTGATCCGCTGCGCGATGATGGCGATCGGCGTACTGCCGGTGAACGGCGGCTCGCCGGCGAGCAACTCGAACAGCACGCACCCCAGTGCATAAATGTCGCAGCGGCCGGCGAGCGGACCGTCCTCCGCCTGCTCCGGGCTCATGTAGGCCGGCGTGCCGACCATCATGCCGGTCTGGGTCAGATGGGAGTCGGCGGCCGCGCTGACCGCGCGCGCGATCCCGAAATCGGCGACGATCGCGTGCCCCTCGTCGAGCAGGATGTTCTCCGGCTTCACGTCCCGGTGAACGACCCCCTGCCGGTGGGCGTAGTCCAGCGCGTCGGCGGCTTCGCGGGTGAGCCTGAGCGCGGGGCCGAGCGCGAGGCGGGATTCGCTCGCCAGGCGATCGCGAAGCGAGCCGCCTTCGATGAAGGGTGTGACGTAGTACAGGTAGCCGCCGGCCTCGCCCGAGTCGTAGAGCGGCAGCAGATGGGGATGGTGCAGACGGGCGGCGACCCGGATCTCGCGGAGGAAGCGCTCGGGGCCGAGGACCTGGGTGAACCGCTCCTGGAGCACCTTGAGCGCGACCATCCGATCGTGCCGGAAATCGCGCGCGAGGTAGACCACCGCCATCCCGCCATGGCCGACCTCCCGTTCGACCGCATAGCGGCCGGCCAGGGCGGACTGAAGACGGTCGAGCAGGTCGAGCACCCGGCAATCCGTGGAAGCGGTCATGCAACGATACCATTCGGCCGTGGGAGCGGAAGGGTCGTCAGGCTCTCATCGCGGCGGCCATCACCGCGGGCACCTTCGTCCAGCTCGCCCGCTCCTCGAGTGCGGTCATGCCTGCCATCAGCGCGTGGGCGCTGCGGTGGCTCAGGGAATAGGCGGGCCTGGGCATCGCCGTAATCGGATGGCGCAGCACCGCTTTCTCGACCCCCTCGAGCATCGGGGTGTTGTGCACCCACCCCGTGCCGCTCTGGATGTCCGCCGGCGTGGACGAGGGATGCGCGCCCCAGGGCGGAGTGCCAAAGGCGAAGGAGAGGCCAGACCAGGCGTTCACGGTCACCGTGCCGTAGCGCAGCCGCGTGATGGCGCGCTCGACGGCACCCGCGGTAGCCGAATCCTTCATCGTACGGGGATGCACGACCAGCCCGGCCGAAAGGCTGCCCCACAGACGAGCGTTGGCGAAGCGCACGGCGGCATCGAGGAACTCGGCCGGATCGGCGCTCGCGACCGCCGTCGTGGCGATGACGGGCGCAAACGACTCCTCGCAGAACAGCGGCTCGGCGGCCGCGGCGGCATCGAGCTCGGTCACGAGCGTCCAGGGGAGGGAGCCCTCCGCCTTGCCGCCGGAGCTGGTGCCCCGGCCGGCGCCGAAGCGCTCCAGCCGTTCGCGAGCGCCCGGATAGTAGGCCCGCCGGTCCGCCGCGCGTCCCAGCGCGGCATAGAGCAGGCCGAGGAACTGCTCGCCGCGCGACCAGCCGCGGGGCAGCACCACCACGCGGTTGGCGTTGCAGTCGAACGACGCGTTGAAGGTGAGCCCGCTGGCGACGTCTTCGGCCTGGAACGCGAGCTCCTTGTCGGAGTAGGGCCCGGGCACGACCAGCACGGGGGCCACACCGCCGAGCTCGGCCGTGATCGGCTTCGAGGTGGCCGGCCGGCCGTCGCGCTTCCGTGCCTCCCGCTCGGGACCCGGCGCGCCCCACATGAGCTGATCGTAGGTGCGGTCGGACCCGGTGATGTGGATCTCGTCCACCCCGGTGTGTCCGGCGAGATACGCGCCCTCCTCCGCCCCACCGTACACGATGGCGAGAAACTCCTCGCGGATCGCCGCGGCGTACGCGCGCTCCATCAGGGGGCCGAGGTAGGCGTTTACGGGGTTCATCTTGAGAATGCACGCCTTACCCTCGTTGAACAGCTTGGTGATCAGGTCCATCGAAGGGATCGCGTTGATGTTGCCCGCGCCCAGCACGAGCACGACCCGGCCCGCATCCCGGCTTTCCTTGTAGAAGCGCGCCCGGGTGGCATCGACGGCCTGCTCGGTCATCCCCGGTTGCAGATGGACGTCCACCCGCACGCCCTTGAAGAGCAGGCCATCGATCGTTCCTGCCGGAAACACCTGGACCGCGAGCCGGCCGTCGGCGGTCCTGCCGCGCTCCCCGACCGGCGTGTTGCCGGTGTGCTTGAGGGCGAGGAGCGACTGCTGGATCAGGCGGAGCTGGCGGACCACCATCCAGGGGCCGGTGGTCCACTCCTCGCCCTCGAGCGGCGTTCCGAGCGGAATGCCTTTCGCGGCGCAAGCGGCGGCGACGCTGTCACGGGCGATGCCGAGGTATCCGGCCTGCATCGCCCTGGCGAGCTCGATGCGCTCGTCGAGCGACAGGCGCAGCAGCCGAACGGCACCTTCCCGAACTCGGGCGACCGCTTCGTCCAGCCGGTTCGGCGAAGTCGGAGGCGGGGTCATGGGCGGCCGCGGGCCGGCCGGCCTGGGGCGAGTGGCGACGGAAGTCATGGGGACACCTCCTGTCTTGCGGTTAACGGGGCGATTACCGGGCCCTACGCATCAGGTCCCCGTCAGTGAGTGACCGATGGCAGCATCGCTAACCCTTCGCGCCGGAGAGCGGGGCGTCGCGCGCGACAAGCTGCTCGCGCTGCTCTGGCCCGAGGCCGACACTTCAGCGGCATCCCACCGTCTGAGCCAACTGGTCCACCGGGCCACCGGACGCAGGATTCCCCCACCATTGTCAACGGCACGAAGGATCTCTATTTGCGCGCTACCACTCGAGCCCACCGACGGGCAGGTGTCGCGCGCAATTCCAGCGATCGCCTCCGTTAAGAGTGATAACTCCTCACGTGAGGCACCGATGATACGGGCCCGATCCCTGGCGCTCTGCACCCTGCTCGCCGGCTGCGCCGGCGCCCCCACCGACGCCGGCACCGACGGGCCGAGCTTCGGGAAGGCGCCACCGCCGCCCCCGGCCGAGGCGGCGGCGCAGATCCTCGAGTCGCCCGCCGCCGCCTCGTTCGTCAACGGCGCGAGCGGTACCGGCCTTCTCACCGGGCGCGTGACGACGGCGTGCGGGGTCTTCGGCCCGGCGTTCTGGGACCGAGCGGGCCATCTCACCACGCTGCCCGCGGTGGCGGGGACCTGTGGCGGCATCGGGCAGGCGGTGAACGGCTCGGGCGTCGTCGTGGGGACGGCCTACAACGGCACCCAGGCCGCCGGTGCGGTCCGCTGGACGCCCGCCACCGACGGCTACATCGCCGACCGACTGCCGGCGCTTCCCAACGGCAAGGATTCGGGCCCGTGGAGCGTCAATGAAGACGGATGGATCAGCTCCGGCAACGCGGCGGCGGTGTGGACACCGGCCGACGGTTGGCACCTTCTCACGCTCCCAGCCGGGGCGACCGGCTGCGGCTACACCAACGTCGGCAACTCGGGGCAGGCGGTGAGCTCGTGCACCATCGCCGGGGTGACGCAGGGCGTCTTCTGGGAAACGCTCGACGGCGCGCCGGTCGTGCTGCCGCTGCCGCCCCGCGGCGTGAGGGGCTTTGCCAACGGCATCAACACCGGCGGCACGATCGCGGGCTTCGTGACCGCGACCGACGTGTCGTACCGCGCGGTGCGGTGGACGCGGTCGGGCACGGAGTGGACGGTCCAGACGCTGCCGGACCTGGGCCAGGGCGCCGGGGCCCAGGCCATCAACGACGACGGTGACGTCGTGGGGTCGGTGTACGCCGGCCGCAACGGCTCGGCCCAGCCGGCGTACTGGGACGCCAACGGAGCTCTGCACCTGCTCGATCCGCAGCGGGGCGGCGAAGCGACCGCCATCTCGAACCGGTCGGGAGGGCTGGTGGTCGGCGGATACGCGATCTTCTCGACGAAGATCGGCAAGCAGGCGGCGCGCTGGCTGCCGTAGGGCCGCGCG
>DASUXW010000216.1:0-18129 GCA_036377715.1 Gemmatimonadales bacterium
CGGCCTCAGCGCCCACCGCCAGCAACGAGTCCGTCAACGGGACGGCTTCCTTCAGCCGCCCCATCCCTACCATCGCGGTCGCCCGCTGGGTGAGGGCTCCTGCCGGGAACTCCCGGGCCGCGCTCCCGCATCCTGAGCCCACCGGTAGATCCTCAGCAGGGTGTCGGAGGTGGCATTCGGCCGCTGGTACAGCGAGCGGAACGCCATGACCGGGAAGGAGGCAGCGCCCGAGGAGAAGGCCCGCCGAAGGGCGGAGTCAGCCGGCAGCGCACCCCAGGCGATGGCCGCGGCTACCTGGAGCGCCTCGCGCTGCATCGGCGAGGCGGAAGCCTCGAAGACCCGGCGCGTTCGATCGAAACGCGCCCGATCGCGGTACAGCAGCGCGAGGTCGAGCTGGTGGATGGTCGCCGGGAGAAGCGTCGAGTCTCCCTCCAGCACATGATCGAACGCCGCGATCGCGGAGTCGGGAGACTGGGGCGCGAACTCCTGAATGTGGAACAGCGACTCGCCCAGCAGGTACCAGCCCTCGAGATCGTTGGGATACTCGGCGACGAACGCGCGGAGCGAGTCGGTGGCGGCGGGCGTACCCCGCTCGAAGGCGCGGTAGCCGTTGAGCAGCCGGCGGTCGCGCGGGGGCAGCCGGTCGGCGAATCGGAAGCCGGCGGCCGCGGCCTTCACCGACGCGCTGCTGCCGTAGCCTCCCGTCCAGCCGTACACCAGCGCGCGGCGCAGGTGGGCCAGCGCGAACGTCGAGTCCACGTCCGTCGCGCGGGTGTACGCGGCCAGCGCCGAGTCCCACACCAGCCGGCGGTAGTACTGCTCGCCCTGGAGGTAGGCCCGGAGCGCTTCGAGGGAGTCGGTCGTGAGGGACGAGATCTGGAGATTGGGAATGGGCTCGCGCGAGCGCCAGACGTCGCGCAGCAGCGTCACGCTCAGCCGGTCCACCAGCCCGAGGACGCTGTCGGCCGGCCCGTCCACCTGGGCGCGCCCCAGCCTCTCTCCGGTCACCGAGTAGAGGTCGGCTGCCAGGCGGACGCGTCCGCCGGTCGACACCGCGCTGCCGGTGAGCACCGAACCCGCGTGCAGCTCGCGTCCGACCGCGAGCGACTGCTCGAGCCCGGCGTGCGCGCTCTTTCTGCGACTGGACCATCGGCTCAGCACCGCGCGCGGATCCACGGTGCGGATGCCTCCGACGCCCTGCAGGTTAGTGGAGAGCAGATCCACCATCCCTTCGCCGAGCACGCCCGCGTCGGGGCCCGAGACGTTGAACGGAAGAACCGCCATCGTCTCCGCCGCGGGCGCCACTGCATGCCCGCCGGAGCGCCTGGCCAGCCAGGCTCCGGCCACCGCGGCGACGAGTGCGATGGCCACGGCGGCCAGCGCCACACGGCGAGGGCCCCACCCCGCAACGGTGCGGTCCAGGGCGGACCTGAGTGCCGCGCCGAAGGCCGCCATGTCCGGGAATCGCTCGGCGGGGTCGAGCGCCATTGCCCGGAGGAGCACGCGCTCGAGCCCGGGCGGCGCCTCGGGACGGTGCTTCGTGATCCGCGGCCGCGGGGCCGTCATGCTCCGGGCAACCACCGACCGTGGCGTGGGACCGGTGAAGGGCGGCTCACCGCTGAGCATTTCGTACAGCACGCACGCGAGACTGTACTGGTCGGTCCGGGCATCCACCTCGTCACGGCCGGTGGCCTGCTCCGGACTCATGTACTGGGGGGTTCCGACGGCGAAGCCTACCCGGGTGAGCTGCGCGCGGGGAGCGACGGCGGGCTGAGCGGCGCCGCGCTCGAGCGCCTTGGCCACCCCGAAGTCGGCCACCAGGGCGTGCCCGCCGCTCAGCAGGATGTTCTCCGGCTTGATGTCCCGGTGGACCACGCCTTCGCCGTGTGCGCAGGCGAGCGCGTCGGCGACTTCGCCGGCGATGAGCACCGCTTCATCCACCGGCAGGCGCGGCTCGCGCGTGAGTCGCTGCCTCAGGGTCTGGCCCGCCACGAACGGCATCACGAAGTAGGGCAGCCCGCCGCGGCCGTCGTCATCCACCACGCCGCTGTCGAACACCGGCAGGATGTGGGGATGCTGCAGACGGGCGGCGACCTCGATCTCACGCAGGAACCGATCGATGCCCATCGTGCCCGTGAGCTCGGTGCGGACGACCTTGATGGCCACCGGCCGGTTGTGCCGGGTGTCGTGGGCCAGATAGACCACGGCCATGCCGCCCTCGCCGAGCTCCCGTTCGAGGACGTAGCGGGGCCCCAGCGCGGCACGAAGGCGTTCGAGAATTTCGCTCATGGAGAGATTGAATCTACCGCGTGCGATAGGTCTCGAAGAACCCCGAGCCGGAATCGCTCACGACCGCACCCGCGAGCCGACCACCGACATGGAACCGGCCACGCATCTGGAGGAAAAGCTGTGAATCGGCGGCGAACGCGGTCGGGGTTGCGAGAGCATGCTCCACCTCCACGGTCAGGTGGACCGAGTCGGCGCCCCGTGCGGCGTCCAGCGTGAAGCGCCGCGGCGCGAGGTCCGTGGCGACACCCTCCGTCCGCTCGGCGCCCTCGTACGCGATCCGGTCGAATTCCAGCACCTGCCGCACGCCGAGCGAGTCCACCACCGCGATGAAGAGGGGGGACGTCGCCGCCGGGCCGTAGACTCCGCCGTAGAGCAGCGCGAGCCCGGTCCCCCGAGCCGCGCCCCAGTCCCAGGTTACCGCTCGCCAGACGCCCCAGTTGTGGTCGTGGTAGGCGGGGACGCCGGAGATCCGGGTGCAGCGGCCATCGACGCAGACCGTGCCGGCAGCGTCGGCCGCCAGCGCGGGTACGACGTATCCGGAGACAAAGTCGCCCTCGCGCAGCTCGACGGGCGGGAAGTACCGGTTCGAGAGCGGCTGCACGCGCAGGTCCATGCGCACGCGGCCCGCCTCACCGACGGCATCGACTCTCAGACCGTAGGTCCCGTCCCGCTGACGCACGGTGCTCCGCCCGATCGTGATGTCCGCGCCGGCGGTATCGAAACGAACGGCACGCGAGGGCACGCTGTCCTCGAAGCGCTCGTATCGGCCGTCGGGACGGCGGTGGGTGACCAGCATGCGTCCACCCCATCGGCTCGAGCCGTCGCCTGCCGGCGGCCGGACCGCTCCCCCGATCAGGAAGGTGACGTACCACCACTCGTTCGGACCGGTCACGAGGTTGTAGTACTGCCACTCCGCCCAGGTGCTGTCGGGCCGCGGCGGGATGTGGAACCGGTCCAGGTCGTCGTAGAGCCGCTGTGCGGTGGGGGCGATCCAGGCGGAGTCGGCCGCAAAATCGCGCCAATGGCCCTGGCGGAGGTCGAGCCCGGCGCCGACCGCCCGGGCGCGGCTCGGGATGTCGGCGCCGGCGCGGACCGCCCGCGGCCGGCACTGGCGGCCCGCCTTGCAAAGGTAGAGAAGCTTGCCTTCGATCGCCGGCGACACCGTGCGCACCAGCTCGGCGTGCCGCGGTCCGCCAAGCACCTGACGGGTGAGGAACCGGGCGCGGTCGATTCCGAAGTACATGGCGGTGAGGCCGCCGGTGCGCATCGCCTCGATGTCGATGCCGCGCGGGAGTACGGTCACCTCGCCGCCTCCGACCAGGGACACGTCCCGGCTCTGCTCCAGCATGGCCCTGCCGACCGAGAGCAGCACGATCATCACCCCCACGCCGAGCGCGAAGCCGAGCAGCAGAAACAGCGAGCGGCGCTTGCGAACAAGGAGATGGCGGAACGCGAGGGTGCCGAGCATCAGTCGCGGATGGTCCCGTCGAGCATGTGGATCACCCGCCCGGCCTGCCCGGCGAGCCGTTCGTCGTGGGTCACCACCACGAGGGTGGTGCCGTCACGGTTGAGGCGCTGAAAGAGCTCGAGGATCTCGCGACCGGTGGCGGCATCGAGCTCGCCGGTGGGCTCGTCGGCCAGGAGAACCGCCGGCCGGTTGGCCAGCGCGCGCGCGATGGCGACGCGCTGCATCTCGCCGCCCGAGAGCTGGGTCGCGCGGTGCTTCACCCGATGCTCGAGCCCGACGTAGGCCAGGAGCTCCTGGGCCCGCGCTCGGCGCTCGGCGCGGGGCACGCCGGCCTCGGCCATCGGGAGCTCCACGTTCTCGCCGGCCGTGAGCACCGGCAGCAGGTGGAAGCGCTGGAACACGAACCCCAGCCGCGTGAGCCGGAGCCGCGTGAGCTCGCGATCCGAGAGCCGGTCGAGACGGGTCCCGAGCAGCTCCACGGCGCCCGCGGACGGGGTGTCGATCCCGCCCAGAAGTTGCAGCAGCGTGGACTTGCCGCTTCCCGACGGTCCCACGATGGCCACGTAGTCGCCCTCACTCACCCGGAGCGAGACCCCGCGGAGCGCGTGGACGGTCTCCCCGTCCATGGGGTAGTCCTTCCGCAGGTCGTGTGCGACGAGGGGCGCGGGCGGCGGCGTCACGTCGCTTCCGCCCGGAGCGTGAGCGCGATCGGCGCGCGCGCGGCGAGCCACGCGGGCCAGAGCCCCGCGAGCACTCCGGTGGCGCACAGCACGACCGCGGCGACGCCGAGCGTGTCGGCCCGTGGGACGAAGAAGCTGAAGGCCGCGGGAAGGCCGGGAAAGCTGGTGAGAATCGCATCGAGATATCTCGCCGTGGCGAGGCCAAGCAGGATGCCGAGTCCGCCACCGGCGATCGTAAGCGCCGCTCCCTCGGCCAACACCTGGCGTACGATGCTCGCACGGGCCACACCGATGGCGCGGAGCGTGGCGATCTCGCCCAGCCGCTCGTTCACGGTGATGGTCATCAGCGTCGCGACGAGGAGCACGGTGACGATCACGCTGAGGCTGCCCAGGATATAGGAGAGTTGGCGAAAGTAGACCAGCCGGTCGCGGAACTGCGCCACCAGATCGGTGACGCTGTTCACCTCGACCGCCGGGAACTTCGCGCGGAGCCGTTGGGCGAGCGCGGGGACCTGAGCGTCGGCGCGGGCCTTCACCAGGATGAGCGACGCCCGGTCGTCCTCCGTCCCGGGAGCGAGCCGCTGCATGACGGAAAGCACGGTGCCCACCGACGGCTGGTCGCGCGGATCGTAGAGCCAGTGCACCGTCCCCCGCACCACGAGCTTTCGCCCGACCGCGGCGGCGGCCACCTGCGGATCGAGCCGGCCGACGAGGGTCACTGTGCCGCCCACCCCGACGCCGAGCCGCCGGGCCGCGGGGTCGCCCAGGAGGACGCCCGTGGTGTCGCCCGGTGCGAGGTCGCGGCCGCCGGTGAGCTCGTACAGCCCCTGCGCCTCGGGCTCGACGCCGTAGCCGAAGAGGGTGACGAGCGAGTCGCCAGTGCGCGCGTAGAGCGAGCTGCCGAGCACGGCGCCGGCGGCCACGACGTCGGGATCGCGCCGGAGCGACCGCACGATCTCCGAGGCCCGGGACATCGTGGCCTCGGTGTCGAACGGCAACGTGCCCTTGGGCGTGAGACGCAGTTGGTAGCCGCGGACCAGCAGGAGATCGGAAAAGGATTTGTCGATCCCGCCGCTCAGCATCACCATGTCGAGCAGCATCGCGGCGGCGACCGCGATCCCGGCCAGCGAGAGCGCCGTCCGGAGCGGCTGCCGGCCCAGACTCCGGAGACCCCACGCCACTCCCCTCATCCCCTCCCCCAGAGCACCATTGGCCGCGTGCGCACCAGCCGCCACGCCGCCGCCGCGCCGGCCGCGAGGCCGAGCACGAGCGAGAGTCCCACCGCGAAGAGCACGATGTCGGGCGTGATCAGTGAGAAGGTGAGCGCGGTGTCGAAGAACCGGCGGTAATAGGCGTTGGTCGCGGCGCCGGCGGCGAGCGCGAGCGCGGTCCCCAGGACCGAGCCGACGGCCGCGACGAGCGCAGCCTCGAGCAGGAGCGCGCCGAAGATGGTCCGGCGCCGCACGCCGACGAAACGCATGACCGCGGCGTCGAGCCGGCGCTCCTCCACCTTGAGCAGCATGATGCAGAGCAGGAAGACCGCGCTCGCCACGATGCTGATGACGGCGATGGCCCGATGGAACCGGCTCACCACGAGGAAGGTGCGGGACGACCGCGAGGCGATGGCCGCGGAGGAGTAGACGTCGAACCCGAAGGCGTTGCGCTCCAGCGCCGCGACCGCGCTGTCGACCGGCGTGCCGGGAACGAGGCCGACCCCGAAGCGGTCTACCCGGTCGGGGGCGCCGAGCAGGCCGGCGAGATCGGGAAGGTGCATGCGCAGGTGGCGCTCGCCCCTGGCAATCTCGGCGGGGTCGGGCCGCGGCTCATAGACCGCGCCCACCGTCGCCAGGCGGCGCACCGAGTCCGGCGCGGTGCCGAGGCGGATCGTGTCGCCCACGTGAAGGGACAACTCCTCGGCCAGGCGGCGCTCGACGGCGACGGCGGGGAGCTGGGCGGCGGCCGGCGGGGGCAGCAGGAGCGCGCCGGCGAGCACGGGTCCAACGAGAAGCTTCAAGAAGACCACCACGGAGGCACGGAGGACACGGAGCCAACGCGACACAACTAACGCTAACGATGTCGCAGTTTCTCCGTGTCCTCCACGCTCACACCAGCCACTCCCGGAACGCGCCGATCAGGAGCCAGCCGTTGAGCCCGACGATGACGGCGGCGACGAGCCACGCCGTGCCCGCGAGCAACGGCGAATTGACGAACTCGCCCATCTTGCGCCGCTGGCTGGTGAAGTGGACCAGCGGCACCACCGCGAACGAGAGCTGCATGCTCAGAATGACCTGGCTCAGGATGAGCAGTCCTCCCGCCCCCTTCTCGCCGTACAGCGCGGTCACGATGACCGCCGGAATGATCGCGATGAGCCGGGTGATGAGCCGCCGCAGCCAGGGCGGGAGCCGGATGTCGAGAAAGCCTTCCATCACGATCTGGCCGGCCAGGGTCCCCGTGATGGTCGAGTTCTGCCCGGAAGCCAGCAGCGCCACGGCGAACAGCGTGCTGGCGAGCGTCGTGCCGAGCAGCGGCGTGAGCAGCCGGTAGGCATCGCCGATGTCGGCCACCTCCTGGTGGCCGCTCTGGTGGAAGGTGGCGGCGGCCAGGATCAGGATCGCCGCGTTGATGAAGAACGCGAACAGCAGCGCTACCGTGGAGTCGAGGGTCGCGAACCGGATCGCCTCCCGGCGCGACGCCGCGTCGGGCAGCACCTTCCGCGTCTGCACGATGGACGAGTGCAGATACAGGTTGTGCGGCATGACCGTGGCGCCCAGGATGCCGATCGCGATGTAGAGCATGAGCGGGTTGGTGACGATCTCGGCACGCGGCACCAGTCCGCCCGTGATCGCCGCGACGTCGGGACGGGCCATCACCAGCTCGATCGCGAAGCACACGCCGATGCTCGCCACCAGCGCGATCACGAAGGCCTCGAGGTAGCGGAAGCCCTTGTGCTGGAGCAGCAGGATGAGCAGCACGTCGAGCGCCGTGATGCAGACGCCCCAGACCAGCGGGATCCCGAACAGCAGGTTGAGCGCGATGGCGGAGCCGATCACCTCCGCGAGGTCGCACGCGGCGATGGCGATCTCGCACAGGACCCAGAGGACGAAGCTCACCGGCCGCGAGTAGTCGTCGCGGCAGGCCTGGGCCAGGTCGCGCCCGGTCACGATGCCGAGCTTGAGGGCGAGCGACTGGAGCAGGATGGCCATCAGGTTCGACAGCAGGACGACGCTCAGCAGCGTGTAGCCGAACCGCGAGCCGCCGGCCAGGTCGGTGGCCCAGTTGCCCGGGTCCATGTAGCCCACCGCCACCATGTACCCCGGCCCGGCGAAGGCGAGCGCCTTGCGCCAGAACGAAGCGCCGCGCGGCACCTGGACGGTGTGATGCGCCTCCGGCAGGCTGGGCGTGGTCCGCGGGTAGCGCCAGCCGCCGAGCTCCTCGAGGGGCGGAGTGGAGGCCGCGTTCATCCGTGGTGCGCCGTGCCGCAGAGAACCACGTCGGCCAACGGGTGCCCCAGGACGTGCCGCTCGCCCCCGGCATCCACGGTGACCGGCCCGCCGAAGGGCTGCCGGTCGCAGAGCGTGACCACCGCGCCCGGGGTGAGTCCGAGGGACGCGAGATAACGCAGCCGCTCCGGCTCGCTCTCGTTCACCCGGACGATTGCGGCGGTCTCACCCACGGGAAGGTCGCTCAGGGGGATGGACGCAGGCTCGCGAATGGAGCCGTCGGCTTCGGGAATCGGGTCGCCGTGCGGGTCGGCGGCCGGGTGGCCCAGCGCGGCCGCCATCCGCTCGACCAGCGTATCGCTCACCGCGTGCTCCAGCCGCTCGGCCTCGGGGTGCACCGTATCCCAGGAGTAGCCCAGGAACTGGACCAGGTACGCCTCGATGAGCCGGTGCCGGCGGACCATTCGAAGCGCCGCCAGCCGGCCGGCTTCGGTGAGCTGGACGCCCTTGTAGGGAACGTGCTCCAGCAGACCCAGTTCGGAGAGACGCTTGACCATGCCGCTTACCGAGGGGGCCGAGAGCTCGAGGAGATTCGCGATCTCGCTGGTGGACGCGGGTCGTCCCTCGGGGCTCAGGCGGTAGATGGCCTTGAGATAGTCCTCGACGGAACGGGTAAGCGCGGGCTGGTCGGCGAGTGCGTTCATGCGAAACTCGGATTTAGGCCTGCCTAAATATCGAGTTCCATTGGGCGCAAGTCAAGCCGGGGGCGTTACGCTCCGAGCCGCTGGAGCAATGGCGTCAGGATCCGCTCGGTCAGGCCCCAGACCACGCCGTCATCGAGCTCGTAGGCAGGCACGTCCCGGGTCTCCCCGCCGACCGGGAGCCGAACGGAGTGATACGTATCGGGGTGCAGCAGCCGGTCGAGCAGTACCCACCGAGCGGTGGCAACTTCGGAATTGAGGACGAGCGGCAGCCGTTCAGGCAGGGCGAAGACGTACGGGCGGATGGCGATAGGGGGGAGCACCGGAGTTCGGGGGACCACGTCGTCCAGGCTGCCGAGGAGCGCCGGCGGTGGAAGCTGGACCCCCACCTCCTCGCCGGCCTCGCGAATGGCCGTGGTCACGAGGTCGGGATCTTCGGGCGCCCAGCGGCCGCCCGGGAGCGCCATGTGCCCCGACCAGGGATCGCCCGCGCGCTCGGCGCGGCGGATGAGCAGCACGGCGTCGGGACCGGGGACCAGGACGACGGCGACGGCGGCCCAGATGAGTCCCGTGTCCTCCTCCGGCGTGGTCGCACCTCGGCCGGCGAGGCGGCGGCGCAGCCGGTCGAGCCGCGGGCTCAGTGCTGGTGCGAGTGACACGCTCCGCCACAGCAGCCCCCGCCGGGCGGCGGCCCGAGCCGGCTGTAGTCGGCGGGCTTCCCTGCCCCGGCGGGCCGGGCGGTCAGCGACATCAGGCGCTCGAGCCGGCGCCCATTGCACTGGGGACAGCTCACCTGGGTTTCGGAGCGGACCAGCCGCTCGAACTCGGTGCCGCAGGCGGTACAGCGATAGTTGTAGATCGGCATGCCGGAGATTCGCCGCGAGGAGGGGGCCCGGTCAAGGTGTCGCGGCACCGGCGAGCGAGGTCAGCCGCGCGCTCACGTCCCAAAGTTGCTGCTGCGCCTTTTCGTCGTACGAGGCGGGGGAGGACCGAGTCTCCCGCCGTCCCACGAAATACTTCCCGGTGACTCCTTCCACCTCGGGCGACGCGGCGACGTGGATGCTCGTCTCGGCGCCGGCTTCCGGGGTCGCACCGAGGGTGCGGCTCAAGGCGCCGCCGACCAGCGGCACGTTCATGTAGTCGGCCAGGAGGCGGGTGGCGATCACGCCGGGGTGCAGGCAGTTCGCCGTGACGCCCGTGCCGCGCAGCCTGCGCGCGAGCTCGTAGGTGAACAGCACGTTGGCGAGCTTGGTGCGGCCGTATACCCGGACGGGATCGTAGCGCCGCTCGCTCTGCAGATCGCCGAAGTCGAGACTCCCGCCCTGGTGCGCGCCGGAGGAAACGTTGACGATGCGCGACGGGGCGGCGGCTTTCAGGGCATCGAGCAGCAGGTTGGTGAGCAGGAATGGGGCGAGGTGATTGACGGCGAACTGCATCTCCAGACCGTCCACCGTGGTTTCGCGCTTCCGGGGGATCGTCCCGGCGTTGTTGATGAGCACGTGTACGTACGGGTGCCGAGCGCGGATGGCCTCGGCGGCCCCGCGCACGGCGCGTTGGGACGAGAGATCGGCCGCCACCACGTCGGGCTCGGACGCGCCGGAGGCTCGCGGGAGGTCGCGGGCCACGGCCTCGCCCTCCTCCCGGCGGCGCACGACGAGGACGAGGTCGGCACCCAGCCGTGCGAGCCCGGCCGCAGTCGCGCGCCCGATGCCGCGATTGGCGCCGGTGACGACGCAGACGCGGCCGCTCATGTCGGCGAGCGGGCCGGTCATCGGAGCTCCGCCGCGAAGAATGCCAGCGTGGTGTCGACGGCCAGGTCCAGCTCGGGCGTTGCGCCCTTCCAGGGATGTGCCGCGCCGAAGGTGTGGCCCGCGCCTTCGATGGCGACGAACTCCGTCGCGTCCGGTGCCGCGCTCGCGGCCAGAAGCCGCCCCTCGGCCACCGGGACCGCCTCGTCGGCGGTGCCGTGCACGATCAGCCAGGGAACGTCGATACGGCCGGCCGCGCCCTCGATGTCGAGCACGGCGGCGTTTCGCTCGATGTCCTCGAGCACGTCGGTATAAAGGGGGAGGACCTGCCGGGTGCGGGCGTTCTCGACCGGAATGACGCCTGACTTGCGCCACGCCGCGCGGATGGCTTCGGACCACCGCTGCACGGTCGAGACGGCCGCCCAGGTCACGAGGGCGCGCACGCGCGGGTCGCCGGCGGTGTACAGCACGGCGGCCCCGCCGCCGCGCGAGTGCCCGAGCAGCCCGATCGAGGTGGGCGGCGCCACGCCCAGCCCCCCGCCGGCCAGCGTCTCGACGACGCGCCCGATATCATGCAGCTCGGCCGAGAAGGTGTTGTGGCCGAACCGCTCGGGAAAGACGAACTCTCCGCTGTCGTCCACCCCGCTCCCGCTGAGGTTCAGGGTGACGGCCGAGAGCCCCGCCCGCGCCAGCCGTTCCCCCAGCCAGGGCCAGTGTCCCCAATCCTTGAATCCTTTGAACCCATGCACCACCACCACCGCCGGCCGCGGAGACTCCCTCCCCGCAGCCCGCACGTCCACGAGGAGCTCTCCCAGTTCCCCCGGGAGCCGATGACGGGTCAGGGACGGCGTCGCCATTTCAACAACCTACAGCCCCGGGCTTCCGGAAACACGGTCCCCACCGTCCATCCTTCCCCGTTCATCGCACCCCCGCCTCGAGCACTTCGACTGTTCCCGCTTCGGCGTCGAAACGTGCGCGAGCGCCGAGCGGGAGGGTCCACTGATCGTCGATGTGGCCGACCGGAAGGCCGTGTGCCACGGGGATATCGAGCGGCCCGAAGTAGTGCTCCAGTACCTCGTCCAGTCCGAATGCGCCGTCGCCGGTGGAGCGATCGAGTCCGCTAAAGCGGCCCGCCAGCACACCGCGCACGCCGGCCAGAAGCCCCGCCATCCGAAGATGCGCGAGCATCCGGTCGATACGGTACAGGTCTTCGTTCACGTCCTCCAGCACGAGCAGCGCGCCGTCGAGATCGGGAAACAGCGGCGTGCCGATGAGGCACTGGAGCAGCGTGAGGTTGCCGCCAGCGAGCGGCCCCTCGGCGACGCCGCTCCGGATCGTGACGACGCGGTTCTCCTGCGGCACGAGCACGTCGGCGGGCGGCGGCAGCGGCTCGAGCAGGCCGGCGGGACCGGGTACGGTGAGCACGCGGGTGAAGTGGCGGCGGGTGAAATCCGGCATCGGCGCGCGGGCCGGCGGGGCGTGGAAGGCAACGATCCCCGCACGTCGGGTCACGGCCGCGAGGAGCGCGGTAATGTCGGAGAATCCGATCACGGCACGCGGGCGCCGCGCGATCGCCGCGAAGTCCACCCGGTCGAGCAGGCGGGTCACGCCGTAGCCGCCGCGAAGGCACCAGACGGCGTCGAGGGAGTCATCCGCGAAGGCGCGGTTCAGATCCGCGAGCCGCTCCTCGTCGTTTCCGGCCAGATAACCGAAGCGGGCGAGCGCGTGCTCGCCCGGCACCGGGTCGTAGCCCAAGGCACGGCAGAGCGCCTGTGCGCGAGTGAGATCATCCCGCTCGAGCAGGGGGCCCGCGGGTGCGATCAGCGCCACGCGACTTCCCGGCCCGAGTCGGGGAGGGCGGACGAGCGGTTTTGACCCCATGAACGTTCCTCGGTTAGATTGTCCCCACCTCATTTCAGGGAGGACGGGAGTGCGTGCTTCTCAGCCCGCGCTGCTCGCCGCCGGCCGAGTGATCGCCGAGCTGCGCGACCAGATGGTCGTGCAATGGGCGGATTGGCTGGGCGACCGGATCACCGCCGCTCCCACGATACCCCGGCCGCTCGTCGAGCGGCAGTTCCGTCTGTTGCTCAACGTGATCGGCGAACTGGTCGGCCCGCTCCGGCGCGAGGTCGGCGTGGTGTGGCTGCGCGCGTGCGAGCACTACGGGCGCGTGGCCTCCACCCGTGGTCTCGCGGCCGGCGAAGTGGTCGAAGAGCTGCAGTTCCTGCGCGAGCTGCTCATCCGCAATCTCGCGCCGGTGCTCGCGGCCATGCGCGCCCGGCAGGGCATGGCGATCATGCTGCGGCTCAACCGGGTGATCGACAAGGGCATCGCGGTCGCGGTGGTGGGCTACACCGACGCGCTGGTGGCCACGCTGTTCGCGCAGAACGGCGTGCCCACGTTCGACATCCAGTACGATCCCGCCGAGGTCGAGCGCCAGCTCGACGCCATCGAGCAGCAGCTCCAGGGTCTGGTCAAGAGCCAGGCGCGGTAGCCGCTCGCGCTCGTTCCCGTGCCGGTTGCCGATCTCCTTCCGGCGCTGCCGTGGCTGGCGCCGTTCATGGGGCTGTTTCGCCTCGCCCGCCCTACCCCGAACCTGTCCGATGTGCCGCCTGCCGAAGGCGTACCGGTCTCGATCATCGTGCCCGCGCGCAACGAAGCGGAGACGATCGAGACCGTCGTGCGCTCGATTCTCGACTCACGCTACCGCCCGTTCGAGCTGCTGGTGGTGGACGACCGCTCGACCGACGAGACGGGCGCCATCGTGGAGCGGCTGGCTGAGACGGATGCGCGGGTGCGACTGCTGGCCGGCGCGCCGCTTCCCGAGGGCTGGTACGGCAAGCCGTGGGCGTGTGCTCAGGGTGCGCACGCCGCCACGGGCGAGCTCCTCCTCTTCACCGACGCCGACACCTGGCACGCACCCGAGCTGCTTGGCCGAGCGGTCGCGGCGCTCGGGCGGGAGCGGGCCGACCTGCTGACGGTGGCCCCGCGGCAGCTCTCGCTGACATTCTGGGAGCGGGTGGTAATGCCCCAGATCTGGCTGCTGCTCGGGCTGCGCTACTCCCCGCGTCGCGTGAACCGCGCGCGGCGGCCGCGCGACGTGATCGCCAATGGGCAGTTCATCCTCACCACCCGTGAAGCCTATCAGGCGGTCGGCGGCCACGAGACGGTGCGGCACGAGGTGGCCGAGGACCTGGCGCTCGCGCAGACGTACCTGCGCGCGGGCCGGCGGCTGCACTTCGCGTTCGCGGAGCGCCTGATGACGACGCGGATGTACCGGGACCTGGCGCAACTGATCGAGGGGTGGTCGAAGAACGTCTACCTCGGCGGGCGTCAGTCGTTCCCCGACGAGCCCGTCCTGCGTGCGCTGGTTCCGGCCATGCTCGCAGTCGCGCTCGGCTTCTGGATCCTGCCGCCAGCGGTGCTGCTCGCCTGGGGCCTTGGCGCCGGCGTTGCCGGACTCGGCCCCGCCGCGGCCGCGGCCGCGCTACTGAGCGTCCTCTTCTGGGCACTGATCTCATACGGGATGCGGATTCCGGTATGGTACGCCCTGCTCTATCCGCTCGGCGCGCTCACCGCGCTGTACATCGTTGCACGCTCGACGTGGCGGGGGGAGAGAAAGGTAGAGTGGCGCGGGAGGGTGTATGGGGCGGGCGGACGGGCGGACAGTCGGACGGGCGGCCGGGCGGACAGGAGTCACCCTGAACGCAGTGAAGGGGACGTACCCTGAGGCATGCCCCCTTTGCGGAGTTTACTCCGAGGCCAGCGAAGGGCTCAGGGGGACTCCTACGGACTCGCCGACCGCGGTGCGACCGTCGGCCCGTCCGCCCTACCGCCTATCCGCCACCACGTTCTGTCCCGGAATCCGCCCGCCGAGCACGCGGCCGGTGTGGTCCACGCGGAGGTGGAAGTCCACCTTGCCGATAGCGAGGACGAGTGTGTCGCCGGCGAGGGGGGCGAGGGTGGCCTCGAGGGTCTGGCCACCCCCACTGCGAGTGCCGCCGAGATTGAAGAGAGGGACGCGCGCGTCCGCGGGGTTCGCGGTGCGTGATCGCAGGATCGCCTGCTCCAACAGCGCGAACGACAGGTTGAGATAGGGGACCGCGCCGCGCTCGGTGCCGAAGACGCGGGTCTGCATGCCGTGATCGCTCACGTCGTCCACCGCGGCGCTGTCTTCCTTGAAGATCACCCGCGCGCGCTGCACGACCTTGCCCCGCACCCTCCCGCTGTCCACGTCCTCCCGCACCTGCACCTCGATGAGCGGCACCGATCCGTCCTGGGCGACCGTGGCCTGATAGCTCTGCGAGGTGTGCTTGGCGTCGTGGATCTCGAGCGTGCCGGTAAGGCTCGTCGGGGTCCGGGTGAAGCGCTCGACGGCGATGGTGTCGCCGGCGTGGCGAATGATGAAGGCGCCGCTGTCGGGCACGGCGAGATGGCCGGCCCGGGCAGCGGCCGAAGGGACGGCGGCCGGGGCGGCGATGGCCAGCAGCCCGGCAAGAGCGTAGATGTCGCATCGCATTCGTGGACGATAAGGCGTGCCGCTCCGCGGCGAAAGGATCCCGGTGACCGGGCGAGTGGACGCTATGGTGCGCGCTCCTCCAGCGCAGGGAGCGCCGCGTGGAGCTCGGCCCACTCCTCGGGCGGGTCCGCTCGATCGACGACCTGGTCCCGCTGCTCGCGGCTCTGGGTCACGAGCCGCTGCACGACACCGTCCCGCTCCCCGGCGGAGGCAGCGCGGTCGCCGTGGCCCGCACGGGCGAGTTCGTGTGGCTCGCCGTCCTGGGCGCGGAGCCCGAGCGCCTGGTCCGGCGGCTGGCTCGGCGGTGCACGGCGCGTGGCCGAGTGGCAGGGTTTCTCGCGCTGGACCCTGGTTCGCGCCGGCTCGCGCTGGCGGTGGCATTCGACGGAGCGCCGTCGCTCGAGCTGAAGCTCGACCGGCCGCACATCCGGGACCTTGCCGCCCTGGGCCGACTGAGCGCGTCGGGCGCCGCGGGCACGCTGTCCTATGCCGCCCGCGCGGCCGATGCGCTCAGCGGCCAAGCGGTGGGCCGCCGCTTCTTTCGCGAGTTCAAGGCGACACTCGACCGGATGGCCGAGGGCCTGCCCACCAGGACTCGCGGCGAGGAGCGTCGCAGCCTGGCCCTGCTGCAGCTCACCCGGCTGCTCTTCCTCTACTTCATCCAGAGCAAGGGCTGGCTTGCGGGCCGGGAGCGATTCCTGACCGAAGAGGTCGACCGCTGCCTCTCCCGGAAGCGCCGCATCCATCGCGACCTGCTCCGTCCGCTCTTCTTCGGCACGCTCAACCGGCCGGCCGCCGAGCGCAGCCGCACGGCCGCGGCGTTCGGCGCCATCCCGTTCCTGAACGGTGGCCTGTTCGAGCCTCACCCACTCGAGCGTTCGCTGCGCGGCGACATCCCGAACGATCTCTGGCGCGACGCGTTCGACCGGCTGTTCGAGCGGTTCCACTTCACCGCGGCGGAAGATCGCGGCACCGGAATCGGCCCGGACATGCTCGGCCGCGTGTTCGAGGGAGTGATGGCGCCCGACGTGCGCCGGGCCTCGGGCACGTTCTACACACCGGCCGCGCTCGTGCGTTCGGTGATCGACGCGGCGCTCGCCGCCGCGGTGGCAGCGCGCCTCGAGTGCGGCGAGGGCGAGGCGGAACGGAGGCTCGGCGAGCGGGACCCGGCGGCCTGCAGGACGCTCGAAGGCCTCACGATTCTCGATCCGGCGGCGGGTTCGGGCGCGTTCCTGCTCGGCGCGCTCGAGCGGCTCTCGAGCTATGCCGCGGGCGACGGGCTGTCGCTCGCGGCCACCCGCCGGCGCATTCTGCAGCGCAATCTGTTCGGCGTCGATCGGAGCGCGGCGGCGGTCCGGCTCACCGAGCTCAGGCTCTGGCTGGCCGTGGTGGCCGACGACCCCGAGACCCTGCCCGAACGGGTCGAGCCCCTGCCCAACCTCGACTGCCTGATACGCCAGGGCGACAGCCTCTTCGAGCCGGCCGGCGCCGCGCCGCTGCATACGCCCGATGCGCGCCTGGCGCAGCAGCTGTCGCGGGTGCGGAGCGAGCTGGTCACCGCCACGGGCGCGGACAAGCGGCGGCTGGTGCGAGAGCTTCGGGCCGCCGAGTCGCGGGCAGCGCACGAGGCGCTCGCGTCGGCCGAGGCCCACGTCCGGACCGAGATCGCCGAGGCGCTGCACCAGGCGCGAAGCCTCGATCTGTTTGGCCACCGGCGCGGGATGGACCGCGAGCTCCGGGTCCGACTGGCCTCGCAGCGGACCGAGCTGCGGGCGCTTCGCGCCGCCCGGCGGACGCTCGCGCGCGAGCGCGAGGTGCCATGGTTCCAGTTCCGGAGCCAGTTCGCGGACGTGTTCGCGGCGGGTGGCTTCAGCCTCGTCGTGGGCAACCCGCCGTGGCTCCGCGCGGAGGACATTCCCGCCGAGCTGCGCCGCCGGCTCGAGGGCCGCTACCGCTGGTGGCGGGGAGCACGCGCGGCGTTCGGCAATCGGCCCGATCTCGCGATCGCCTTCCTGGAGCGGGCACTGGAGCTGACGGCACGGGACGGCATCGTCGCCCTGCTCGTCCCGGCCAAGCTCGCCACCGCCGGCTACGGTGTGACGGCGCGGCACGGCCTCGCCGCCGGCACTACCCTGCTGCGGCTTGCCGAGCTCACGGGGCAGTCCGACGCCAGGTTCGATGCGACGGTGTATCCACTGGCACTCGTCGCGAAGAAGGCATCGCCGCCTGCAGGGCACCGGGTCCGGACCGCGCTGGGCCACGCCGGAGGAGCGGTCCCCCAGGCTCGACTCGCCGGCGGCGGCCCGTGGCTCCTCTCGGCCGGCCGGGCGGCAACGGTTGCCCGCCGGCTCGTGCGAGACCACCCCACCGTCAGCGCGCGGTTCACCTGCCACCTCGGCGTCAAGACCGGAGCCAACCGGATCTTTCTCGAGCCGCCGCCCGACGTCGAGCCCGAACTGCTCCGCTGGGCCGTGCGCGGCCGTGACGTGCGGCCGTTCGGCGTGCGAGACGGCGTGCGGATCCTGTGGACGCACGGCGCATCGGGAGCGCCGCTCGAGCGGCTCCCGCCGGCGGCCGCGGCGTACCTCCGACCGCATCACGAGCTCCTCCGCGCACGGACGGACTTCGACCGCGGGCCGCCGTGGATGCTCTTCCGCACCGGACCGGCGTCTGCCGCGCACCGGGTGGTCTGGCCCGACCTCGCCCGGCGGCTCACCGCCGTCGCGCTCACGGGCCGGTGCGGCGCCACACGCGTCCCGCTCAACACCTGCTACGTCGCCCCAGCCAGCTCGCTCGACGAGGCCGATCGGCTGGCGGCGTGGCTCAACTCGCGCTGGACCCGCGCGCTCGCGCGGTTGGGTGCGGTGCCGGCCGCCAGCGGCTTTCATCGCTTCAGCGCCGGCGCGATCGCCCGGCTGCCCCTTCCCGAGACCGCACTGGCCGACGAGGAGCTCTGCCTGCTCGCGCAGGCGGGGCGGCGCGGCGAGGAGATCCAGGAGGCGCTCGATGACGCTGTCGCCCGACACCTCGGTCTCACGCCGCGCGACCGTGCCGCACTGGGCGCCGCGGATCGTTGCTGAGGCACTGGTCGGCGTCCCCGACCCGCTCCGCACGGGTCTCGCCGCGGGTCCGCCTGCCGCACCCGCAGCGGTGGCGCGGGCACTGGTCAGGAGCATTCTGCCCGCGGAGAGCGGCGCCGAGCCGCCGAGCTGGCTCCTTCCGGGGCAGGTGCGGAGTTACCGGCGGGTTCTGGGCGCGCTCGCGCGCTTCGGCGGCGCGCTGCT
>DASUXW010000217.1:0-5819 GCA_036377715.1 Gemmatimonadales bacterium
CTGGTGTCGAACGGTCGGCCGGCCGCACCCGGCGTCGGCCGGAGCAGCAGCACGCGCCCGTCGCGCACCCGAAGGTGGAAACCATCGCCCGCCCAGATCGTCATCGGCATGTCGGCCGGGAGCAGGTCGCACGGCGCAGTCGCGGCCACCTGCCGGCGGAGCGGCAGCACGGGCAACTGCACGCCCGCCATGGCGGCCACCTCGGCGGCCCACGGGCCGGCCGCGTTCACCACCGCACCGGCATGAATCGGTCCGTCCGTCGTCTCGACCGTGATCACGCGGCCGTTCGGGTCCCGCCGGAGCGCGGTGACCTCTACCCCCTGCCCCAGCCGCACGCCGAGTCGTGTCGCGGCCGCGAGGTAGCCCTGCAGGATCGCGAGCGGCTTGATGAACCCGTCGGTGGGGCAGTAGCTCCCGCCGACCACGCGGTCGAGCGAGATCCAGCGGTTGAGCTGCGCGATCTCCGCCGCGCCGACCTCCGCGGCTTCCTCGAGCCCTGCCGCGTGCTGCACCGCGAGCGCCGCGCGCAGCGCGCCGAGCTCGGCCTCGCTGGCGGCGAGCCAGAGATACCCCGCGCATACGTAGCCCGGATCCAGGCCGGTCTCCTCACGAAACCGACGCAGCTTCTCACGCGCGAGGAGAGAGAGCCGAACGTTGATCTCGGAGCCGAACTGCGCGCGGAACCCGCCGGTCGCGCGCCCGGTGCTCCCGAGACCCGGCGTGGGACCGCGCTCGAGCACCAGGACGTCCCGCTCACCCAGGGCGGCCAGGTGCCAGGCGACGCTCGCACCCATCACGCCGCCGCCGACGACCACCACGGCTGCGGATCTCATGGCGCTGAGCGTCTCACGCGGTGAACACGTGCTCCGGGTTCCTGAATGCTTTGAACTCGAGTGCGTTTCCGCTCGGATCGCGGAGGAACATCGTCGCCTGTTCACCCGGCTGGCCCTGGTAGCGGATGCGCGGCTCGAGCACGAACGGCACGCCGGCCGACCGGATCCGTCCGGCGAGCGCATCGAACTCGTCCCACGCGAGCAGGGCGCCGAAGTGCGGCATCGGCACCAGCGCGTGTTCCACCCGCCCGGTGTCCCGGGTCGGGGTCACCGGACCGGTCGTATGCGCCGAGATCTGGTTGCCGAAGAAGTCGAAGTCGACCCACGTGTCGGTGCTCCGGCCTTCATGGCAGCCGAGCACCTCGCCGTAGAAGTGGCGGGTGGACGCGAGGTCGCGCACGAAGAAGGCGAAATGGAAGGGGCGGGTCATTCCCTAAGTTGCAGCCGGGACGACCTCGCGCGAAAGTCCCGGCCGCAGACGTTATATTGTCCGGCGTATGCCCCTCCGCCGTTCCCGCACGCTCCCGTGGCCCGCGTGAGCCGCGAGACCTCCGCCTCGGCCGCCCCGCCGATGCTCAAGCACTGGCGCGAGGTGAAAGCACGGCACCCCGGCACCATCCTGTTCTACCGGGTGGGCGACTTCTACGAGATGTTCCACGAGGACGCGGAGCTCGCCGCCCGCGTGCTCGCCATCACGCTTACCTCGCGCGGCGACGGCGTGCCGCTCGCCGGCGTGCCGGTCAAGGCCGCGGCCGACTATCTGCGGCAGCTCATCGGCGCCGGCCACCGCGTAGCCATCTGCGAGCAGGTGGAGGACCCGAAGCTCGCCCGTGGACTGGTGCGGCGTGAGGTGGTCGAGACCGTCACCCCGGGCGCCCTGCTGCAGGAAAACTGGCTCGCCGGCGGGAAGAACAACTTTCTCGTGGCGCTCTCGGCCAACGCCGGGCGCGTCGGCCTCGCCGCCATCGACCTGAGCACCGGCGAGTTCCTGCTGGAGACGCTCGACGCGGGCGAGAGCGCCGAGGCGCTCGGACGGCTCGGCCCGGCCGAAGTGGTGATGCCGGCGGAGCTGGAGTCTCTCCCGGGAGAGGGCGTGCTCCGCACGGTGCGCGAGCGCTGGGAGTTCGACCCCGAGCTCGCGCGCGAGGAGCTGGCGCGCCGGTTCGCGCTCGCCTCGCTCGACGGACTCGGCGTCGGTCCCGACGACGCACCCGCGATCGGCGCGGCGGGGGCCCTGCTTCGGTATCTGACCGAGCTGCAGCCGTCGGGGCTGCCCCACCTCGCACGACCGGCGGTGCGCCGGAGCGAGACGCTGCTCTGGCTCGACGAGATGACCCGGCGCAACCTCGAGCTGGTCGAGCCGCTCCGCGCCGGCGCGCGCGGCTGCACGCTGCTCGAGACGATCGACGCAACCGTGACCCCGATGGGCGGCCGGCTGCTTCGCCAATGGCTCCTGTCACCCCTGCGCGACCCGACGGCGATCGACTACCGGCTCAATGCGGTCGAGGCGCTGGCGCGCGACGGGCGCGGCCGGGCGCGGCTCCGCGAGGCGCTGGACGGCGTGCGGGACGTGGAGCGCCTGGCCGGCCGCGCCGCCGCGGGCCGCGCCACGCCGCGCGAGCTGGGCGCGCTGCGCGACTCGTTCCTCCGGCTGCCGGATGTCTCCGAGGCGCTGAGTGCGCTGGCCGCACCACCCGCGCTGGCCGATGCCGCGGACGAGCTGGACCTGCTCGCCGATCTGGCCGGCGAGCTCTCGCAGGCCCTCGAGGAGCGCCCGCCCGCCGCGCTGGCCGACGGCGCCGTGATCCGCCACGGCTACGACGCCGAGCTGGACGAAGTGCGCGCGTTGCGCGACGGCGGGCGACAGTACATCGCCTCGCTGCAGCAGCGCGAGCGCGAGCGCACCGGGATCCCTTCGCTCAAGGTCGGGTTCAACAAGGTATTCGGCTACTATCTCGAGGTGACCAACGCGCACGCGTCCCGGGTCCCCGCCGACTACGAGCGGCGGCAGACGCTGGCCGGCGCGGAGCGCTACGTCACGCCCGAGCTCAAGGACTACGAGGCGCGCGTGCTGGGGGCGGAAGATCGCATGGCGGCGCGCGAGGCCGAGCTGTTCGGCGCGCTGCGGGCCGCCGTGGGCCAGGCCATCGGCCGCATTCAGCGCTCGGCCCGCGTGCTCGCGCGGCTCGACGTGTGGGCGGCGCTCGCCGACCGTGCCGTCGCGGGCGGCTACGTCCGCCCGGTACTCCACAGCGACTTCGATCTCGTCCTGCGCGAAAGCCGGCACCCCGTGATCGAGCGGCTGATGCCGCGCGAATCGTTCATCCCCAACGACGCACGGCTGACCGAGGCCGAGCGCGTCGCCCTGGTCACCGGCCCCAACATGGCGGGCAAGTCCACGATCCTGCGGCAGATCGGCCTCTGTGTCGTGCTGGCCCAGATGGGCGCCTTCGTGCCGGCGGCCGAGGCTTCGATCGGCGTGGTGGACCGGCTCTTCACCCGCGTGGGCGCGAGCGACAATCTGGCGCGCGGCCAGTCCACCTTCATGGTGGAGATGAGCGAGACCAGCGCCATCCTCCACGACGCCGGTCCGCGGAGCCTGGTGCTGCTCGACGAGATCGGGCGCGGGACCTCGACCTACGACGGGGTCGCGATCGCGTGGGCGGTCACCGAGCACCTGCACGACCGGGTGGGGTGCAAGACCATGTTCGCGACCCACTACCACGAGCTGATGCAGCTCCCCGAGCGGCTGCAGCACGCCCGGAACTACAACGTGGCCGTGCGCGAGACCGGGGACACCGTCGTCTTCCTCCACCGGCTCGTGCCGGGCGGGACCGACCGGTCGTACGGGATCCACGTCGCCCAGCTCGCGGGCCTGCCGGACGGGGTGGTCCGCCGCGCGCGCGAGATCCTCGAGGCGCTCGAGGGCGAGCACCGGATGGTGCCCGGCGCCCCGCCCGACGCGGCGCGCGACCCCGGCCAGCTCGCGCTGTTCGCCGACGGCCCCGTGCCCGACCCGGTACCCGATCCCACGATCGAGGAGCTCAGGCTGCTCGACGTGAACGCCCTCACGCCCCTCGAAGCGCTGAATCGGCTGGCGGAGCTCAAGCGCCGGGTGGAGGACCGCCGGTGAGGCACGTCGTCCTGGCGGCAGTCGCGGTACTCACGCTGGCTGCCTGCGGCGGCCGGGACGACGGGAGCTTCCGGCTCTCCACCAATACCCCCATCGCCCCGGCCTACAGCGACGCCGACCAGCCGCCGGTGGCGATCAACCCGGTCTCGCCCGTGGAGTATCCGGTACCGCTCCTGGAGCAGGGAATCGAGGGCCGGGTGCTGCTCCGGATGTACGCCGACACCCACGGGACCCTGATTCCCGACTCGGTCCGGGTCGCCGAGTCGAGCGGCTATCCGGCGCTCGACTCGGCGGCGGTCGTCGGCGCGAAGGGCCTCCGCTACTCGCCGGCGTTGCGCCGGGACCGGCCGATCGCCGGCGCCTTCCTCCAGCCAGTCCCCTTCCGCAGCCCGCACAGCCAGTCCCCGCCATGACCCATCCGCACCTGCGCCCCTACGATTCGGTGCTCGAGACCATCGGCTGGACGCCGCTCATCCGGCTGTCCCGCATCGGTGCGGGCCTCCGGACGCCGATCTACGGCAAAGCCGAGAACGCCAATCCCGGCGGTTCGGTCAAGGACCGGATCGGCCTCGCGATCATCGAGGAAGCCGAGCGGCGCGGGGATCTTCGACCGGGCGGGACCGTCGTGGAGGGAACCAGTGGGAACACCGGGGTGGGGCTCGCCATCGCGGCCGCCCTCAAGGGATATCACTGCGTCTTCACCATGCCCGACAAGATGTCGCAGGAGAAGGTGCGGCTCCTCAAGGCCTACGGCGCCGACGTGGTCATCACGCCGACGGCGGTCCCGCCCGACCACCCCGACCACTACGTCATGAAGGCCAAGCAGATCGTTCACGACACCCCGGGCGCCGTCCTCGCCAACCAGTTCTACAACCAGGTGAACCCCGAGGCTCATTACGCCACCACGGGCCCCGAGATCTGGGAGCAGACCGGGGGTCGGGTGACTCATTTCGTAGCGGGCGCCGGCACCGGCGGAACGGTGAGCGGGGCAGGCAAATACCTGAAGGAAAGGAACCCGGCCGTCCGGGTGATCGCCGGCGACCCCGTCGGGTCGTTGTACGCCCAGTACCACCGCACCCGGACGATGGGCGAGGGGCACCCCTACAAGGTGGAAGGCATCGGCGGGGACAAGATTCCCACGACCCTGTGGTTCGATTGGATCGACGAGTTCCGCCAGGTCTCCGACCGGACCGCCTTTTCCACGGCCCGGCGGCTCGCCCGGGAGGAGGGGATCCTGCTCGGCGGCTCGGCGGGGCTCAACGTCGCCCTGGCGCTCGACCTGGCCCGCGAGCTCGACGACCCGAACGCGCTCATCGTCACCGTCCTGTGCGACACCGGCGAGCGCTACCTGTCCAAGCTCTTCAACGACGCCTGGATGCAGGAGAACCAGATGCTCGAGGCGCCGCGTATTACCGTCGAGGAGCTGCTCGCGCGTCGGCCGGCGGGGGCGCCACCGCTGGTGAGCGTGCCCCCGGCCGCGGCGGTGCGGCAGGCGCTCAACCTCATGAGTACCTGGGGGGTAAGTCAGATCCCGGTGGTGGAAGACGGCGACTCGGTCGGGGGGCTGATCGAGGGGACGCTCATGGCCCGGGCGCTGGCCCAGCCGGCGCTGCTCGACCAGCCGGTCCGTGAGGTCATGGAGCCGCCGTTCCCCGAGGTCGAGTCCACGACCCCCACCGACCGGGTGGGCCCGATGCTTACCCGCGAGAGCCCGGCGGCCCTGGTGCGCAAGGACGGGAAGCTCATCGGGATCGTGAGCCGGTACGACGTGCTCCAGCAGCTCATCGGGTCCCGGTGAGCCCGGGCCCGATGCGGGTCACGGTCCTCACCGGCGGCACCTCGGCCGAGCGCGA
>DASUXW010000218.1:0-8841 GCA_036377715.1 Gemmatimonadales bacterium
ACCGGATCCGCACCATCTGCCCCTGACGGCAGACGATCGGCTCGGTGGCCGGGAACCCCTTGCCGTTCAGAGTATAGCCGTGGGCGCCGTCGTTGAGCACCATCACGTAGTCCACGTCGGCCCGGTGCGCGGGCAGGACCCGCTTCGGCTCGACGATGAACGCACCCAGCAGCCCGTTGCCCACCTGGATGGCCGCGTTGTGGTGCGAGTGGTACATGTGCGAGCCGGCGTTGGGCACGGTGAACTCGTAGGTGTAGCTGTCGCCGGGCTTGATCGGCGGCTGGGTGATGTACGGAACGCCGTCCTGATCGTTGGGCAGCTCGAGGCCGTGGAAGTGGATCGAGGTGGACTGGGACAACTTGTTGGTGAGCCGCACGCGCACCCGGTCGCCTTCGCGGACCCGGATCTGCGGTCCGGGCACCTGCCCGTTGTAGGCCCACGCCTTGACCTTCCGGCCGGGCTCCGTTTCCCACTGGACCTCTTCCGCAGTCAGCTCGAAGACCTTGACCCCCTTCTCGAGCCGGGGCTCCATGCGCTGGTTGCCCTTGCCCGTGGTCTTGGCCGGGAAGGCCTTGATCCCCTTCTCGTGCATCGCGTCCATCTCGTCGGCCTTGTCGCGGGGCGTGCGGACGGGGGCGGGGGGCGCAGGCGGGGCCGGCGGCGTGCGCGCGGCAACGGTCTCGGTATCTCCGCAGGCGGCCAGGGAGGCGACGGCGGGCAGCGCGACCGCGGCAGCCGCGCCCTTCCGAAGGAAGTCGCGGCGGGAGGTCGGGGCGGCCGGGGCGGTCTCGTCGGACAACGCGTTCTCCTGTTGGTGTTGGAGCGGTGTCCGGACGCTCTGAGGCGCCGGACGGCACGGAGTCTAGCGGCCGCCGGGTGAAGCAGGGGTGGAGTTGCCGTGAAGGTCGCTTCAGAGTCGTCGGGCGGCGCTGTCAGCTTCCACGCCCGGATCCCGGGAGGCCCAGGCGACCGCCGCGTTCGGGCGCGGTGCAGGCCGACCTGGCTCAGAGCCGGCCGGTGGCCACCGCGCGGACGATGTCGCTGGTCGATAGCACGCCGACCACGCGGTCCGCTTCCACCACGAACAGCCGATGGACTTCCGCGTACAGCATCTGCTGGGCGGCGTCCTTGACGTCCGTCTCGGGGGTGACCGTGAGCGGGCGCGCGGTCATGATGTCGCGGACGGGCGTCGCGGCGAACAGGCTCTCGCGCGCGGTGTCGTCTTCCGCCTCGGCCTCGGCCGTGAGAATGTCCGTGCTCGAGACCACCCCGACCATCCGGCCGGTCCGGTCGATCACCGGGACCGCCGAGATGTGGTCGTCGGTCAGCGCCACGACGGCTTCGCGCACCGGGGTGTCGAGCTCGACGGTCACGACGGGCTGCTGCATCAGCTCGGCGACGCGCATGGTTTCTCCTCCAGGTTGGGCGCGGGTCTACCGTATCATCTTCCGGGTGAACCTAGCTTGAAGCCCGAGTGAAGACATCCCGCGCGAGGGAATGAAGGGAGCTTCACCGGCGCTTCAGCCAGCCTTCGCCGATCTGCGACCATTTTACTCCCGGCCTGAATTCGCGACGCCGACGACGGGGGACAAGTGGCAAGCACGGTGAGGACGGAGGACCTCTGGGTCCCCGAGGATACGATTCCGAGAACCCTTCCGATCGGACATCAGCTCCGATCGCTCCTGCGGTTCGCGGTGCTGGCGCCGTCCACGCGCAATACGCAGCCCTGGCGCTTCACGATCGACGGGAATGCCGTCCTGCTGCGGGCGGACCCGGTGCGGTGGCTGCGCATGGCGGATCCCGACCGTCGCGAGCTGCACCTGAGCCTGGGCTGCGCGCTGGAGAACCTGCTCGTGGCCGCAGACCGCTTCGGCTACCGGCACACGCTCGCGTACTTCCCCGTGCCCGCCGATTCCGACCTGGCGGCCGTGGCGACCTTCACGCCGGCCCCGCGCACGGCGCCGCCCGCCGCATCGGCCGTGACGCTGGAGACACTGCAACTCCGTCGCACGGAGCGCCGCCCGTTCCTACCCCAGCCGCTGCCGCCCGACGTGCTCCAGCGGCTGCGCAGCGTGCCCGGCGAGCCCGGCGTCCGCCTCGAGCTGACCGACGCGGCCGACCGCCGGCGCGGCGCGGACGTGCTGAACGTGCGCGCGTGGTCCGCGCTGTTCGGTGACGCCGAGTACCGCGAGGAGCTGACCCGCACGCTGCTGGTCGGCGAGATCGGCGGTTCGTGGCTGGCGGGGCAACTGCGGCGTCCTTCGCCGCCCTACACGGCGGTCGGGCGGCGGCTCGCGCAGCAGAACTCGCTGGCGCTGCTCAGCGCGCCGCTGATCGGGGCGATCGGCTCGCTCTCCGACACGCCGGCCGACCAGGTACGGAGCGGCCGGCTGCTCGAGCGGCTATGGCTCACGGCGGTCGCGGAGGGACTGGCGCTTCACCCCATGAGCCAGGCCCTCGAGGTGGGCGCGCTGCGCCACGAGCTGGCGGAACGGTTTCCGGCGGCCGGCACCTACGTCCAGCAGTTCTTCCGGTTGGGCAGGCCCTCGGGGGCGGCACGCGGAGGACGCCCCGCGCCGCGGCGACCGGTCGAGGAGGTGCTCGCCGCAGCCGGGCCGCCGGCCCGACCGGCGACCTGAAGCGGCTTCAGCTCTCCAGCACCGCCGCGCCCTCGATCCGGCCGGCCCGGAGATGATCGAGCGCCTGGTTGGCCTGTGCCAGTGGAAATCTCTTCGTGACGATGTCGAGCGGCACCTGCGCCGCCCGCCGGAAGAACTCCTCGCCGTCATGGCGGGTCAGGTTGGCAACCGAGCGTACGCTGCGCTCACGCCACAGGATGTCATACGGGAACGCCGGAATGTCCGACATGTGGATCCCGGCGCAGACCACCGTGCCGCCGGCATCCGTGGCCCGGAGCGCGGCCGGGACCAGTGCCCCGACCGGCGCGAAGATGATGGCCGCGTCGAGCGGCTCCGGCGGTGCTTCGTCGGAGCCGCCCGCCCACGCCGCGCCGAGCGAGCTGGCGAATGCCTGCCCGCCGGCATCGCCCGGACGCGTGAAGGCGAAGACCTGACGCCCCTCCGCCCGCGCGAGCTGGGCGACGATGTGCGCGGCGGCGCCGAACCCATACAGGCCCAGGCGCGAGGCCTGGCCCGCCGAGACCAGCGAGCGGTGGCCGATCAGTCCCGCGCAGAGCAGCGGCGCGGCGCGCGCCGGGTCATACGCCGCGGGAATCGGAAAGCAGTACCGCTCGTCGGCCACGGCGAGCTCGGCATAGCCCCCGTCCAGATCGTAGCCGGTGAACCGCGCCCGCTCGCAGAGATTCTCGCGGCCCGAGCGGCAGAACCGGCACACGCCGCAGGTCCAGCCAAGCCAGGGGACGCCGACCAGCGAGCCCGGCGCGAACCGCTCGGCCCCGGGACCGGCTTCCGCGACCAGGCCGACGATCTCGTGCCCCAGAATCAGCGGAAGCTTCGGACGTGACAGCTCGCCGGCCTGGACGTGCAGATCGGTGCGGCACACCCCGCACGCACGGACCCGGATCAGGATCTGCCCCGGCCCCGGTTCGGGGGCCGCGATCTCGCGCTCGACCAGCGGAGCATTCGGCTGCTCGAGCAGCATGGCGCGCATCCGGGGCACGAGGGCAATATGCTTTGGGGCGGGTGATATGTTCAGGAGGGAACGGTTGAAGAAAGATGTAGCATGGGCGCTCAGCCGGAGGACGTTGATCATGCCTCGGCGCGCGATCACTCTGGTCGCCCTGCTCGCTGCCTGCGCGCCGGCGCACGTGGTGACGACGCCGGCGGCGGTGCCGGCACCCGATACCCGCATCCGCTATTCGCTCCGCGCGGATACCGCCCGGTTCGTTACCGCGCTCATGGTGTCGCTCGATGCCGACACCCTCCGCGTGGCGAGCTTCGTCCCCGACCTGAGCGGCCGGCCCGATCAGCGGGTGGTGACCGCGATCCCGACCGACTCCGTCGCGCAACTCCAGGCGCACGCCGGCCGGGCCAGGCATATCGGCCGCGGCGTGCTCATCGGAGGCGTGGCGGGTGCGGCTCTGGGCGCGCTCTGCGCCAGCGACGCCGACAAGAGCTGGGCGGGAAGTACCGGGGGCTGTCTGGCGGGCGCCACGGCGTCCGGGCTCCTCGCCGGCCTCGTGGCCGGTGCGCTGATCCGCAGCACCGTCTGGGCGCCGGTGCCGCTGCCGCCGAGATCGTCGGACTGAAATGCGACTACTGGTCGTCAACTGCGGCAGCGCCACGCTCAAGTACGCGCTGTACGACGACGCCGAGGCCGGCCTCCGTTCGCTGGTATCGGCGACGGTGGCCTGGGAGGGCGGCCCGGCGGCGACGGTGCGACACGCGCTGGACACGCTGCCCGTACGGCCGGATGCGATCGTGCACCGCGTGGTACACGGTGGCGAGCGATTCGTCGCGCCCGTGGTCATCGATGCCGCCGTGGTCGGCGCGCTGGCCGAGCTGGTGCCGCTCGCACCGCTGCACAACGCGGCCGCGCTCGAGGCGATCGAGGCCACCCGAGAGGTGGGCATCCCGCTGCTCGCGGTGTTCGACACCGAGTTCTTCGCCGACCTTCCGCCGCGGGCCCGGCGCTATGCGATCCCCGCCATGCCTGGCGTCCGCCGATACGGCTTCCACGGCTGGTCCCACCGCGCCGTCACGGAGCGGTGTGTGGTACTGCTCGGCCGGTCCGCTCCGAGCCTGGTGAGCCTGCACCTCGGCAGCGGCTGCTCCGCCGCGGCGATCCGCGGCGGCCGTCCGGTGGACGTGTCCATGGGCTACACGCCGCTCGAAGGCCTGGTGATGGGCACCCGCCCGGGCGACCTCGATCCCGGCCTGCTACTGCACCTGTTGGAGGAGGGTGCCGACGCCGCGCAACTCGCGCGGATGCTGCATTACGAGTCGGGACTCAAGGCGCTCGCGGGCACCGCGGACATGCGCGAGCTTCTCGGGCGCTGTGACGTGGCGGCCCGCGAGGCGCTGGAGCTCTTTTGCTATCGGATCGTCAAGTACGTGGGTGCGTACCTGGCGGTGCTGGAAGGGCAGGCAGAGGCCCTGGTCTTTACCGGGGCGATCGGGGCGGGGTCGCCGGAGATCAGGCGGCGCGTGTGCGAGCCGCTCGCGTGGGCGGGTATCCGCCTCGACCCGGACCGGAACGCCGCCGGCGCGGAACGGGTCTCGGATGGAAAGGTCCCGGTCTTCGCTCTCCCCGCCGACGAGGAGGGGGCGATCGCGGCCGCGGCGTACAAGATCCTTTCTTCAGACCTTCATTCTTTTTTCACGCCGGGCCGATAGAGTTCTGATAACTCCTTCAGGGATCGCGCCATGCGGATATCCGCCGAATCCACCACCCAGTCGGACGCCATCGACGGAACGCCTCTCCAGCAGGTCCTGAGCCCGTTGCACGAGGCGTGGATCACCGAGGCCCGGTGGTTTCTGGACCCCGCGTCGCACGCGTCGGCTCCGTTCTGGGACCGATGGAGCGTCGTCCGGTATCTGAACGATCAATTCCCGGCCCGGTTCGACCTGCAGCGAATCCTGGTCAGGGAGCTGCGGCCGTCGCTCGAGCCGCGACACATCGAAGCGATCGACGGCGGTGCCGAGCGGCTCACGCGGCTGCGTCTCGCGCTCGACCGGATCGGACGCCGCCGGGGCACCGCGGCCGAGTTCGCGCCGATCGTGGAGGAGTTCCTGGCGGCGCTCGAACTGTGGTGCGCCGAGGTCGAGCTGGCGGTGCGCAACCTCGATCGTGGTCAGCTGAGCCAGGAGGGCCGCCAGGTCCTCACGCTGATCGAGTCTACGACATCGCCAGCTATTTGAGGGTGTACCACGGAAGCACGGAAGGCGCGGAAGTTACACGGAAGGGACGTCGGAGCAGCTCAGGGAGCGGAGCCCACAACAAATTCATTGTTGTCGGGAACCAAGGAACCCGTCCGAACCCGAATCCTTCCGTGTAACCTCGGTGCATTCCGTGCCTCCGTGGTAAATCGAAGCTCAGCGCGCCGTGTACCCACCGTCCACCACCACTTCGCTCCCGGTCACGAATTTCGACTCGTCCGACGCGAGATAGAGGATCGCGTACCCGACATCGTCCGCCTCTCCGAGATGCCCGAGCGGGTGCAGCGCGACCAGCGCCTGGCGGAGCTCGGCGCCGTGGCCTGAAGTGTCCAGAAGGCCTTCGACCATGGGCGTCACGATGAAGCCCGGGTGCACCGAGTTCACCCGGATGCGGTCCGGCGCATAGAGGAGGGCGTCGGTCTTGCTCATCAGCCGGACCGCGCCCTTCGATGCGTGATAGGGCGGACTGTCGGGCGCGCCGACCAGGCCGTAGATGGACGAGAGATTGACGATGCTGCCCCCGCCGGCCCGGCGCATCTGCGCGATGACGTGCTTGGTGCAGAAGAACACGCCCTTGACGTTCACCGCCATCAGGGCGTCCCACTCGGCCTCGGTGATCTGATCGGTCGGCTTGTTCACGCCCGAGATCCCGGCGTTGTTGACCAGCACGGTGATCGGGCCGAGCGCTTCGGCCACCTCGGCGAAGACCGACCGCACGTTCTCCTCGTTCGAGACGTCGAGGTGCCAGAAGCCCGCTCGCGGCTTCCCGCCCAGCTCCTCCGCGAGCCGCCGGCCCTCTTCGTCTCTCACGTCGGTCACGGCCACCCGCGCACCCTCGCGCGCGAGCAGCCGGCATGCCGAGGCGCCAATGCCGAGCGCCCCACCGGTCACCAGCGCGACCTTGCCCTCGACTCTACCCATGATCGTTGCCTCCTGCGGCCGGGCTGCCCACTCTCGGAGGGAAGGTAGCCCGTAGCGCGTTCAGAATGACGGCCACGTCGATCCCTTCCTGCAGCAGCGCGCCCGCGACGGGAGGGATGTACCCGAACGCCGCGACGATCATCGCCGCGCCGCTCAGCCCCAGTCCCGCCCAGATGCTCTGCCGCGCCAGGCCGAGGGTGCGGCGGCTGATCGCGACGGCCTGCGCCACCCTGGTCGGATCGTCCGCGAGGATGACGGCGTCGGCCGCCTCGGCGGTGATCCCCCCGCCGCCGCTGGCGAGCGCCATCCCCACGGTGGCGGTGCTCAGCGCGGGAGCGTCGTTGGTGCCGTCACCCACCATCAGCACGCGCTCGCCTTCCTTCATAAGTCGCTGCACGAACGAGACTTTCTCGTGCGGCAGCAGCTCTCCGTAGACCTCGTCGATCCCGACCGCGCGTCCGACCGCGGAGGCGTTGGCCTGGTCGTCGCCCGAAAGAAGCAGGGTACGGCGGATCCCCAGCCGGCGCAGGCTGGTGAAGAAATCCGGGAGCCCGGGGCGGAGCCGGTCGGCGTATTCGACCACGCCCGCGCCGCGGCCGTCCACCGCGACGTACGCCCGCAGCGCCTCGGCCGGGGCGTTCCCGAGCGCCTCGCGGAGGCCGGCCTCCGCCGCGGGGTAGGGGGTCACGATGAACGACCAGCCGCCGACCGCCACGTGGCGCCCCTCGACCTCGCCGGTGACCCCCTCGCCGGGAGACTCCGAGATGTCGTGTGCCGCGGGCATCGCGACGCCCCTGGCCACCGCCTCGTCCACCAGCGTGCGGGCCAGGAGATGGCCGGAGCCGTGCTCCACCGCGCTCGCGAGTCGGAGCACCTCATCGGGAGTGAACGGCGGCGCCGCGAGCACGGTCGCCACTTCCGGCCGGCCGATGGTGAGGGTGCCCGTCTTGTCGAACACCGCCGCGGTGATGCGGGCGGTCTGCTCGAGCGCGGAGCCGTGGCGGAAGATGATCCCGTGCTTCGCGGCGCGATTGATCCCGCCGACCACCGCTACCGGGGTCGCCAGAATCAGCGGGCATGGCGTGGCGACGACGAGCACGGAAAGCACGCGCACCGGATCGCCGCTCAGCACGTAGGCGACCGCGCAGACGACCAACGTGACCGGTGTGAACCAGATGGCGTAGCGATCGGCCAACCGCTGGAGCGGCGACTTGCTGGCCTGCGCGGTCCGCACCAGCTCGACGATCCGGGCGTACTGGCTTTCCTCGGCGCGCGCGGTGGCCCGCACGGTGAGCGGTCCATCGAGGTTGAGGCTGCCGCTCAGGAGGCGGGTGCCCGACTGGGCGGACACGGGCAGCGGCTCGCCGGTGAGGCGGGACGTGTCCACCTGCGATCGTCCGGCGAGCACCAGGGCATCGCTCGGAACCATCTCGCCGGGGCGGATGAGCAGCTCGTCGCCTACGGACACTGCCTCGGCCGCGATGTCTTCCACCCCGCCGGGCACGACGCGGTGGGCCAGCCGCGGTGCCGAGGCCTCCAGCTCGCGGACCGCATCCGACGCGCGGCCTTCGGCGTAGCGCTCGAGCGCCTCGCCGCCGGTCTGCATGAGGACCACGATGAGGCCCGCGAGCGGCTCGCCCAGCGCCAGGGCCGCGATGATGGCGAGCATCGCCACCAGGTCGGCCGCGAACCGGCCCGCCGCGATGCCGCGCAGCGTGCGCCAGACGACCGGGAGGCCGGTGAGCGCCAGCCCCACGGCCCAGACGGTGCGCGCGGCGCCGCCCGGGACGGCGAGCCAGAGACCGAGTCCGACGAGAATGAAGAGGAGGGCGCCGGCGGGAAACAGGGCGGCGCCGCGCGGGATCAGCTGCCCTGCGGGACCTCGGCGTCCTTGTCCCGGCGGAGGCTGAAGCCCACCCCCCGCACCGTCGCGAGGAGCGGCTCGCCCGCCGCCTGGGTCAGCTTGCGGCGGAGATTCCCCACGTGCACGTCCACCACGTTGCTCTCCGGGTCGAAGTGCATGTCCCATACCTTCTCCAGGAGCGTGGTTCGACGGACGACC
>DASUXW010000219.1:0-2391 GCA_036377715.1 Gemmatimonadales bacterium
GCATCGGAGGCGGTGGCGAGATTGCGCAGCCGCTTACGAAGCAACTCGACGTCGAGGGTATCCCTCGAGCCGAGGCCGAGCAATCGCCGGAGCGCGAGCCGCTCGGAGGCGTTGGCGCCGCCGAAGTCGATGCCGCTGATGTAGGAGGGGAGCGCGGGCGCGGGGCGGGCGGGCGGTACGGGACAGACCGGCGGCTCGAGCACCGAGTCGGCGGCCGAGGCCCCGAGCTCGAGCAGGCGCTCGAGCCGGCGGGGCGCGAAGTTGAGGCTGGCAAAGCCGTCCACCGCCGGCCGGATGAGCACGTCCTCCGGACCGAGCGGGGCGGCGGGCTGATGGAAGAGAAACTGCACCAGCCGGTCGGCCACCAGAAGCGGGGACTCGGACTCGACGGTGTCGCTCAGGTGCTCGGTCGCGTCCACCACGATCACGCGCTCGGCGCCTTCCGCGCGTGCCACCCGCACCGGCACGTTGGCCGAGAGCCCGCCGTCGGTGAGATAGCGCCCATCGCGATACTCGGGAGCGAACAGCAGCGGAACGGCGGCGCTCGCGCGGACCGCCTGGGCGAGGTCGCCCGACCGCATCACCACGGTCCGGCGGTCGGCGAGATCGGTCGCCACCGCCCGGAACGGGATCGGCAGCGAATCGAAGTCGCCGCGGGCGAGCAGGTTGCCCCGGAGCATGGCGCTGTTCACCAGCGCGCTCGCCGCGGCCTCGTCCACCGACGCGCTCTGCAGGGCGAAGCGCCGCTCGCCCTGCTCCCAGGCGACCAGGGGCTGGAGGATCCCGAGCGAACGCGGCGCGAGGGGCTGGTAGCTGCGGAACAGGGCCGAGATCGGAACTATGCGGGTGAGCGAATCGAGCTCGCGCCCGCTGTACCCGCTGGCATAGAGCGCGCCGACCACCGCGCCCATGCTCGTTCCGACTACCAGGTCCGGGTGAATTCCCAGGCTGTCGAGCACGCGGAGCGCCCCGATGTGGGCGACCCCCTTGGCCCCGCCGCCGGAGAGGACCAGCGCGGTACGCGGGGCGGAGCACCGTTGCGCGCCGGCCTCGGCCGGGCGGGCGACCGCCCACACCAGGAGGGCGAGCGACAACGATCGTGCTGTTCGGCGGAGCATCGGACGGAAGATACCACGCCCCCTTGCGTCGCCCCACGCACCTTCGTATACCTACCTCGAGTGACCGCCCGTGCGGCGGGCGAACCTGCTCCTCCGGAGGAAGCGCGGCAATGACGTACGTGATCACCGAGGCATGCATTGGAGTCAAGGACCGCGCCTGCGTGGACGTCTGCCCGGTGGACTGCATCTACGAGGGAGAGGATCAGCTGTACATCCACCCCGACGAGTGCATCGACTGCGGCGCCTGCGAGCCCGAATGCCCGGTGACGGCGATCTTCCCCGAAGAAGACGTCCCGCCCAACATGACCACGTACATCGAGAAGAACCGCGAGGTCTTCAACAGCGACACGCCGCCGGGGAGACCGCAGCGATGACGGACGGGCGGACGGACATACGAAGGGGCTCCTCAAGAGGAGCCCCTTTTTTTCTATCCGCCTGTCCGCGCGCCCGTCTGACCGCCCGAAGAGTGGCCCCGAGACCGAACTGCCTGGCCGCGGCCCCGGAGCCGTAGTGTGGAGGGACTGCCGTTCAGCGGGGAGAGACGGGAATCTCTCGCGCCGCCGATCTCACAACGCGTCCGGCTTCGCGGAGGTTTCAGCCCACGGTCCGAAGGAAGTCCCGGAGCGCGGTCGTGGTTTCAGATGGACACTCGGCGGGCGGCAGGTGGCCGGCGCCCGCGAGCGTGGTCAGGCGGGCGTGCGGGATTGCCTGCGCCATCCGGCGGGCCGCGTCCGGCGGCGTGAGCACGTCCTCCTCGCCCACGACGACCAGGGTGGGAAGCTCGCCCAGGGTCGGGAGCAGGCCGGTGCTGTCTGGGCGGTCGCGCATGGCGCTCAGGGCGCCAACGATCCCCGGCACGGGCGTCTCAGTAATCATGCGCCGGACGCGAGCGGCGACCTCTGGGGCACGCGCGGCGGTGCCGGCGCCGAGGAGCTTGGGCAGCATGGCGTCGGCAATCGCGCCGGCCCCGCTCTCGCGGGCCATGGCCGCGGCGACGTCGCGGGCGCGGCGGCCCTCGGCGCCGTCGGGCTCGGCCCGGGTGTCCATCAGGACCAGGCCGCGCACTCTCTCGCGCCAGCGCCGCAGGAACTCCAACGCCACGTACCCACCCATCGACAGCCCACAGAGCACGACTTCGTCCACCCCCAGCGCGTCGAGCAGCGCCGCGAGGTCGGCGGCGTAGGTTGCCATCCCGTAGCCCAGATCGGGAGCGTCGGAGCGGCCCATCCCGCGCAGGTCGGGGGCGATCCGACGATAGCCGTCCAACGCATCG
>DASUXW010000220.1:0-43399 GCA_036377715.1 Gemmatimonadales bacterium
TGGACGTGGTGAACGACCTGCGGTGGATCGACGGCGGGAAGCGCTTCACCTGGATCAGCGAACGGGACGGGTGGCGGCACCTGTACGTCGTCTCGCGCGACGGCTCGCGGGTGCGGCTCGTGACCCCGGGGGCGTTCGATCTGCACAACCCGGCGAGCGCGTTCGGCGCTCCGGTCGTCCTGGGCACCGACTCGGCGGCCGGCTGGGTCTACTACACCGCCTCGCCCGACAACGCGACCCAGCTCTATCTCTACCGGGCCCGGCTCGATGGCCGCGGCAAGCAGGAGCGGGTCACGCCGGCCGATCAGCCGGGGTATCACACCTACGACGTCTCTGCCGACGGGCGGTGGGCCTTCCACAGCTGGTCGTCGTTCGGCAGTCCGCGTGTCATCGAGCTGGTCCGGCTGCCTACGCACCAGGTGGTACGCACGCTGGTATCGAACGAGAAGCTGCGGGGCGCGCTGGCCCGGCTCCGCCGCGGACCGGTGGAGTTCGTGAAGGTGGACGCCGGCCCCGGTCTCCAGCTCGACGGCTGGATCATGAAGCCGCCCGGTTTCGACTCGACGAAGCGGTACCCCGTGCTGTTCCACGTGTACGGGGAGCCTGCCACGCAGACGGTGCTCGACGCGTGGGGGGGCGGCAACTATCTGTGGCACCTGTTTCTGACGCAGCATGGGTACGTGGTGGCCAGCGTGGACAACCGCGGCACGCCCGCGCCCCGGGGCCGCGCCTTCCGGAAGTCGATTTACAAGCGGATCGGCATCGTCAACTCGGCCGACCAGGCGGCCGCTGCGCGTACCATGGCCCGATGGCCCTGGGTGGACTCCACGCGATTCGGGGTCTGGGGCTGGAGCGGCGGCGGTTCCACCACGCTCAACCTGATGTTCCGCTATCCCGAGCTCTACCGGACCGGGATGGCGGTCGCGCCCGTGCCCGACGAGCGGCTCTACGACACGATCTACCAGGAGCGCTACATGGGGCTGCCGCAGGAGAACGAGGCCGCCTATCACGATGCCTCCGCGATCACCTATGCCGACCGGCTCCGGGGCAACCTCCTGATGGTCCATGGCTCGGGCGACGACAACGTGCATTACCAGGGAACGGAGCGGCTGGTGAACGCACTGGTCGCGGCCAACCGCCCGTTCGATCTCATGGTCTACCCCAACCGCAGCCACTGCATCTGCGAGGGCGACAAGACCGGGCTGCATGTCTACTCCCTCCTGACCCGCTACCTCGAGCAGCACCTGCCGGCGGGAGGGCGCTGACCATGCCGGACATCGCCCAGCGCCGTCGCCTCTTCCGCGAGCTTCACCGCGAGGGATGCTTCGTGATACCGAATCCCTGGGACGTTGGGAGCGCGCGGCTGCTCGCCGCGCTCGGGTTCCGGGCGCTCGCCACGACCAGCTCCGGGTTCGCCTGGAGCCGGGGACGGCGCGACAATCACGTCACGCTCGACGAGGCGCTGGGGCATTTCCGGGCGATCGTCGAGTCGGTGGAGCTCCCGGTGAACGGCGACTTCGAGGGCGGCTTCGCCGTCGAGCCCGAGGGTGTCGCGACCAACGTGGGTGCCGCCGTGGGGACCGGCCTTGCCGGGCTCTCGATCGAGGACTCGACCGGCGACCCCGCCCGGCCGCTGTTCGACTTCCCCCTCGCCGTGGAGCGGGTGCGCGCTGCGCGCCGGGCCATCGACGAGAGCGGGTCCGGCGTACTGCTCACCGGCCGCTCGGAGGGGTTCATCGCGGGCCGGCCCGATCTGGCCGAGACGATCCGCCGGCTCACTGCCTATGCCGAGGCCGGCGCCGAGTGCCTCTACGCGCCCGGTCTCCGCACGCTGGCCGACATCGCCGCGGTGGTCCGGGCAGTGGCGCCCCGACCGGTCAACGTGCTGGTGGGCTCGCCGTTCACCACCGTGGCCGATCTCGCGGCGGCGGGCGTGCGGCGGATCAGCGTCGGCGGTGCGCTGGCGCGGGCAGCGTGGGGCGGGTTCCTCCGGGCCGCGCGGGAGATCGCCGGGCAGGGAACCTTCCAACACCTCGCCGAGGCCGTGCCGTTCGACGAGATCAACGGCGCGTTCGGGCGCTGAAAGGTGCGCGGCGTCGCCGCGGAACCGTGATCTGCACGGTTGAATCGTATGGGGTCCCATACTTTATTTCGTGTCAGGGCGCATGCCCTGAAAGGTCGTTGCAGTGTCGTTGTCGTGCTCCGCAGTCGTCGTGACCCGCCTGCCGTCCCCCATCGGTCGACACCCGTTCGTCACCCCGGCCGCGGCCGCACCCGGGCCGCTCCGGTCGGGGCGCCCGTCAGCCAAGGGGAGGGCCGTATGGTAGAGATCGATCGAGGGATTCCGCTCACCCGCGATACCCAGACACCGCGGGTCCAGGAGAACACCGTGGCCGAGGCCGAGGTGGGATCGGTCGGGGAGGCGGTCGGGGGCGCGGCTGCGGTCGTGTTGGCGATCCTCGCGCTCCTCGGTCTGCTGCCGCTCACGCTCAACGCCATCGCAGCGATCGCGATCGGCGCCGCCCTGCTGATCGGCGGCGCAGCGCTGGCCCGCCGCTATGCACGCTCGGGACCGGCCGGATATACCGTCCGAGGCCGCCAGGAGGTGGCCGGAGCGCTCGGCCTGCAGGCCATCGCCGGCGTCGCCGGGCTGGCGCTCGGCATCCTGGCGCTGCTCCGGATCGACCCGCTGACGCTGCTCGCCGTCGCGTCCATCGTCTTCGGCGCGGCACTTCTCGCCGGCGGGGGGGCGATGGCGCGCCTGGCGCGCTCGGCCCGCTGGGTCCGGAGCGAAGGCGACCCGATGACCGCGGCCGGCGGCTGGGAGTCGCTGGTCGGGATCGGGGCCATCGTCCTCGGCATCCTGGCGCTCACCGGCCACGTGCCGATGACCCTCACGCTGGTCGCGATGCTGAGCGTCGGCGCCGCGATCCTGGTGAGCGGCTCGGTGCTGGCCTCGCGGCTCTTCGGCATGTTCGGCTGATCGGCCGTGCAGTACAAGCTCCTGGCGACGGCGGCGGGTCAGCGAACCTTCGCCGTCGTCTTCGAGACCGGCGATGAAGCGATGGAGGGGCTGCAGGCCTTCGCCCGGAAGGAGGGGCTGGCCGGCAGCCGCTTCACCGCCATCGGCGCGTTCGGGAACGCCGTGCTCGGCTACTTCGACGTGGACACGCGCGAGTACCGGCGCATCCCGATCGCGGAGCAGGTCGAGGTGCTCTCGCTCCTGGGCGACGTATCACTCGCCCCGGACGGCGCCCCCCAGGTCCACGCGCACGTGGTCGTCGGCAAGGCCGACGGGACCGCGCACGGCGGCCACCTGCTCCGCGCCACGGTTCGGCCCACGCTCGAGGTCATGTTGATCGAGGAGCCGTCCCACCTCCAGCGCCGGTTCGACCCCGCGTCGGGCATCGCCCTGATCCGCTTCTGACCGGGAGTGGCGGCGGCGGGACCCGCCCAGCATCTTGTACCATCCCCCTGCACGCTTCCCCTCACGCGCTCACGTCGAGCGAGGCGCCATGGACCTGTTCCCGAAGGGTCCGATCACCGAAGACACCGCCCCGGTGCACCTGCAGCGCGCCTGGTACGTGGCGCTCGGCAGCGCAGCCGTGATGTTTCTGGGCGGCCTCGTCACGGCTTCGCTTCCGCTGCTGCTGGGCGGCATCATCGTCGTGGGGCTGGGGCACGGGATGCTGCAGCGGAGCTGGGTCTCGGCGGGTGCGCTGCTGCTCTATCTGGTGATGATGCTGTCGCAGGCGGGCTGGCGGCAGGGGCAGCCGGTGCTCTTCGTCCTGGCGATCGCGGTCGGATACTTCCTGGCTCAAGGATTCCGCGCCACCTGGTGGTGGCGGCAGCGGAGCGAGGCGCCGCTCACGCCGGTGGTCTGACTCTCCCCGCCTCCGGGCGATGCTCGCCGAGACGCTCCGGGGCCTGGCCGGCCTCCGGCTTCGTGACGAGGACGGCAGGGAGCAGATCCTCGAGCTCGAGCCGCCGGCGACGGAGGCAGAGCTCGAGGCGCTCGAGGCCGCGCTCCCGTGCCCCATCCCGGACGAGATTCGGGCGGCGCTCCGGGTATCGAAGAGGCTGGCGAACGGCCCGCTCGAGTCGTTCTCGCTGATCGATCTCGCGGGGTTCGGGCTGGATGAGGCGTTCCCCTGCGCTTACTCGATCGCCCACGATGGATACGGCAACTACTGGATCCTCGATCTGATTCCGGATGCGGCCTCATGGGGGCCGGTGTTCTACGCCTGCCACGACCCGCCCGTGATCGCGTACCAATCGGCGACGGTCGAGCAGTTCCTGCACGAGACCATCGCGATGTGGCGGGACGGCGCGCGGAGTCAGGTGGACGTGGTGCATGAGGACGTGGTGCACCGCATCTGGCACGACAATGCGGGGCTCACGCCCGTCGCGGAGCTCGGCGACTCGCCCGATCGCCTGCTTCGCGGATTCGCCGCCACCCTGGGCGAGGCCTCGGTCGTGGCCGATCTGCGTGCCGCCCAGTTGGGCGACGGCTTCAGTTGGGGACGATTCGGCCCTCGGACCGTCGTCCAGCGCGCGGGAACGGAGCGGGTTTGGGCGCTCACGCCTCCCGAGCGAAAGCCCGGAATCCTGCGAAGGTTGTTCAGCCGATGAGGCCGCGGATCACCTTTCTCACGCTGGGCGTGGACGACCTGGGACGCGCCCTGGCGTTCTATCGGGACGGGCTCGGGTTCGCCACCAAAGGAATCGTGGGCCAGGAATACGAGCACGGGGCCGTCGTGTTCTTCGAGCTGCAGGCGGGCCTCACGCTCGCACTCTGGCCGCGCGACAGCATCGCGCACGACGCCCGCGTTCACCGCGCCGCGCCGAGTCCCACCGAGTTCACCATCGGCTATAACGTGGCGAGTCGGGAGCAGGTGGACGCGATGATGGAGCAGGCACGTGGGGCCGGCGCGAGAATCACCAAGCCGGCTGCGGAGACGTTCTGGGGCGGTTACGCCGGGTACTTCCAGGACCCCGAGGGCCATCTGTGGGAGATCGCCTGGAATCCGAAGATCGTCGTCGAAAAGTAGCCTGCTTCCTCGTTCGCGGAGTCTAAATCGCCGCACTGGTGGTCGCGCTCCTGCTCGCGGTCAGTCCTGGGCTCGCGCTGCTGCAGCCCGAGCGCGCGAGCGTGCTGAAGGCGTGGTGACGCTAGCCTCCCCGCGAAGAAACCGGACTACCTCGCCGGCCACGAGATCGGGCTGCTCGAGATGCGGCAGATGCCCCGCCGAGTCCACTGGGAAGAACGTGGCCCGCGGGATCGCGGCAAGGAGCGCGCGGCTCGCCGCCACCGGCGCCGTTCGATCCTGACGTCCCCAGACCACGAGCACGGGCCTCCGATCTTCGCCGAGCCGCCGGAGTGCCTCGGCCTGATTCGGCGCCACCGCAATGGCGGCGCGGGTCCGGCGCAGTGCCTCGCGGGTACCTTTGAACGCCTGCTGCGCCCGATAGCGTGACACCCACTCCGGGTGGCGCTCGGGGTGCAGAAAGTCGTCGAGCTGCCCCAGGGCCATCGCCTCGCTCCCGCGGCGCAGGACCATGTGGACGTCCCAGGCGAGGGCGCTGCGCTCCTCGGGCGGCAGTGGGCGCCCGGTATTGAACACCGGGTCCACGTAGATGAGCGAGCGCACCCGCTCGGGGTGCCGCGCGGTGAAGCTCGTGACGACCGCTCCGCCGAACGACAGCCCCGCCAGATCCACCGGCCCCACGACACCGAGCGCGTCGAGCAGATCGGCGAGCTGGCGGACGAAGAGCTCCTGGTCGTAGCTCGCGTCCGCGCGATCCGACCAGCCACGGCCGAAGTAGTCGTACCGAACCACCCGGAATCCCGAGTCAGCAAGACGCTGGTACAGGGAATCCCAGATATAGCCCGGCACCGAGAATCCCGCCGCCAGTACCACGGCTCTGCCGTCGAGCGGGCCCACCACTTCGTAGTGGGTGACGCCGCCGCTCAGCCGCGCGTACCGGCCCGGCACCTCCGCTCGGGCCGCGGGGTCGAGCCGGCGCCGCTCGGGATCCTTCACGAGATAGGCCAGATATGCTGCCACACAGGCCAGGACCAGCACGGCGAGGGCCCTGCGGAAAATGCGCATCGGCTGTCCGGGACGGAGTGATCGAGTAGACTACCGACGTACCCCGTCGCTGGAAAGTTCCCCGGCCCTTCCCCACGCGCATCCGAATGAGAGGACTGCATGACCCCGCGCTCCGCCCTGCTCGCGCTCGCCGCGCTGGCGCTGTCCGCCCCACCCTGCCCGGCGCAGACGGCTCCAGCGCGCGAGGCCAGGCTCGCCGCCGCCTACCCGGCCATCGACAGCCTTATGCGCGACTTTGCGAAGCGGGAGCACGTGCCCGGGATCGCGTACGGGATCATCGTGGATGGCCGGCTCGCCCACGTGGGCACCGCCGGGTTGCGCGAGGTGGCCTCGCGATCGCCGATGGACACGGGGACGGTCTTTCGGATCGCCTCGATGACCAAGAGCTTCACCGTGGCCGCCATCCTCCAGCTCCGCGACGCCGGCCGGCTCTCGCTCGACGACCCCGCCGAGCGCTACGTGCCGGAGCTCAAGGGACTGAAGTACCCCACCAGCGACTCGCCCAAGATCACCATCCGCCATCTCCTGTCGCACTCCGCCGGGTTCCCGGAGGACAATCCCTGGGGCGACCGCCAGCTCGCCGTTACCAACGAGCAGATGTCGCGCATGCTGCGGGGCGGGATCCCCTTCTCCACCGCGCCGGGCACCAGCTACGAGTACTCCAACTACGGCTTCGCCATCCTCGGCGGCGTCGTGACCAACGTCTCCGGCCAGCCGTATACCCGGTACGTCGCCGAGCACCTGCTCCGGCCGCTCGGTATGCGCGCGACCACCCTCCAGACGAAGGAGGTGCCGGCCGCGCGCCTGGCGCACGGCTACCGCTGGCAGGACGAGGCGTGGCTGGAAGAGGAGCAGCTCCCCGACGGTGCGTTCGGCTCCATGGGCGGGATGCTCACGTCGGTCAGCGATCTCGCACGCTGGGTGGGATTCATGCTCGACGCCTGGCCGCCCCGCGACGGGGCCGACCGCGGTCCGCTTCGGCGCGCCTCCCGGCGCGAGATGCAGCAGGTGGCACGCTACACCGGCGCGGTCGCCGCGACCGATTCGGCCGGGCAGCTCACGCTGAGCGCGGGCGGGTACGGCTACGGGCTCCGGATCACCACCACCTGCCGGTTCGACCGGATCGTGCATCACAGCGGCGGGCTGCCCGGCTTCGGCTCCATCATGCGCTGGCTTCCGGAATACGGGGTGGGCATCGTCGCGCTGGGCAACCGCACGTACACGGGCTGGAGCACTGTCACGAATCGCGCGCTCGAGCTCCTGGCGCAGACGGGCGGGCTGGTGCCCCGTGAGCCCCAGCCCTCGCCGGTGCTGCTCACGCGGCACGACCAGGTGTCGCGGCTCGTGACCCGCTGGGATGAAGCGCTCGCCGACAGCATCGCGGCGGTGAACCTGTACCTGGACGAATCGAAGGACCGCCGGCGGGGCGTGATCGACTCGCTCCGCCGTGAAGCCGGCGGCAACTGCCGCGACGGAGGACCCTTTGTAGCGGAAAACCGGCTCCGGGGCCGGTGGCGGATGCGATGCACCAGCGGCGACCTCGCCATCGCCATCACGCTGGCGCCGACGGAGCCGCCGCTGGTGCAATCGCTGGAGGTGGAACCGATCGCGCGAGACGAGGACCTGGGGCCGCGCGGCTCCTGCCGCTGACTCCGGTCCGGCGCGTCAGCCTTCGCGGATCAGCGTGCCGCGCCGGATGTCGTATACCCTGAGCCGCACGACCACCCCGGGCCGCCGCTGGTCCACTACCCGGACGTGCACCACCTTCCGGTCCTCGGTGGGCCGGTAGACGATCCAGCTCCCCGCAGGCGCTTCCCGTTCGATACGCGCGCAGCTTCGCGCGCGCGGCTGATGGCCGGGCGGCTCGCCCGGGTACCAGACCCGGCACTGTCCCGGCGGCGGGAGATGGCCCGGCGGGATGCCCAGCGTGGAGGCCGTGCTGGGCCCGCGCCGCACCGCGGGCGCCGGCTGCTCCGACCTGCTGGATGAGATGGAGCTGCAAGCCGTTGCAGTGAAAACCGCCAGGGCAGCGGCGGAAATCCGGACCGAACGCATGACTCCTCCGGTGGATGGGGCGCGATGGCCCATCCACGGGCAGGGAGCGTGCCCGGTCAGGAGGCGTCCAGCTCAGGCTCGTCGGCGGGGGGAAGACGGAGGCGGCGCGGGCGCCCGCCCCGGAACTCGAAGTGGCGGCCGTTCAAAATCTGCGCAATCGAGGCCGCGACCCCGTCGCACCGCGTGCGCGCGAGCTGACGGGCGGAGAGCCAGGCGGCGGAGTACCATACGTCCGGACGCAGTCCGGGGTACAGCTCGGCGAATTCCTGCCTGAGGCGGGCCTCTCGGCGAGAAGTCATGGGAGCCACCTGGGATGTGGGGGTCACCCCAAGCTTAGCGCCCGGTGGCCGCCTTGGACAGTGCCTCACCGGGCGGGCCGCCCTCCGCCAGCCCGTAGACGGTGATGCCCTGCTGGGAGGTGATCGCGATCCGCTGCCGTCCTCCCACCTGGAAGGAGATGGGCGGACCCACGGGCCCCTCGGCAGCCCGGTCGCGCCAGACCAGCGCCCCGGTCTCGGCATCGAGCGCGTTCAGCCAGCCGCTACTCTCGCCGAAGAAGACCAGACCGCCCGCGGTGGTCACGGCTCCGCCGTACATCAGGTGGCCCTTCACCCGCCGGCTCCAGCGGATCTTTCCCGTGCTCACGTCCACCGCGGACACGATCCCGACCTGTTCCTTCTCCTCCTGCTTGGCGAAGTGCGCGTGCGCGAACACATCCCCCGTCCGGCGAAAGGCGGCCGAATCGGTCACGAAGCGCATGGGGATATGGTTGGCGAGCACGTACAGGAGACCGGTGCGCGGCGAGAAGGCGGGCGGAGTCCAGCTCGCGCCGCCACGGATCGCGGGCGAGGTGCGCACGCCGGCCGCCGTCGGGGTCGGGAAGATGTTCTCCAGCGGCATCAGCGGGTCGCTCCGCCGGATCGGCCGCCCGTTCCGGCGGTCGAGGATATACACCCAGCCGGTCTTGCCGGCGTGCCCGACCGCGGGGATGATGCTGTCGCCCCGGGTCACGTCGAACAGCACGGGTGGACTCGCCGCGTCGAGATTCCACAGGTTGTGCGGCACCATCTGGTAGTACCAGCGGAGCGCGCCCGTGCGGATGTCGATCGCGATCAGCGACGTGCTGTAGAGGTTGTCGCCGGGGGGAATGACACCGTCTACCGCCGAGGGCTCGCCGGTCCCCACGATCACGATCCCGAGCGTGGGATCGTAGGCCGGCGTGGACCAGACCGGCGCGCCGCCGTGGCGCCAGGCGTCGGCATAGCGCGCACTGTCCCGCCGCTCCCGGGCGATGTCGCGCGGGAGCGGCTCGCCGTGCGGCGTCGTCCGGCTCCAGCGGCCGTACCAGCCGCCCTGCTCGGGTGAGGGCACCGTCCAGAATCGCCACAGCCTCGCGCCGGTATTGGCGTCGTAGGCATCGACGAACCCGCGGATCCCGAACTCGCCGCCGCTCGCGCCGACGATGATCTTTCCGTCGGCCGCCAGCGGCGCCATGGTGAACGAGTACCCTTCGCGCCCTGAGGCGGCGCTGGTCTCCCACGCCACCGACCCGTTGCTCCGGTCGAGCGCCACGATGCGCGCGTCGAGCGTGGCCAGGTAGATCCTGTTCCCGTACGCGGCTACGCCGCGGTTGACGGTGCCGCAGCACAGTGCCAGCGGCCCCAGCGCCGGCTGAAAGCGCCAGCGCTCGGTGCCGTCGCGCGCGTCCACCGCCAGTACCAGGTTCTTGAGGTCGGTGTAGACCAGCAGATCGTCCACGACGATCGGCGTGCTTTCGTTGCGGACCGAGCGGCGGAAGAGGATGCCCGGCTCATGGTGCCAGAGCGGCGTCAGCCGGCCCACGGTGCGGCGGTCGAGCTGAGGCGAGGGGTCGTAGCGCTGGTTGTCCCACGCACGCCCGTAACTCAGCCATCCGCCGGGGATGGCCGCGGCCTCGCGGAGGCTCTCGTCGGTCACCGCCCTCCCCCCGATCGGGGGACGCGCAGGCGCGGCGGCGCAGGCAGTCAGGCCGGCCAGCAGGAACGCCAGGAGTGGCAGTCTCGCGGGTCCGCGCATGGGGCGCCGGGTCCGGGGATAGAGGGGGAATGCCCGTCCAGGGTACCGCAGCCGCCGTGAAGGGAGGATGAATCCAGCTACAAGGGATCATCAGGCGGCTCGACGCTCGGCTGGTCGGCCGATCGGGGCCGGAGTACATTCGATTGGATCGCCCGGACGCTCGCACCCCCTCTTCCGGAGCACCCATGATCGCGCTACCCCGCCGCAGGCTGGCATCCGTCTCGCCGGCCGTCGCGCTGCTGATTCTCGCCGGCTGCGCCTCCGTCACCCCTATCGGCCAACTGCTCGACGACCCGTCCCACTACGATGGCAAGACCGTGCGCATCGAAGGGGAAGTGAAGGGCTCCGCGGGCGGGCTCGGCGTCGGTGCCTACCAGGTGCGCGACTCGACCGGCACGCTCACGGTCGTGAGCGAGAAGCACGACCCGCCGCGCACGGGAGCGAAGGTGGGGGTCAAGGGCAAATTCGACGCGCTGATCACGCTCGGCTCGCGAAGCCTGGCGGTGCTCAGGGAGGAGAGCCGCAAGCTGCGCTGACCGATGCGTTTCGGATTCCGGAGACCATCGCTCAGCAAGCGGATCGCCGCGCGCACGTCGTGGAAGCGCTACGTGCGTCACAGCCTGGGGTTCAAGGCGCCGCGCGGCTGGGGCTGGCTCACGAATCCGCGGAAGGCGGCCTACAACCGGGTGTACAACCGCACGACCGTCGGCTGCGGGGTGCTGCTGGTACTCGGCGGAGCCGGAGCGATCGCCCTGCTGGCGGCCTGGACCTGAGGGAGGGGGGATGGATCTGACGCACGCGCGGGCACGGGAGTCGGCCCCGTGCCCGCGCGCTACGTCGGCCGTCGCTGCTCAGAAGGTGCGCGCGGACTCCGTGTTGATGGTCGGCTCCTCATGCCGACGCTCGGTCCGGCGCTCCTCGTTCTGCCGGTTCCGCCACCACCTGGCGGCGAGCAGACCGGCGCCCGCCAGCGCGGCCTTGGTAAGATTGCTGGTGCTGAAGGTGCCGCCCCGGCTCCGCCGGGAGGAATTCCCGAATCCGAACATGCTCATCCTCCTATTCCATAGCGCCGTCGGTACGACGCCCGGTTGTTTCGGGTCATTACCCGGGGCAAGGTGGGCTCCCATGGCGCCCGGCGCCGTGACACGGCGCACCATTCCGTGAAGATCGCCATCGGCTCGGATCACGCCGGGTTCCGCTACAAGGAGCTGCTCAAGGCGGCGCTCCAGCGACTGGGCCACAAGCTGACGGATTTCGGGACCCATTCCCCCGCCCCGGTGGACTACCCGCTCTTCGTGCGCCCGGTGGCCGAGGCGGTCGCCGCGGGGCGGTTCGAGCGGGGGATCGTGCTCGGCGGATCGGGCAACGGCGAGGCGATCGTCGCCAACCGCCTGCGGGGGGTGCGCTGCACGCTGTGCTGGAACGTCGAGTCGGCCCGGCTGGCCCGCCTCCACAACGACGCGAACGTCCTGTCGCTCGGCGAACGGCTCATCCCCGAAACCGAGCTGCTGCCGATCGTGACCACCTGGCTGACGACGCCGTTCGAGGGCGGCCGGCACGCGCGCCGGATCGCGCTCATCGACGAGGCGCTGCTGCCGCCGGAGGCCGCCGGCGACTAGCTTGCGCGGCTTATGCCTTCGCGCACCGTGTTCGCCATCCTCGCGGCGATCAGCTTCAGCCACCTGCTCAACGACATGATGCAGGCGCTGATCCCGGCGATGTACCCGATGCTCAAGACAGGATTCGGGCTCGACTTCGGCCAGATCGGCCTGATCACGCTGACCTTCCAGCTCACCGCCTCGCTGCTCCAACCGGCCATCGGGCTGTACACCGATCACCATCCGAAGCCGTACTCCCTGATGACCGGGATGACGTTCACGCTGGCCGGACTGCTGCTCCTGTCGGCGACGCGCAGCTACCACGGGCTCCTGGTCTCGGCCGGGCTCGTCGGCCTGGGCTCGGCGGTGTTCCATCCGGAGTCCTCCCGGGTCGCCCGGATGGCGTCCGGGGGACAGCACGGGCTGGCCCAGTCGGTCTTTCAGGTCGGCGGGAACACCGGCGCGGCGGTGGGGCCGCTGCTCGCGGCGTTCATCGTGCTGCCGCGGGGGCAGTCGAGCGTCGCGTGGTTCTCGCTTGCCGCGCTGCTCGCGATCGTGGTGCTCTGGAACGTCGGCCGGTGGTACGCGCGCCACCGCCGGCCCGGGCGCGCCGCCCGGGCCGAAGTCGCGGCACGACACCCCAGCCTGCCTCCCGGCAAGGTGAGACTCGCGCTGGCGGTGCTGATCGTGCTCATCTTCTCGAAATACATCTACCTGTCGAGCCTCACGAGCTACTACACCTTCTACCTGATCCACCGGTTCGGCGTCTCGGTGCAGAGCTCGCAGATCCACCTCTTCGCCTTTCTAGGCGCGGTGGCCGCCGGCACCATCATCGGCGGCCCGGTCGGCGATCGAATCGGCCGCAAGCCGGTCATCTGGTGCTCCATCCTCGGCGTCCTCCCGTTCACCCTCGCGCTCCCGTACGTCAACCTGTTCTGGACCGGCGTGCTCAGCGTCGTCATCGGGCTCATCCTCGCCTCGGCGTTCTCGGCGATCCTGGTGTATGCCCAGGAGCTGGTCCCGGGCAAAGTCGGAATGATCTCCGGGCTCTTCTTCGGGTTGGCGTTCGGTATCGCAGGGATCGGCGCCGCGCTGCTCGGCCGGCTGGCGGATCATACGAGCATCGAGCTCGTCTACCATCTCTGTTCCTACCTGCCGGCGCTGGGGCTCCTCACCGCGTGGCTGCCGAACCTCGAAACCGGTGCACCCGCGACCGCGCCCGAGCCCTCGCGCCTCGGCACCGGCGCCATGAAGCCGGGCTGAACCTCACGCGCGAGAGCGACGATGCACACACCACTTTGCCAGCGTCTCGGGATTGCGGCGCCCATCATCCAGGCCCCCATGGCGGGCGGCTGGACCACCCCTGCGCTGGCGGTGGCGACCTCGGAGGCCGGCGCACTCGGCATGCTTGCCGGCGCCAGGCTCACGGTTGACCAGCTCCGGGCGCAGCTCGACGAGACGCGGGCCCGTACCAGCCGGCCGTACGGCGTCAACTTTCTGACCGCCAGGCCCGCGCCGGCCCGGCAGGACAGCACCGCGGCCACGGAGGCACTCGACGAGATTCGCCGACACCTCGGCCTGCCCGCGGCCGCCGAGGAGCGCGGCCCCGCGTTCGTATCCGTGGAGGAGGGGATCGAGATGGCGCTCCGGGCCGGCGTTCGGGTCATCAGCCTCGCCATGGGAACGCCGGCCGGCTGGGCGGCGCAGGTGCACGCGGGCGGCGCGGTCCTCATGGCGGCGGTCACCACCGTGGCCGAGGCCGAGGAGGCCGCCTCCGCCGGGGCCGACATCCTGGTGGCGCAGGGCGCCGAAGCGGGTGGACATCGCTCGACCTTCACGCCGACGGACCCGTTGCCGCTGATCGGGACGATGGCGCTGGTGCCCGCGGTGGTCGACGCGGTGCGCACGCCGGTCGTCGCTGCCGGCGGGATCATGGACGGGCGCGGGGTCGTCGCGGCGCTCGCGCTCGGCGCCGGAGCAGTGCAGCTCGGTACCCGGTTTCTGCTGGCCTTGGAGAGCGGCGCGCCGCCCACGTACCGCCGGCGGCTGCTCGAGGCGTCCGAAACCGACCCCGTGGTGACCGACGCCTTCAGCGGCCGGCCCGCGCGCGGGCTGCGGAACGACTATGTGCGTTGGTTCGAGGAACACGGCGCGCGGCCGCTCGGTTGGCCCCGGCAGGGCGCGGCCGCGCGCGACATCTACCGTGCGTCGCTGGCCGCAGATGGCAGGTGGGCGGCGCTCTACGCCGGCCAGGGAGTACGCCTGGCTCGGCGGGAGCAGTCGGCAGGTGAGATCGTGCGAGAGCTGATGGCCGAGTCGCGCAGCGTGCGCGAACGGCTCGACGCTACTGCTTGACCCAGGTCGGCCGGAGGTCGCGGGTCACGTTGTGGACCAGGTCGTTCACGACCTGACCATAGGCATCGTTCGGATCGCGCACCGAGACCGACGGGAGGCCGCCGGCCAGGGCCAGCCGGCCGACGGTGCGGTCGGCCGCCGCGCTCGAGCGCCACACGGTGCCGCCGCTGCTGGTGGACAGGAGCCGCACGGTGAGCTCCGCCGAGACTGACGCGCGGACACGGGCACCGTCGGCGAGGCTCACCAGACCCTGCGGCTTGACGCCCGACACCTTGAGCTGGCCCAGGAAGACGGCAGGAACACCCTTCTCGCGGCCGAGCGCCTGCGCCAGCGCGGTCGGATCACCGGCCGCGGCGAGCGCCTGAAGCGAGCTGTCCGCACTGGTGAGCTCGAGCAGCTCCACGCCCGCCTGGTCGGCGAGGAGCAGCTCGGCGAATCGCCGGGTCGCGGCGGCGCCCAGCTCGCCGTTGTCGCGATCGCTGGCGAACGTGACCAGCGCGACGCGCCCGTAAGGCTGCAGGTTCAGTCGTGCCGGAACTTGCGCGTAGTGGGCGCCGCATGCCGAAAGCACGAGCGCGCCGCAAAGCGCGGCCACGCCGCGCGCCCGCATGGGCCAACCTGCACGGAAGCCGGGCATCTGGATGCACCGTGGAAAGGGTCGCCCTCCGACGAGCAAGAGGTGCGCCAGCCTCCGCGTGCGGCCGTGCTCAGTCGAGTTCCGCGGCTCCCCCCAGTGCCTTGTACAGCGCCGCGTACGCGGTCGCCGCCGCGGTCTGGGCCTGCGCCAGGCGATCTTCCGCGTCGAGCTGGGTGCGCTCGGCGTCGAGGACCTGCAGGAAATCCGCGACTCCCTCGGTGAAGCGCAGCCGCGCCAGCTCCGCCGCCCGCTCGCTCGCCGCCGCGGCGTCGCGGATGCGCTCCACGCTCGCGCGGGCGGTTCGGTATCGAGTGAGGGTCGTCTCCACTTCCTGCATCGCGCGGAGCACCGTCTGGTCGTACTGCGACCGCGCTTCGGCCTCGCGCGCGCGCGAGACGTCCACCCGGGCTTTCACCCGGCCAAGGTTGAGCGCGGGCCAGGAGAGCACGGGGCCGACGGCGTAGCGGAAGGTCCCGTGGTCCCCGAGACCGCCGAACGCGGTCGCCGAATACCCGGCGACCGCTCCCACGCTCAGACGCGGCAGATAATCGGCCCTGGCCGCGCCCACCAGCGAGTGCTCGACGGCCAGCTGGCGCTCCGCCGCTGCGACATCCGGTCGCCGGCGGATGACCGAATCGGCGGAGGCCACCGCCGCCACGGCCGGGAGCACGGGCAGCCCGGCCGTCCGCGTCAGCTCGGCCGCGACCGTCGCCGGAGCGCGTCCCACGAGCACGCCGATCCCGTACTGGGCCTCGGCCACCGCCGACTCGATCGCCGGGATCGAGGCGAGCGTGAAGCTGAGCTGCGCCTGCGCCCGCTCGGTGTCGAACGCGGTGCCCCGGCCGGCGTCGAGCCGCTCGCGGGTGAGCTCCAGCGTCCGCCGCTGGTTCTGCGCGTTGCGGCGCGCCACCGCGAGCCGCTCCTCCGCCCCGCGCAGCTCGAAGTAGGTCCGGGCCAGCTCGGCCGTGAGCGTCACTCGAACGTCGCGCAAATCCTCCCGGCTTGCCTCGACGAAAGCACCCTGCGCCGCCACCCGTTGCCGCAGGCGGCCGAACAGGTCAAGCTCCCATGCCGCGTCGAATCCCGCGTCCCAGACGTCCTGGTCCGGGAAGGCGGACCCGCCGACCGGAAAGGCGGCGTTGGAAAGCCGCTGCCTGGTGTAGCCGCCGCCGAACGTTACCGTGGGCGCCAGGTCGAGCGCCGCCTCGGTCTGGGCCGACCGGGCACCGCGCACCCTGGCCTCGGCTCCCTGGATGTCGAGATTGGCGCGGCCGAGCTCGGTCACGAGCCGGTCGAGCGTGGTATCGCCCAGCGCGCGCCAGAAGGCGTCGGGTGCGGAGTCGCTCCCCTGGGCCGAGGGCACGGCCGCCACCCGCGCCGCAGGCGCCGTCGCCGCAGCCGACTCGTCGCTCGAATCGGGGCGGTCCGGAACGATGGAATCGTCCCGCGGCGCCGGCGACTCGCGAAACGCGGGCGGCACGTCAATGGCGGACGCGCGGTACTCGGGCGACGTGGCGCACCCGCCGACGAACAGTGCGAACAGCATGGTCGCGCTACGCATGGGACACCTCCTCCAGCCCGCGATCGACCAGAGCGTTTGATACGACGGCCGTGCGGCGCGCCGTGAGCCGCTGGAGCACCACGTAGAACACCGGCGTGAGCAGGAGACCGAAGAACGTGACGCCGAGCATGCCGGAGAACACGGCCACGCCCATCGCGTGCCGCATCTCGGCGCCGGCGCCGCTGGAGAACACCAGAGGCACCACGCCCATGATGAACGCGAGCGAGGTCATGAGAATGGGGCGCAGCCGGATGCGCGAGGCCTCCAGCGCGGCCTCGACGGTCGAGCGGCCCCGCAGTCTGAGCTCGCGGGCAAACTCGACGATCAGGATGGCGTTCTTGCAGGCGAGCCCGACCAGCACCAGGAACCCGATCTGGGTGAAGATGTTGTTGTCGCCCCGCGTGAGCCACACGCCGGCGATGGCCGACAGCAGGCTCATCGGGACGATCAGGATCACCGCCAGCGGCAGCGACCAGCTCTCGTACTGCGCGGCCAGCACCAGGAACGCCAGCAGCACGCAGAGCGGGAAGACGAACAGCGCGGCGTTGCCCGCCAGGATCTGCTGGTAGGTGAGGTCGGTCCACTCGTAGCCGATCCCGTTGGGCAGCGTCTCGCGCGCCAGGCGCTCCATGATCGCCGTCGCCTGGCCCGAGCTGACGCCGGGGGCGGGACCGCCGTTGATGTCGGCCGACGGATAGGCGTTGTAGCGGAGCCCGCGGTCGGGCCCGTACGACTGCTTCACCCGGATCACCGAGCCGAGCGGCACCATTGCGCCACCGGCGTTCCGCACCTTGAGCCGCGCGATGTCCTCCGCGGTGGCGCGGAACGGCGCGTCGGCCTGGACGATGACCTGGTAGGTGCGGCCGAACTTGTTGAAGTCGTTGACGTACACCGACCCCAGGTACACCTGCATGGCCTGGAACAGGTCGGTGAGCGCGATGCCCTGCTGTTTGGCCTTCTCGCGGTCCACGTCCACGTAGAGCTGCGGAACGTTGATCTGGTAGCCGCTGAAGAGCCCGGCCAGCTCGGGCGTCTGATAGGCGCGTCCCAGCAGCGCCTGGGTGGCCCGGTACAGCTCACCCTCGCCGAGCCCCGCCCGGTCCTCGAGCTGGAGCTTGAACCCTCCCACGGTCCCGAGCCCCTGCACCGGCGGCGGCGGGAACACGGCGACGAAGGCATCCTGGATCCCGGCGAACCGCCCGTTGAGCGCGCCCGCGATGGACAGGCCGTACTCGTCCTTCGTCTTCCGCTCCTCGAACGGCTCGAGGGTGAAGAAGATGATCCCGGCGTTCGGTGAGTTGACGAACCCGTTGATCGAGAGCCCAGGGAACTGCACCGCGTTGGCGACGCCGGGCTGCTTGAGCCCGATGTCCGCCATGCGGCGGATGACGGCCTCCGTCCGGTCGAGCGTGGCGCCGTCGGGGAGCTGGGCGAACGCGACCAGGTACTGCTTGTCCTGCGTGGGCACGAACCCCGACGGCACCCGGGCGAAGCCGAGCGCGGTAAGCGCGAGCAGTCCCGCGTAGAGCGCGAGCGCCACCCCGCTCCGCCTGAGCACCCGCGCGACCACGCCGCCGTACGCCTGCGAGCCGCGGGCGAACAGCCGGTTGAACGGCCGGAACACGCCGCCAAGCAGCCGGTCCAGGATCCGCGTGACCCGGTCGGGCGGGGCGCCGTGCGGCCGGAGCAGGATGGCACTGAGCGCCGGAGAGAGGGTGAGCGAATTGAACGCCGAGATCACCGTCGAGATCGCGATCGTGAGCGCGAACTGCCGGTAGAACTGGCCCGTGAGGCCGCTCAGGAACGCCACCGGGACGAACACCGCGCACAGCACCAGCGCGATCGCGATGATCGGCCCGCTGACCTCTTCCATCGCCTTGTAGGAGGCCTCGAGCGGCGAGAGCCCCGCCTCGATGTTGCGCTCGACGTTCTCCACGACCACGATGGCGTCGTCCACCACGATGCCGATGGCGAGCACCAGGCCGAAGAGCGAGAGCGTGTTGATGGAGAACCCGAGCGCCAGCAGCACGGCGAAGGTGCCCACGATCGAGATCGGCACCGCCACCAGCGGGATGATCGAGGCGCGCCAGGTCTGGAGGAAGAGCACTACTACCAGCACGACCAGGAGCACCGCCTCGAGCAGCGTCTCCACCACCGCGTGGATGCCGTCCCGGACGTTGACCGTGGGGTCGTAGACCACCCGGTAGTCCACCCCGTCCGGCATGTTCTTCTTGAGCTCGGCCATGGTCGCGCGCACGGCGGCCGAAAGCTCGAGCGCGTTGGATCCGGGCGCCTGGAAGATCGGGAGGGCGACCGCGTCCTGGTTGTTCAGCATGGAGCGCAGGGCGTAGTCGCCCGCGGCCAGCTCGATCCGGGCCACGTCCCTGAGCCGCGTGATCTCGCCGTCCGCGCCGGTCCGGACGATGATGTCGCCGAACTCCTGCTCGTCGAGCAGGCGGCCGTGCGCGTTCACGCTGAGCTGGTAGTCCACCGGCTCCGGCATCGGCGGGGCGCCGATCACGCCCGCCGCGACCTGGACGTTCTGCTCCCGGATGGCCTGCACGACGTCGCCGGCGGCGAGCCCCCGGGCGGCCATCTTCTGCGGATCGAGCCACACCCGCATGGCGTAGTCGCCCGCGCCGAAGATGCGCACCTGTCCCACACCCGGAATCCGCGCCAGCACGTCCTTGACCTGCAGCACGGCGTAGTTCCGAAGGTAGACCATGTCGTACCGGTGGTCCGGCGAGACGAGGTGGACCACCATCGTGAGGTCGGGCGAGCTCTTGACCGTGGTGACGCCCAGCGCCCGGACCTCTTCCGGCAGCCGCGGCAGCGCCTGGCTCACCCGGTTCTGCACCTGCACCTGCGCCAGGTCGGGGTCGGTCCCGATGTGGAAGGTGACCGTCAGCGTGAGCACGCCATCGGACGTGGACTGCGAGGACATGTAGAGCATGTGCTCGACGCCGTTGATCTGCTCCTCGAGCGGCGTGGCCACGGCCTCCGACAGCACCCGGGGGTTGGCGCCGGGATAGACCGCCCGGACGACCACACTGGGCGGGACGACCTCGGGGTACTCGCTTACCGGCAGCGCGAACATCGCGATCGCGCCGCCGACGAAGACGATGATGGACAGCACGGCCGCGAAGATCGGCCGGTCGATGAAGAAGCGGGAGAAGCGCATAGGTCAGCGGGCCGCGAGGGCGGACGAGTCGGCCGCCATGGTCGCGAGGGTTGGGGTGACCTTCATCTGGGGGCGCACGCGCTGCAGGCCGTTGATCACGACCCGTTCGCCGGGCTGGAGGCCGGAGGTCACCACGCGGAGACCATCGACCAGGGGACCAAGCTGCACCGGCCGGTAGTCCACGGTGCTGTCGGGCCCGAGCACCAGGACGAACTTCTTGTCCTGGTCGGTGCCCACCGCACGGTCCACCACGAGAGACGCGCGGTAGCTTCGACCGCCCGCCAGCTTCACCCGGGCGAAGAGTCCGGGCGTGAAGCGGCGGTCCGCGTTGGAGAGCACGGCACGCGCCCGGATCGTCCCCGTCTCGGGGTTGAGCTGGTTATCCACGAAGTCGACCCGGCCTTCGTGCGGGAAACCGTCCTCATCGGCGAGGCCGACAAGCACTTCGCTCCCGGCGAGGGCGGCGTACTTGAGGTAGCTCTGCTCGTCGCCCTCGAAGGAGACGTAGATCGGGTCGAGCGAGACGACGGTGGTGAGCAGCGTGGCGGACGGCGGTCCGGCCTGGACCAGGTTTCCAGCCGTTACCTCGGCGCGCCCGACCCGGCCCGCGATCGGCGACCGCACGCGCGTCCACTCCAGATTGAGCCGCGCGGTCCGGACCGCCGCCTCGGCCGCGCGAACCGACGCGCCGCCCTGCGCCTCCGCGCTGGTCCGGCTGTCGAACTCCTCCCGCGAGATGGCCTGCACGGCCAGGAGCCGTCGGGCGCGGGCCACCTCCCGCCCCGCCAGCTCGGCTCCGGTTCTCGCCTGCTCGAGCTGCGCCTCGGCCCGGGCCAGGTCGGCTTCGTAGGGACGCGGATCGATCTCGAACAGCACCTCACCCTTGCGGACCTGCTTGCCCTCCGCGAAGGCCACCGTCCGGATGTAGCCCGAGACGCGGGGGCGGATCTCGACCGCGTCCACCGCCTCGAACCGGCCGGTGAATTCGTCCCAGTCGGTGACCTCGCGCACGGGGACGGCCGCCACCGTGACCGCGGGCGGGGGCGGAGGCTCGGGCGGCTGGTCGGCGCAGCCGAGCGCGAGCATCAGGAGTCCAGGAGCACCGACCGCCGCGACCCACCGGTTCCGCATGACGTCTCCTCCGTGTCGTACAACAGTTATACAACTATCGAACTCCAAGCGGTCACTACTCCTGGGCGGATGTGCTTCCCGCGCCGTTACATCACCTACTTGCCCCCGGCCCGCCGGAGCAGCTCGGCCGTATAGGCTTCGAGCACCTCGCGGCGCAGCTCGCAGTTGAGGAACTGCCCTTCACGACGGGGCTCCACCAGCCCGGCGCGGCTCAGCTCCTTGATGTGGTGCGAGATCGTGGCCTTGGACACCGGGAACTGCTCCCGGAGCACATGGCAGGGACAGCTCTCGGCCTTGCTCCCGATGACCTCGAGCAGCGCCATGCGCCGGGGGTCGGCCAGCGCCTTGGCGATGAGGTCGAACTGTTTCGCGGACAGCGCGGGCCGTCGCGGGATACGTGTCGTCATACGGTTCTATGATTGTCGAACTGTTCCGACCTGTCAAGAGGGACCTGCCGGCGTCGGCACGATCGGACCGGACGGTGGTAGTATTGGGACGCATACGACGGATACGCTCATCAGGAGACCACACTCATGGCAGAGAAGAAGATCATCGCGGTCGTCGGCGCCACCGGCGCGCAGGGGGGCGCCCTCGTCCGCGCCATCCTGGCCGACCGGAACGGGCCGTTCGCCGCGCGCGCCCTGACGCGCAAGCCGGGCGCCGAGAAGGGCACGGCGCTCGCCGCGCAGGGCGTCGAGGTGGTGGCCGCCGACATCGACGACGAGCCCTCGGTCGAGCGCGCCTTCGCCGGCGCGTACGGGGCGTTCTGCATCACCAATTTCTGGGAGCATTTCTCCCCCGAGCGCGAGCTGGCCCAGGCCACCAACCTGGCGCGCGCCGCGAAACAGGCCGGGCTGCAGCACGTCATCTGGTCCACGCTCGAGGACACCCGCCGGTGGGTCCCGCTGAGCGACGACCGCATGCCGACCCTCGGCGGCAAGTACAAGGTCCCCCACTTCGACGCCAAGGGCGAGGCCGACCAGGTGTTCCGCGATCTGGGCGTGCCGACGACGTTTCTCCTGACCTCGTTCTACTGGGAGAACTTCATCTACTTCGGCGCGGGTCCGCAGCGCCTGCCCGACGGCTCGCTCGCGCTGGTCATGCCCATGGGCGACCGCAAGCTCCCGGGCATCGCCGTGGAGGACATCGGCAAGGCGGCCTACGCGATCTTCAAGCGTGGGCGCGAGTTCATCGGGAAGACCGTCGCGATCGCGGGCGAGCACCTGAGCGGCGCCGAGATGGCGGCCGCGCTGAGCCGGGCACTGGGACGCAAGGTCGGCTACGTCGACATCGCGCCGGAGGACTACCGCAAGCTCGGCTTCCCGGGCGCTGACGACATGGGCAACATGTTCCAGTTCAACCGCGACTTCAGCGACTATTTCACCGGCGTACGCGACCTCGCCTTCACCCGTTCGCTCGACCCCGAGCTCCAGACCCTCGACCAGTGGCTGGCGCGGCACAAGGACGAGATCCCGCTGCCCGCGTGAGCCGCGCCGGAGGAACCCCATGAACGACCACATCTACAAGACGATCGAGCTCGTCGGCTCGTCGGGAACCAGCGTCGAGGACGCGATCCGCAAGGCCGTCGCCAAGGCGGCCGAGACCGTGCGCAATCTGCGGTGGTTCGAGGTGACCGAGACCCGCGGGCACATCGACGGTGCGACCGTCGCGCACTGGCAGGTGGTGCTGAAGGTCGGGTTCACGCTGGAGGAGGGGGACTAGTCATCCGCACTCGCCGCCGCCGTGATCGTGCTCACGGTTGCAACGCTGCATGGAGGCCATGTTGCGGTTTCAACAGGACCACATGCGCGCCCCCGCGCGAACGACGCCGCGCGGACGTGCGCTGTCATCATTAGCGGATGGGAGTGAAGATCATGGGTTTGCTCACGAAGCCGATCAAGACGCTGGACGACCTCTTCGTCCATACCCTCAAGGACGTCTACTACGCCGAGCAGCAGATCACCAAGGCGCTGCCCAAGATGTCCAAGAAGGTGACCGACCCGCAGCTCAAGCAGGCCTTCGAGACGCACCTGCAGGAGACCAGGAACCAGATCACCCGCCTGGAGCAGGTGTTCAAGCAGCATGGTGAGGAAGTCAAGGCGGTGGATTGCCCGGCGATCGACGGGATCATCGACGAGGCGAACGCCATCATGGGCGACGCGAGCGACAACGAGGTGCTCGACGCGGCGGCGCTCGCCGCGGCGCAGGCGGTGGAGCACTACGAGATCGCCCGCTACGGCACGCTGGCCGCGTGGGCGCGCCAGCTCGGCCGGCGCGACTCCGCCACCCTGCTCGAGCAGACGCTGGAGGAGGAGAAGGCGGCGGACCAGAAGCTCACGGCCATCGCCGAGGCCCACGTCAATCGCGTGGCGGTCTGACGCGCGAGTAGCGGCGCGAGGCCCCGTCCGAAAGGGCGGGGCCTCGTTGTATGTGGGGGCGCGACGTATTTTCTCCTCCCGTGCGCCCCGCCCTCTCCATCGTCGTCAGCCTGCTCCCGCTGCTCGCGGGGGCATGCGCCGCCCCGGCCCGCCCGGCACCGGCGGGCGCACCGCTCGCGGCGGCGGAATCAGCGTACGCCACGCTGCGCGACCTCCGCGACCGCTATGACGTCGCCGTCGAAGCGGGCCGGACCACGGTAGGCGACGGCGTGCCGCTCGCAAGGCTCGCCGAGCGGCACGACTCGCTTCGTCCGCAGCTCGCGGATCTTCTCGCGGCCGTGGACTCCGCCGGACTCCGCGGCGACGATGCCCGTGCGTTGGGTGTCATGCGACGCACGCTGGCCCGCGACCTCGGGCCGCTTGCGGCGGCGAGCACGCCGCCCGACGCGGCCGTTCCCGGCTGCGCATACGACCCTGCCGCCCTCGCCGGGCGGCCCGGCGGACTCGATTCGCTCCGGCGGCGGATCTACGGCTGCTACGGCCGCGCCCAGTCACGGGTGGTCGTCGGCCCGGACACGATGGACCGGCTCTCGGTGCTGGCGGCGCTCGGCCGGACCGACGACGCCGCGCGCCGTCGCCAACTCTTCTTCGCGCTGGCGCCCGTCTGGCGCAGCGTCGACGGCGACCATGCGTCGGCCAGCCCCTACCGGCGGCTCATCGCGCTCGAAGCGGAGGCTCGCCGCGGCGCGGAGTCCCGCACCAGGGAACAGGCGCTCGCGGCCGGGGTGCCGCCCGATTCGCTCGAGCCCTGGCTGCGCTCGATCCTGGCCACGTGGCGCGAGGCGAGCGGGGACTCGCTCGTCGAGCCCTGGGACTGGTACTACCGGGCCGGGCGCGCCGCCCGCGCGCTGAGCGCACGGATCCCGGGCGAGCGACTCGCCGAACTCGACGCCGAGGTCTGGCGCTCCGTTGGCGCCGACGTGCGCGCGCTCCGGGTGCACTATGATCTCGCGCCGCGCGAGGGGAAGGATCCCGTCGCCTTCACGACGTTCGGCGGGCGCACGCCGATCGAGCCGTGGGTCTTCGCGACCTACCGGACGGGCGGCCTCGACAACCTGAACGAGCTGCTGCACGAGACCGGTCACGCGGTGCACATCGCCGCCATCCGCACCCGGCCGGCCTTCCGCGACTGGCCCGACAGCGACCCCTTCACCGAGGCGGTCGCCGACCTGATCGCGCTGGACGTGTACGAGCCGGCCTGGCAGCAGCGCTGGCTGGGCGACTCGGTGCCCCTGCCCGACGGGCTGCGCGGACGCTACGGCGGGATCGTGATGGACGTGGCGTGGGCCTTGTTCGAGGTGCAGATGCTCCGTGACCCCGGCGCCGACCCCAACGAGGTCTGGACCGGCCTCACGCGCGACTATCTGCGGGTGCGCCCGCATCCGGAGCTCTCGTGGTGGGCCATCCGCGGCCAGCTGGTGGACGAGCCGGGCTACATGATGAACTACGCGGTGGGCGCCATGCTGATCGCGGCCGTTCGCGCGCGCATCCGGGCGGAGCACGGGCCGTTCGTCACCGGTGACACGGGCCTCTATGCCTGGCTCGCCCCGCGGCTGTACCGGTTCGGCCTCGAGCGGGCGACCCGGGAGGTACTGGAGGAATTCCTCGGCGGCCCGGTGACGCCGGACGCGCTCCTCGCGGACCTGCGGAGAATGCGCGACTGATGCGCCATGTCATCGAGCTGCTCGGCGTCGCCGTGTTCGCCGTGAGCGGCGCCCTGGCCGCCGGCCGCAAGCGCCTCGACTGGCTCGGCGTGGCGGTGATCGCGGTGGTGACGGCGATCGGCGGCGGAACGCTGCGGGATGTCCTGCTCGATCGCCACCCGATCTTCTGGATCGCGAACCCCGTCTACCTCTGGGTGTGCCTCGCGGCGACGGCCTTCACCATGCTGTACGAGCGCGCGCACATCCCTGGCGCGCGCGGGCTCCTCGTGGCCGACGCGCTGGGCCTCGCGTTCTTCACCATCGGTGGGGCGCAGATCGCGGAGCAGTCGGGGCTCTCGTGGCCGCTCGCGATCCTGATGGGTACCATCACCGGCGTCGCCGGTGGGATGACGCGCGACGTGCTCTGCGCCGAGATCCCCCTCATCCTCCGACCCGGACACCTCTACGCCAGCTCGGCGATCGCGGGGGCGGCGGTCTACCTGGCCCTCGAGCGGGCGGGCGTCCCCCGGGAGGCCGCGTCGCTCGTCGGCATGGCCGCCATCGTGCTGGTCCGGCTCGCCGCGATCGTGTGGCGGATCGAGCTCCCAGTGTTCTATCTGGAGGAGGGGCAGGACCCCCGCCCGGGGCCCCGCACGCCTCCCGACTGAGGACCGTGCTTGCCGCCGGTCGTACCGCGCGGCACCTTTCAGCCGTACCCATCACGAACCCATCCAGGGCCAGGGCGCCATGTCCTCGGTACTCGAGCGCCTCCGGGCGGCGCTCGCTCCCGACATCGTCGTGGAACGCGAGCTCGCGTCCGGCGGCATGGGAACGGTCTTCCTCGCGCGGGACGTCCTGCTCGACCGGCCGATCGCCGTCAAGGTGCTCCGGCCCGAGCTCGCGACCGCGGTAGCGGCCCAGCGATTCCTCCGCGAGGGCCGCGCGGCCGCGCAGCTCAGCCATCCCAACATCGTCCGGGTCCACCGCGCCGACGCCGCGGACGGGCTCCTCTACTTCACGATGGATCTGGTGGCCGGCGAGACGCTGGCGACCCGGCTCCGCACCGGCAAGCTCTCGCCGCAGGAGACGGCGGTGGTGGGCCGCGACCTCCTCGACGCGCTCGCCGCCGCGCACGCGCATGGACTCATCCATCGCGACGTCAAGCCGTCCAACATCTTCCTGAGCAACTCCCGGGCGCTGCTCGGCGACTTCGGCGTGGCCCTCGCCGTGGAGTCCGACGCCACCACCCTCACCGGCGCCGGCCAGCGGGTCGGCACCGTCGAGTACATGGCGCCGGAACAGCTCATGAACGCCCCGATCACGGTGCAGACCGACGTGTACGCCGTCGGTCTGGTGCTGTTCGAGGCCTGCACCGGGCGGCGCTGGGACGCGCTGGCCGACCCGGACAAGGCCGACTGGTCGGGCGTACCGCGGATGCTTCGGGGGCCGCTCCGGAAGGCGCTGCAGCTCGCGCCCGATGAGCGCTGGCCCGATGCGGCCACGTTCGCCGCCGCGCTCGCACCACGAGGCGTGCCGTGGCGGGCGGCGGCCGGGGTGGCCGCCCTGCTGCTCGCGGCGGCGGGCATCGCCTGGAGGATCTCGGGTGGCTCGGCCGCGAGCGAAGCCTTCGTCGCCGACCTGGTGGTCTTCCCCTTCGAGGTCGCCGGGCCGCTCGACAGCGCGCTCGGCCGCGAGCTCGCGACGTCGACGCGGTGGTATTTCGATCGGCTGCCCGAAATCACGCTCGCCCCCGCGAAGGCCGCGGGAAGGGCCTGGGCCCAGAACACGCTGCCGCCGGTGCAGCGGCTCCCCGAGCTCACCGCGACCCTCCGGAGCCGCTATGGGGTCTGGGGCAGGGTGCGCCCGCGCGGCACGGGCCTCGAGGTCGAGCTGACGGTGGTGGATGCGCGCGGCGTCTCCCTCCTCCAGGACGTGGTCGAGAGCGATCCCTCCAAACAGGTCGAGCTGGGTGACCGGGTGGGTGCGCGGATCCTCGGGGCGATCGCGCCCGGGCTCCGCCCTACCTTCCCGAGCGGCGCCGCGGCCGCGCAGGTGAACCCGGAAGCCGCGCTCGAATTCCTGCAGGGTGAGGACGCCTTCGCGCGCGACGCGTGGCTGCCCGCGGAGCGCCACTACCAGCGCGCCCTCACGCTCGACTCCACCTTCCTGCTCGCCGCCTGGCGGCTCGCCAACGCCCGACGGTGGATGCCGCTTCGTCCCGATCCGCCCTTCCCCGCCGGCTTTCTCGAGCTGTACCGCGCGCGCGGCGCGGCGCTCCCGGAGGTGGACCGCAGGCTCATCGAGGCCCAGTTCGCGCCGTCGGGCGCTCCCCGCTTCGAGCTGTACGAAGCGGCCCGCCGCCTCGGCCGCGGCAACGCCTACACGATGCTGCTCTACGGGGACGAGCTGTTTCACCGGGGTCCCCTCGCGGGGCGGCCGCTGTCCGAGGCCGCCGACATGCTGGCCGCTGCCGCCGCGGCCGATCCGACCCTCGCGCCCGCGTGGGAGCATCTCGCGTGGGCCTTGATCCGTCTCGGGCGGCGGGACGAAGCTCGGCGCGCGCTCGACAGCCTCGACCGGGTCGCGGGGCGCCGGGAAGATTCGGAGATTTACCTCCCCGACTTCCTCCACGTCGCGTTGGCCGCACGCTTTACCCCCGCCGCGCTCGAGCAGGGTGCGGGCGCGGCCCTCGAGACGCCTGCCGCGCTGACCCTTGCCGCCCGCGGTGCGCTGGCGTTCGACCTGCCCGAATTCGAGCTTCGATTCGGCCGCGCGCTCGCCGCGCTCGACGGCGCGGAGCCGCGCCGCAGGGCCGGCGGCCACGTCGCGCAGGGCCTGGCGCTCGTGGCGCTCGGGCGGCCGGCCGCAGGTTTGGCGCAGCTCGACTCGGCCGCCGCGCTCTTTCCCGATCCCGCGGAGGCGCGGCTCCAGTCGGCGGAGTGGCGGGTGATTCCGCACGCGCTCGGCGTTCCCGGTTTCAGCGACGCCGAGGCGGACAGGGGACGGGCCGCACTGAGCCGCCTGGCCACGGGCCACGAGCCGGTGACGCGCGCGGCCTGGGCGCTGGCGTTCGACGCGCTGGCCCGAGGCGATACCGCGGCCGCCGCGCCCTGGCGCGGCGCCGTCGAGGGCAGCGAGCCCACCGGCGGGCCGCTCGCCGCCCTGCTCAAAGCCATGGCGGACGCCGCGCCCGGCGACACCGGCGCGCTCGCGCGGTCGGCTGCGGGCCTCGGCTATGACTCGGCGGGCTCCGCGCCCGATCCGTTCTACCGGGCGGCACTGCACCTCCTGCGCGGCGACTGGTATCTGGCGTCGGGTCGGGCGCGTGACGCGGACCGTTCGTGGCTCTGGTACGAGAATACCGACGTGGTCGGCTGGCCCGCGGCCGAGGCGCAGGCGGGCGAGGTGGACTGGGCCCTGAGCTCGCATGCGCGCCGGCGCCGCGCGACCCGGGCCTTCGCCGAGGGACGGCGGGACGACGGGTGCGCCCTCGCTGCGCGCCTGTTCGAGATCTGGTCCGCGCCCGAGCCGGAGACCGCTGCTGCGGCGGCGCCGCTGCGGCAGGCCGCGGCAGGGTGCCCGACATGACCCTCGGCGCTTCGGCGGAGGTACGGGGCTCTGCGGGCCTCGAATACCGGGTCGAGTCCGCGCTCGAGCCCCGCGGCGATTTCGCGTGCTATCTGGCTCGCGATCTTCGGCTCGATCGTCCGGTGGAGCTCATGGTGCTGGAGACGGCAACTCCCTCCTCGCCACAGTTGGCCTCGTTCATGGACCAGGCCCGACTCCTCGCCCGGGTCAATCACCCGAATGTCGCCGCGGTCCATGGGGTGGGGCTCTCCAACGGCACCGCCCACATCGCGCGCGAGCACCTGGACGGCGACACCCTGGCGACGCGGCTCGAGCACGGGCGACTCCGTCCGGTGGAAGCGGTCCGCCTGGGCCGTGACGTGCTGCGCGCGCTCGAGGCGTGTCATGCCGCCGGGGTCGTGCAGCCCGAGCTGGCGCCCGGCACCGTGGTCTGTCTCCGCGACCGCGCGGTCCTGGTCGGCCTGGTTGCCGCCGTGGACGGCGCGTCCTGCGAGCGCGATCTGTTCGCGGCGGGCCGGTTGCTCTACGAGGCGGCAGCCGGGCGGCCGTGGGATCCGGCGGCTGGAACGGGAGACGGCGCGGCGTGGCGCCCCGTGCCGCGGCGGCTCCGCGGCGTGCTGCGCCGCGCGCTCGCGCCGCGGGTGGAGGAACGCTGGCCCGATGCGGCCTCGTTCCGCCGGGCGCTCGATCGGATCAGCGCGACCGGAACCCGCCGGTCGCTGATCGCCGGCGGCGCAGCCGGCGCAGGGATGGTCGCGCTGGCCGTCGCGGCTTGGGCCTCCAGGCACGCAATCGCACACTGGTGGGACCCGGGACCTCCGGGCGGCCAGCCCCGCGAGCTTGCCGTGCTTCCGCTCGAGGTGGCGGGAGGGCATCCGAACGACTCGCTGGGAGCCAACATCGCCCAGCTCCTGCACGCCGCGCTCGTCAACGTGCCCGGGCTCGAGCTCACGTCACAGCGGCGGGTGACGGCCTGGCTGGACGACGAGGGAGGCGAGATCGGCGGCGCGCAGGCCGCCGCCGCGCGCGCGCTCGAGGCGCACTGGGTCGTGCACGGCCTCGTACGCCGCCGCGGCGACAGCCTGTGGGTCCGCGCGACGCTCTACGATGCCGAAGGGGCGAAGGCGCCCCTGCCCGAGCTGCACGGGACGGTGCACGACTTCGCGGAGATCGCCGACACGCTCGCGATCGACGTGCTGCGCGCCGCCGCACCGGATCTGGAGCCGGCCTATCGCGGGGTGCAGAACCTGTCCGGCGTCCCGTTCGTGGCCATCAAGTCGTTCCTGCAGGGGGAAGCGGCCTTCGAGCGGGATGCCTGGGCGCAAGCCGAGGGCTACTACCAGTCCGCGATCGATGCCGACAGCGACTTCGCGCTCGCTCACTGGCGGCTGGCCAACGTCAAGCGGTGGCGAAGGCTCCCCTACGATCTCGACCTGCGCCAGGTGTATGCCCGCGTCGGCTCCAGGCTGGGGCCCGGCGACCGCATGCAGGTCGAGGCGCTGCTCGAGCCAGACGTCGAGCGGCGGCTCGCGCGCATGCAGGCGGCGGTGGACAGCGCGCCGCGCGACGCGTATACCCGGTTTCTGTATGCCGAGGAGCTGTTCCACCGCGGCCCGCTCGTGGGGCGCGGCATCGAGCATGCCGTCCGCGTGATGAACGAGGCCATCGTGCTCGACTCCTCGATCGCAGAGGCGTACAACCATCTCTTTCTTGCGGCGGTGCGCGAGGGACACGGGACCGAAGCCAAGCGGCTCCTGGCGCTCAGACGCCGTGTCTCCGCCGGGAGGTCCCCGGGCGATCCGAACGTCGTGGCCCTGATGGGGCTCGCGTACGACGAGCGCTTCGAGCCCTGGCGCGGGTGGCTCAAGCGCACCTATCTGCGATGGTTTGCCGACTCGGCCGAGGTCGCCGACCTGGCTCGGGCGGCTCGGCTCGGGGCCCCGTGGTTCGACATCCCGCAGACGCAGATCGCGCTGGACGGCATCGTGCTCGCGCGCGGTCCGGCCGACAGCCTGTCGCGCGCGAGCGCGCACACCGGCGTCGGGCTCGGGCTCCTGGTGCTCGGCCGGCCCGGAGCGGGACTCGCGCGGCTCGACTCCGCGGTGGCGCTCTCCCCGACCGCCGAGGCGCGGCTGCAGCAGGCCGAATGGCGGATGGTGCCGCAGGCAGTCGGGCTCCCAGCACTCGAGCCGGCCGCCGCCGCGGCGTGGGAGTCCAGGCTCGAGACATTCGCGGCCGACTCGGCGACCGCGGCGCGGGCGCTCTGGGCGCTCGCGCTGGGCCGGCTGGCCGTGGCCGATACCACCGGCGCCGAGCGCATGCGGGCGCGGCTCGCGGCGGCGGCGCCGGCCTCGCCGCTCGAGCCGCTCCTCCGCGCGCTGCTCGAAGGCGCCCGCGGCGGCGCGGCGGCGGCGCTCGCCCTCTCCGACTCGGTGCGCCCGCTCTTCGCGGTCAACCATCCGCCTGACCCGTTCGCCGGTGCCGTCTTCCACATTGCGCGCGCCACGTGGGCGACGGCGCTCGAAGACCCACGCGCCGCCGACCGCGAGTGGCGCTGGTACGAGGGCTCCGACTTCGACGGCTGGCCCTCCGGCGTGCCGCAGGCGGGCGAGATCGAAGCGGTGTTCGGCGTCTGGGCTCGCTGGCGCCGGGGCGAGGCCCGGCTCTCGGCGGCCTCGGCCGCGGCCGACACCCTCGCCGGCTGCGCGCTGCTGGCGCGGGTGACGGAGCTCTGGCGCGACGCGGAGTCCGCCTTCGCGCCGCTCGCCGCGCGGGCGCGGACCGAGGCGGAGGCATGCCCCCGATGATTCTCTGCCGCACGCTGGGACCGGTCGAAGTGACGGTGGACGGCGCGATGGCGCCGGCCGAGCTGCTCTGGCGCAAGCATCTGGCCTTGATGGTGTACCTGGCGCGCTCCGACCGACGCGGGCGCACCCGCGAGCACCTGTCCGGGCTGCTGTGGGCCGACAGCACCGATGCGGCCGCCCGCCATTCGCTCAACGAAGCGCTCCGCGTCCTGCGGCGGCACGCGGGGGAGGAGGCGATAGAGACGGCCGCGGGCCAGGTCCGGCTCCTGCCTCGCGCCGTGCGCCTCGACGTGGACCAGTTGCGCGAGCTCGCCGACGCCGGCGACTGGACCGCCGCCGCCGCGCTCATCACCGGCGAGTTTCTCGAGGGGTTCGCGGTGCCCGGCGCTTCCGCCTTCGAGGACTGGCTGGGCGCGGAGCGGGCGGCATGGCGTGCGCTGGCGGTGGAGGTCCTGGCGCAGCGGGTGGAGGAGCTGCTGCGCGCCGGCAACGCGCAGGATGCGTCCGCCGCCGCCCGCCGCGCGGTGGCGCTCGATCCGCGCTCGGAGCGCGCGCTGCGCGCCGCGGTGCGGGCGCTGGCGATCGCCGGCGACCGGGGTGCCGCGCTCGAGGCCTACGAGCAGTTCGCCGCACGCCTGGCGGAGGAAATGGACGCGAAGCCCGATGCCGACACCGAAGCGCTGGTCGATCGCGTGCGCCGGCAGCGGCTCTCGCGCCCGGACAGTGCGGCGATCAGCGAGCGCGACGGGGTCGCGCCGGCACGGCTGCCGCTCATCGGCCGCGCCGACGAGCTCCAGCACCTGCTCGACGCCGTGGCCGACGCGGCCGCCGCGCGGCGGGCGGCGGTGCTCGTCGTCGAGGGCGAGAGCGGCACCGGGAAGACCCGTTTGGTCGAGGAAGTCCTCGCGCGGCTACGGCTGGATGGCGCGACGGTAGCCGCCGCCCGGGCGATCGAAGGCGACCGGAGCGAGCCCTGGAGCGGCGCGATCGTCCTCGCGCGCGGCGGGCTGGCCGATGCGCCGGGCGTCGCCGGGGCACCGTCGGAGGCGATCGCCGCCCTCGCGGCCGCCGCCCCCGAATGGGCCGAGCGCTTCCCCGGGACGGGCGGTGCGAAGCCGCTTCCGCTCGGCCGCGCGTTGAGCGAGGCCGTCCGCGCCGCCGCGGAGGAGGGGCCGGTGGTCCTCGCGATGGACGACGCGCAGTGGCTCGATCCGGAGTCCACGACCGCGCTCGTGGCGCTGCTGCGCGATCTTTCGCAGGCGCCGGTCGGGCTGGTGCTCGCGCTCAATCCGCATCCGCCGCGCCCCGACCTCGACGACCTGCGCAGCCGCATCGGCCGGGATCTCGCCGGCGCGGTGGTACGGCTCGCTCCGCTCCCGGCGGCGGCCCTTCGCGCCCTGGCCGAGCGGCTGCTGCCCGGCTACGACGAGGTGGAGCTCGATCGGGTCACTCGCCGGGTGGGCACCGACTCGGCGGGACTCCCGCTCATCGCGGTGGAGCTCCTGCGTGCGGTGGCGGCTGGGCTCGATCTCGCCTCGGTGCACGCCGCGTGGCCCGAGCCGCTCCGCACGCTCGACCAGACGCTTCCCGGCGGTCTTCCCGACGCGGTCGCGGCCGCGATCCGCATCGGGTTCCGGCGGCTCTCGCCCGACGGCCAGCGCGTCCTCGCGGCCGCGTCCGTCCTCGGGGATCGCGTCGCCGAACCCCGGATCGCCGGCGCGCTGGGGCTCCCGCTCGAGCAGACGCAGCGTGCGCTCGACGAGCTGGAGTGGCAGCATTGGCTGGTCGCCGAGCCGCGCGGTTACGGGTTCGTCGCGCGCATGGTCCGCCACATCGTCGAGCGCGACATGCTCACCGCCGGTCAGCGCCGGCGCATCCTCGAGGCCGACCCAGGGCCTTGACTCCCGCTTGAGCCGTTCAGCCGACCGTGCGCTCCGGATTCCAACCGGAGGCACACATGTGGTGGCTGGCCGTGCTCGCTCTCTCCAGCGGCACGCTCGACAGTCTCGAGGCGCGCGTGGTCTCCGTCGCGCCGGGCGAGGCGCTGCAGGTGACCGCCGCCGGCGCGGGCGCGCCGGTCGTGCTCATTCCCGGACTGTTCGGCGGCGCCTACGGTTTCCGCAAGCTGGTGCCGCTGCTCGTAGCCGGCGGCCACCGCGTCGTCGTCATCGAGCCGCTCGGCGTGGGCACCTCCGCCCGCCCGGAGCGGGCGGACTATTCGCTCGACGCGCAGGCCGACCGCGTCGCGGCGGTGCTGGACACGCTGGGGCTCCGCGAGACGGTGCTCGTGGCGCACTCGGTGGGGGCGGGCATCGCGCTCCGCATCGCCTACCGGCGGCCGGAGCTGGTGCGCCGCCTGGTGTCGCTCGACGGCGGCCCCGCCGAGCGCGCGGCCACGCCCGGACTCCGCCACGCCGCGGAATGGGCACCGTGGGTCAAGCTGATGGGCGGTGTCAAGCTGGTCCGCTCGAAGATCCACGCCGCGCTGATCAAGGCATCGGGCGACACCACCTGGGTGAGCGACGAGGTGGTCGAAGGCTACACCGAGGGAGCCGCGCGCGATCTCGACGGGACGCTCAAGGCCTTCCTGCGGATGGCGGAGTCGCGCGAGCACGAGAAGCTCGCGCCCCACCTTCCCGAGATTCGCTGCCCGGTCCGCCTGGTGCTTGGCGGCGCGCCCCATCCGGAGGCGCTGTCGTCGCGCGATCTCGAGCTCCTGCGGACGACGCTCCCGCAGCTCGTGGTGGATACCATCGCGGGCGCGGGGCATCACCTGCACGAGGAGCAGCCCGCGGCGGTGGCGGCGCTGGTGGAGGCCGCCCCATGAACCGGGCGCCCGCACCCCCATCGCGGATTTACGGCTGCACCGGGCCCGCAGCCGTCCGGCCGCTCACCCGGAGCGACATCGCGCCCGAAGTCCGCGCGGAGATCCGTGGCCTCCAGCGGCTCGAGCCCCGGCGCAACCTGCCGCTCCTGGTGCTCGTGCCGCTGGCCGCGTTCGGAGTCTGGGCCGCCCTGGGACCCGGCAGCGTGATCCGCGCGGCCGGCACCCTCGCGCTCACCGGGGTGCTGGTGTCGCTCAGCGTGATCATGCACGAGGGCGGGCATCACCTGCTGTTCCGCTCGCGTTTGCTCAACCGGCTCGTGGCGTCCGCCTGCGGCGCACCCGTGCTCATCTCCGCGACCGCGTATCGCGTGCTCCACCTGCGACACCACGCCTTCGAGCGCACCGAGCGCGATCCGGACGACGTCGAGACCATCGCCCGGAAGGGTATCCCGCTGGTGCTGGTCTACTACGCGCTGCTGATGACCGGGACCTACCTCTACCTGCCGCATCTCGCGGTCGGCGGGTGGCGCGCCGCGCACTCGCGCCCTGAGCGGGCGGCGATCGCGCTCGAGTACGCGCTGATGGTCGGAGTGATGGGCGGGGCGTGGTGGCTCGCGCCGGGTGTCATGATGCGCATCTGGCTGCTGCCCATGCTGATCGCCGGCCAGGTCACCAACCTGCGCGGCCTGGCGGAGCATGGGCTCACCACCTCGGGCAGTCCGTTCACCGCCACCCGGTCGGTCCGCACCTCGCCGATCCTCGCGTTCCTGCTCTGCAACCTGAACCTTCATCTCGAGCACCATCTGTTCCCCGCCGTGCCATGGTACAACCTCCCGCGGGTGCACCAGTTGCTCCTGCCCGCGTACCGCGCCGCCGGCTCGTCGGTGTACGACGGCTACTGGCGCTTCCTCAGGGATTTCCTGCGGACCACCTGGTCGGGAGTCGTCCCCGACGTTCGGCTGGTTCCCGCGCACCAGCGGGAAGAGCTCTGCGCCTGACAACGCCGGCTTGACCGCGGCTTGAGTCCGGCGGGCCAGCTTGCAGCCACACCCACGGGAGGAAACCATGCGCGCAGTGGTCACCGGCGGCGCCGGGTTCATCGGCAGCCATCTGATCGAGGCCCTGGTCCAGCGGCGCGACGACGTGCTGTGCATCGAACGCCGGGGCGCCACGCCCGGCTGGGTGAGCACCCAGCCGATCGAGTTCGCGGCCACCGGCATCGAGAGCGTGGACCGGCTCGAGCGCGCCTTCGACGGCGCGGACGTCGTGTTCCACCTGGCCGCGCTCACCGAGGCCCGCACCCCGGAGGCGTTCTACGCCGTGAACACCGAAGGGACGCACCGCGTGCTTCAGGCCGCGGCGCGCCACGGTGAGCGGGCGCCGCGCATCGTGCTGCTCTCCTCGCTCGCCGCGCTGGGCCCGTGCCGCAACGGCGAAGCGCTCTCGCCCGACAGCGTCCCCTGCCCGCTCTCGCACTACGGCCAGTCCAAGCTGCTGGCCGAGGCGATGGTGCACGCCTACCGCGACCGCGTGCCGGCGACGGTACTCCGGTTCCCCTCGGTCTACGGCCCCCGCGAGCGCGGCGTGCTCGTGTTCTTCCGGATGGTCCGGCGCGGGTTCGCGGTGTCCATCGGCCGCTGGGACCGCGAGCTGAGCATGCTCTACGTGGATGACGCGGTCGATGCGCTGCTCCGCGCGGCCGCCTCGCCCGTGGCGGCCGGCCGCACCTACTGCGTGGCGCACCCCGAGACGGTGAGCTGGGCGCGCTTCGCCGACGCCGCGGGGCGCGCGCTCGGCCGGATGCCGGTGCGGCTCTCCGTGCCGGTGCCCGCCGCGCGCGCCGTGGCCGTCGGCGCCGAACTCATCGCGGCGCTCGGGCGCCGCGCGGCGATCCTCAACCGCGAGCGCGTGCGCGAGCTCACGCAGGCCCGTTGGGTCTGCGATCCATCGCGCGCGCTCGCGGAGCTCGGCTTCCGCCCGCGGTTCGCGGTCGAGCTCGGCGCCGAGCGTTCGGTGGCGTGGTACCGCAAGGAGGGATGGCTGTGAGCCCGCGCGTCCGGCCGGCCGATCTCCTGCTCGCCGGCTACAACCTGGTGCTCGCCGCGCTGTGGGCGCGGCTCGTCGGGACGGCATCGTTCGCCCTGTGGGTGCTGGGCGCACATCTCGTGGGCGCCCTCCTGCCGCTGGTCCTCGCCCGGGTGGACGAGCGCCGGTGGGCCGGCCCGGCCGGCGCGGTTCGGGAGCTGTATCCGCTGGTGTGCCTGCTCGGCTTCTGGAGCGAGCTGGGGCTCATCCAGGCGCTCGCCCCGGGAAAGGCGTACGACGACACGATTGGCGCGCTCGACCTGGCGCTCTTCGGGCGCCACCTCAACCTGGTCTGGATGCCGGCGATGCCCTACCCGGCCCTCAGCGAGCTGATGCACTTCTTCTACTTCGCCTACTACCCGCTGATCTTCCTGCCGCCGATCGCCATGTGCATCGCGGGCCGGACCGACGCGCTGCGCGACATGACGCTCCGACTCATGGTGACGTACCTCGGCTGCTATCTGCTCTACCTCTCGTTCCCGGTGATCGGGCCCGCCGAACTGCTGCCGCACTACCAGGGCCCGCTCACGCACGGCGTCTTCTACGGGCTCACCCACGCCGCGCGCGCCGCGGGCGACTCGCTCGGCACCGCCTTTCCCAGCTCGCATGTCGCCGGCGCGACGACCGTGGCCGTGCTCGCCTGGCGCTGGCTCCGGCGGCCCATCGCCCTGCTGGTAACGGCGCAGGCGGCAGGCGTCTTCCTCGCCACCATCTACACCCAGAACCACTATCCGGTGGATTCGATCGCGGGGCTGGTCTGGGCGCTGGGCCTCCAGCTCGTGGCGCTTCCCGCGCTCTCCGCGAGCTGCGGCCGGCAGCGAGTCCCGGTCCTTCCCGTCCGAGCCGTGCCGGAGCCGATCACCGGGGGCGGACTGTGAGCGGGCAGGTGCTCGTCACCGGCGCGACGGGGCTCGTCGGGGGGCATGTCGTAAGGCAGCTCCTCGAGCAGGGCCGGAGCGTGCGCGTGCTGGTACGCGCACCCGACCGCCTCGTGCCAGAGCTCCGCGCCCGGGTCCGTGTGGTGCAGGGAGACCTGGCCCACGGTCCGCTGCTCGCCCCCGCGCTCGCGGGCGTGGATACCGTGCTCCACCTCGCCGCGTGCGCCCGGGCGTGGTGCCGCGACCCCGCCGAGTTCGAGGCGGTCAACATCCGCGCGGTAGACCACCTGCTCGCCGCCGCCGCGGCTGCCCGGGTGCGGCGGGTCGTGCACGTCTCGACCGTGCTCACGCTTCCCATGCTCCGACCGGCCGCCGGCACCCGCGCCGCCACGCCCTACGAGACCACCAAGCTCGAGGGCGAGCGCCTGGTGGACGCCTGGGCCGCGGCCGGCCACGATGCAGTCGTCGTGCATCCGACCCGCATTTACGGGCCGGGGCCGCTCAACGATGCGAACGGGGTGACCCGGCTGATCGCGCTGTACCTGGACGCGCCGGTGGTGTTCCGCCTGAGCGACCGCGAGGTGCAGGCCAACTACGTGCATGCCGCCGACGTGGCGCACGGGATCATCGCCGCCGCCGACCGCGGCCGACCGGGCGCGCATTACCTGCTCGGCGGCGAGAACCGGTCGCTGCGTGGACTGCTGGAGCTGGTGGGGACGCTCAGCGGCCTGCGACGGCGGGTGGTGGCCATCCCGCGGACGGCCGCGCTGGCCGCGGCGCACGCCGCGCTCCTCTGGGGCAGGATGGGGGGCACCGCGCCGATTACCCCCGACTGGATGCGGAGCTGGTTCGACGACCAGCGGGTACACCCCAGCGTCTTGGCGCACGAGCTCGGCTACCGGCCGCGCCCGCTCGAGCAGGGACTCAGGGAGACGATCGCATGGCTACGGCATCGGCTGCCCGCCGCCGCCTGACCCCGCGCCCCGAGTGGCTGCTTCTCGGCGCGACCGCGTCGCTCGTGGTGTTCTACTACGCCGCGCGCGCGGATGCCGTGGGCGTGCTGGGACCGGCCGGGCGGTGGTCGGCCCTCACGCGTCCTCCGCTGACGGCGACCGCGCACTTCGCGGCCTCCGCACTGCTGCTCGGCCTGCTTCCGGTGCTCCTGGCCCGCGTCGTCTTCGGGCTCTCGCTGCGATCCCTGGGTCTCGGGCCCGGCCGCACGCGCGCGGGACTTTGCTGGCTCGCCATCGGCATCCCGCTCGCCGTGCTCGCCGGCTGGATCGGCGCGGGCTCGCCGGAAGTGCGCAACGTGTACCCGCTCGATCGAGCACTCACCACCACGCCGCAGGCGTTCGTTCCGCACGCCCTCTCCCAGTTCCTCTACTTCGGCGCGTGGGAGGTGCTGTTCCGTGGTGTGCTTCTGTTCGGGCTTCGCGAGCGGCTCGGGGCCGGCACAGCCAACCTGCTCCAGACCGCGCTCTCGGTGGTGGCTCATTTCGGGCGGGCGTTCGACGAGACCCTGGCCGCGCTGCCGGCGGGACTCCTGTTCGGCTGGGTGGACCTCCGGGTCGGCTCGGTCTGGTACATCGCCGTCATTCACTGGGCGGTAGGCGTCAGCCTCGACTGGTTCATCCTGACCCGCTGACTTGATCCCGGCTTGACCTCCGGTCGCGAGGTTCGGTGCCGTCCCCTGGCGACCACCCCTCCTGGAGGCACCCATGCGCCACGCCCACGGCCCACGCCGGATCGCCGGCGGCGCCCTGCTGCTCTGTTCCCTGTTGTCGAGCGCCTGCGACGACAACGGGCCGCTGTCCTCGCTCGCTCCCGACAGCCCTTCGATGGGTACGTCGGCCACGCCGCCGGCCTCGCTCGTGACCATCAGCGCCGGCGGCGGCGCGCTCTCGCTCTGGCCGTACACCGGCGCGGACTTCTCCGGCGAGCCGCAGGACCCGATCAATCTCGTGTTCACCGGCAACGCCGACCCTCGCGCCATCCGGTCCGCCCTCTTCTCCCTGCCGGGCGACCGCACCGCCGTCGGATTTCCCAACGTCGCGCCCTTCAACTGCACCTGGGGCGATGCGATCGGCGATCTCCAGACTGCCTACAGCGAAGCGGGCGGCTGGGCGGGAAGCGCCATCCAGCTCGCCTGCGGCGACTTCGGTCCGGTGCGCTTCCACCTGCGGCTGTTTGCGGCCGGGGAAGTGACTCTTGGCGCCGCGCACTTCGAGCTGCTCATCCCGGGCACCACCGATCACCAGGTGCTGAGCTGGGAGCTGGCCGAGCAGCTCATCACGGCCGACATGGCGCGGAGCGGCCTGCTCGCCGGCGCGCCGGCCTCCACCGGTCCGATCAATGCCGCGCCGGGCTTCCGGCAAATCTCCGCGGTCATCTACAATCTGCTCCCGGCCGAATTGAAGGCAGTCATCGGCGGTCCATCCGGCTCCGTGAGCGATCCGGTCGACATCGGCACCGACGGCATGGCCACGAAGTTCGACCTGGGCGGCTCGGCACCCTCCGCCGGCGGTACCGACCAGCACTTCATCATCGACTTCAACCAGGTCATCCCGCGCCCGTTCTGCGCTACCGGGCCGACCGACTACCTCCTGGTCCGCGGCCCCGTGGAGCTGAGCAAGAGCGTGCGGGTCAACGGCGCCGGTGCGCTCACGAGCGAGTTCCGCGCCTCCGGCCGCCTGCAGCTCCTGCCGGTCGATCCGACCACCGGCGCTCCCTCCGGCGACCCGTACGAGGCCGAAGTGAAGGAGCTGCAGGTCACCCGCTATGATGACAGCGGCGGCCAGGTCACCGGCGAAGCGATGCAGATGGAATTGCCGCAGGATACCCCCGGCCGCGGCAAGAAGGTCGTGCGGATCAAGGTGGGAGCGGGGGGGGTGACGATGTTTGATCGGGATGTGACCTGCAAGCGGTGAATAGTGAACGGTGAACGGTGAACAGTGAACGGTGAACGGTGAACGGCACCAGCAGACCGGGCGAGTCTGGTGTGCTGGTCCCGTTCACCGTTCACCGTTCACTGTTCACTGCTTCACCGCCTCCCTCACCCTCCTCCGCTGCCCCGGCGTGAGCATGTCGCGCTCGATGACCTGGCGGACGATTCTGGCGGCGAAGGAATAGCCGCGGGGCTCCGATACCAGCCAGCGATGCCACTCCAGCTCGTCCAGGGCGCGGCCCAGGTCCGCCTCACCCATGCTCACGGCCCGCTCGAGCAGCGGCGGTGCGGCCAGGTCGCCCAGGATGGCGGCGGCCACCAGCACCCGCTGGGCGGCGGGACTCAGGCGGCGGTAGGCGATTCGGATCGCGGCCACCACCGCGTCGGGGAGATCGCCCGGCAGGCTCTGGTCAAGGGTCCGGAGCGGCTCGGGCCAGGTCCCGGCGATGGTGCCGAGATCCAGGCCGAGCGCCACCGCGCGGAGCAGCTCGACCGCGAGCAGCGGGAGCCCCGCCGAGTCGGTAGCGACGCGGCGTACCACCCGATCGAGCGCGATCGGGTCGTAGCCCGGCAGCATGTGCTCGGCCAGGCTCCGGATGGCGGCACGGTCCAGCCGCCGGAGCCGAACGGCCCCGCCTTCCACGTCGCGTCCGATGCGGGTCCGCAGCTCGTCGAGCTCGGGGCGCTGCGGATACGGCGCCGTCGCGAGCACGAGCGTGAGGGGGACCTCCGCCAGGTCGCGGAGCGCGACACCCAGCGCGAGGGCCGAATCTTCGTCCAGCCACTGGGCGTCGTCCACGGCCAGTACGACGGGGCGCTCGGCTGTCACGGCGCGCACCGCTTCGGCCAGTGCGCGGCCCGGCGGCAACGGCTCGGCCGAGGCCGCGCCGGGGAACCGATCGGCCCACTCGGTGATCAGCGCAGCGAACGCCGCGAGCGCGGCCGGGGGCGCGGCGCCGATCCCGGGCGCGGTGAGCAGCCCACCCCGCGCGAGCGCGAGCGCTCCGCTCCACGCGTCGCCCCGGTCGCCCTCCACGGCACGCGCCGCGACCACGGCGGTCCCGTCGAGGCGCTGCAGGGCCAGCATCTCGTCCAGCAGGCGGCTCTTCCCGATCCCCGGCTCTCCCTCGATCAGGAGCAGCACGGAGCGCCGTGCCCGGGCCGAGCGTGCCGCGCCGTCGAGCAGTCGCCCCAATTCCTCGGCGCGCCCGCCGAGCGGGGGGCGGGGAATGGACGGCTCATCGGGCGCGTCGCGCGGCAGCTCGCGCGCCAGGCCGCGCTCGCGCTGGATCCGCTCGACGAGCGTACCGGTCTCGGCCGACGGCTCGACTCCCGCCTCGGCCAGCCGCTCGCGGAAGCGGTCGTAGAGCTCGAGCGCCCCGGCGCGGTCACCCGCGAGCGCGAGGCTGCGGAGCATGGCACGCGCGGCGGACTCGGAGGTGGGGTCGATGTCGAGTGCCCGCTCGGCCAGCCCGGAGGCCTCCTGCGCGCGCCCCGCACGGGCGAGATTGTCGGCGCAGCGGACCAGCACCTCGCTCCCTCGCCTCCGCCAGCGCTCGCGTTCGCCCGTGAGCCAGTCCTCGAAGGTCGATGCGTCCGGCACGCCGAACCCCTCGAGGAATTCGCCCGCGACCAACTCCGAGGCGCGCTCCCATTCACCGGCAGAGGCCAATTCCTCCAGTCGGTCCACGTCCAGGTCGATCACGCCGGGCGCCAGGGCGACCTGCCCGACGTTGACTTCCACGGCCGACTGCCCCGCGAACCGCCGGATCATCCGGAGCGCCTCGCTCAACGAATGGCGCGCCGCGGCCTCGGTCCGATCGGCCCACAGGAGCCCGACCAGGTGCTCGCGTGTCCGGGTATGGCGGGGGGACCGCGCGAGGTAGATGAGGAGGGCGAAATGCTTGCGCCAGAGCAGCTCCGGAGGCGCTGGTGCCCCGTCCACGGTGACCTCGACCGGTCCCAGCGTACGGCAGACGATCACTCAGGCCTCCCGGAACTCGGCGAGCGCGCTTGACACCGTGAATGGCCGGCGGAAGTTACAGGCGACTGCCATGCCTACCGTACGCCGCTTCCTGCTGCTGGCGCTCTTCGGCGCCCTGGCCCGCGATGCCGCGGCGCAGTCGGCGCAGCCGATCTCGCTCCAGGCCTCGGGATTGTACAACGCCGTCTTCGCCAACCTGTTCCAGCGGATGCAGGACGGTCTTGGCGCCGAGGCACAGGTCCGCTACACACCCGGCGCGCTGTCGTTCGGAGCGGGGTTCCAGTATACCAGCCATGACTTCGCGGGCAGGCCCGAGCAGGCCCGCCTGTACGGCGGCTTCATCGAGCCGCGCTACCGCATCCATGCGGGCAGCAACGTCGCGGCGCCCTACCTCGCGGTGCGGTTCGCGCTGCTCAAGGTCGGGATCTCGGGCGGCGACCTCTCACTCTCCTCGAACTTCATCCAGCTCAACGGCGGAGGCGGGCTGCTCCTGCGGCTCGGGCCCCGCACCAACCTCGATCTCGGCGCCACGTACGGCTACGACCGGTTGAGCAGTGGTGAGCTCCGAAGTGCGTCGGGCGGGGGCTCCGTTCCGGTCGACGCGAGCGCGGGAACCAACCTCATGATTCGGATCGGCCTCGCCCTCGGCCTCGGAGGCTGAGCCCGTCCGCTTGGCTAGAGCGTCGGCGATCCGATGATCCGGCAGCTCGACATCTCCCACCCCGAGGGCGTCCGTGCGAACTCCGCCCGGAACACCGGCCGGCTCGTGAGCCGCCCCCCGAACGCATCCTTCCAGGTAAGCGTCACACTGAACTCCGCGGCGGCGATGTCGAGGCCGAGGCGCCGGGTCCCGTCCACCCGCTCGCTCACCTTCGCATCCCATTCGCGCGTGCTGAGAATGCGGCTCAGCCGCTTGAGCTTCTCCTCGTCCGATCGCGAAACCGGCCGATAGAGCGCGGCCAGCCGCGCTGCATCCCGCGCCTGGAGCGCGCCGTAACACGCTTCGACGCCCGCCCGGAGCCGCGCCTCGGCCAGCAGCCGCTCCTCGGCCCAGCCCCTGGACGGCGCGACCGGCTCCGGGCGAGGCGCCACTCTCAGGAGCACGACCCCGAACTTGCCGCCCGCGGCCGCAGTAATCTCCGCCGTGCCCGGCGCACGCGCCTCGGCCGCCCCGGTCGAAGGGTCCACGCGGACGATCGACGGGTTGTTGCTGGACCAGGCGATCGGGCGGCCCCGAAGCTCGCCACCCCTTGCGTCCACCGCGACGGCCTTCAGCTCCAGCGCGTCACCGACCGCCAGTGGGCGCGCGCCGAGGACGCGAACCGAGCCCACGGGCACGGGCACTACGGTCAGCTCGGACAGCGTGGACTCCTCTCCACTGCGCGCCAGAATCAGTGCCCTGCCGGGCGCGCGCGCGCGCACCATTCCCGCGCGCGGATCGACCGTGGCCACCGCGGCGTTGGTGGAGCTCCACACGATCTCGGAGCCCGCCAGGGTGTCACCGGCGGCGCCGAGCACG